>NZ_PTRV01000059.1:0-1890 GCF_002965285.1 Escherichia sp. MOD1-EC5990 | reverse complement strand
AGTGAGTAGGCCACCGGAACCTCCCCGACAGCCTCTCGCAGAACCGTACGTGAAACTCTCGCTTCATACGGCTCCCGTCAGGCAAACGCGCTTCCTGGTCCTGCTTTCCAGTGGGCAAACAACTCCGGCTTCTCTTTTGACAGCCTTTCCATTAGCTGACACGCCTTCGTCTTTCTATACCGCAGGGTTTTATATTTCTTTCTCGCCCACGCAATCAGCGTCAGATTAATATATCTGCATACTTTCTTCATCGCTGATTTGTGGTATCTCGCGTAATAATTCAGCCACCCCGATATTATCGGATTCAGCCACTTCGCAATATCTTCGAGACTCATCTCCACCCTGCGTCTGATCCACAGTTTCCTGAGTTTTCCAATCATGCCTTTCTGCGCACGGTTACTCGCCGCCGGGCTGAAACTCGTAAAGAGGTTCCCCCGCCGGTGGTTACGTGCTCTTCGCGCTCTGAACGTATACCCCAGAAAATCAAACTGCACTGTTTCATGGTTCGCCTGTCGTTCGCTGTCTTTGCAGTAAACTATTTTCGTTTTCTCCGGATGTAATTCCAGTCCACATTCCTGAAAACGTTTTGCCAGCTTATTCAGTAATTCCTCTGCCTGTTGTTTACTGCCACAATGAATTAATCCATCATCTGCATAACGGCACCAGGGAATTTCCGGATAATGTAACGTCAGCCATTTATCAAACACATAGTGCAGAAATAAATTCGCCAGTACCGGGCTGATGACTCCACCCTGTGGCGTACCTTTATTTCTTTCCTTCAGTGTTCCATCCGGCATCTGCACCGGCGCTGTCAGCCAGCGGCGAATAGACAGTCTTACCCATTTATCCGCACAATGTTTATCTACTGCCCTGAGTAATAAATCGTGGGGGATATTATCGAATAACCCTTTAATATCAAACTCAAGACACCAGTCGTATTGCCAGCAACGTTTTCTGGTGACTGCTATTGCATCCAGCGCTGATTTTCCATGCCGGTATCCGTATGAATCATTCAGGAAATAACGCTCCACTAATGGTTCAAACGTTACCAGCACCGTCATCTGCGCTATTCGATCGCTTACTGTCGGTATTCCTAAAAGTCTTTTGCTGCCATCCTTCTTCGGAATTTCCACCGCACGCACTGGCGGCGGCATCCAGCTTCCCGACGATAACCTGTTCCAGATTTTGTACAGATTTCCTTTCAGATCCCGCTCAAAATCTTTCAGCGTCTGGTTATCCACTCCGGCAGCTCCGGCATTCGCCTTTATCCGCCGGTACGCTTCCACCACATGCAATTTACTGACCTGAAACGGTTTTGTCTGTTCACACACAGCCTCCTCCTGCCTACAGTTGGGCTGTGATGCAGACTGCCCGACGCTGTCCCTTCGCTCCACGTTCATTACAAACGCTTCCTCACTACTACGAACAGCTCTGCCCCGGTTTCGCACATCGATACTCTCATACTCATAATTTCGGTTATTTGTATTTCTCTCTTGACATTGCGACGACCGGTTCCCGTAGTTCCTGCAAAGAGCCCGATACAGCGTCATGCCTGCTATACACCGGACATCATTCACGCAGCATTCGGAATTCACCCGTAAATTAATCCCGGCGGTATCACGAAACCTCCGGTTTTGATGTCACTTAGGACTAACGACGTTTCAACACAGGTTCGGGTTTACTCATCTCACTGTATCTCACATAGGATCAGATCTCGTCTGATCGTTCCCCCTGCGCTCACTACCATGGCTCTTTACCACAGCAGCCGGGGTTGTTTGGGACCGACTTCCGACAGCAGATCCCGGTGGGCCTGCCACCATCTCTTCACAAGCTTATGCTTATTACATGCAAAACGTCCCGTTTTGCATCTTTGTGCCTACGGCACACCGT
>NZ_PTRV01000058.1:0-2002 GCF_002965285.1 Escherichia sp. MOD1-EC5990 | reverse complement strand
AATTTATTTTAATTTTCCAATTTTTTTTTTGTTTTACTTAATCAACCACCCCCCAAAACCCCCCCCCCCCCAGAAAATAGATTATTCTCAAATTCCGTCAATAATGCTAATGAATCCTCCAGCAATCTTAATGAGGAGTCAGTTTTTGGATCATCAGACAACATCTGCATCGCTGGAATGACATTTTTAATATACCAGATAAGAGTATTGGTTCGCATCTGGCTGGCTGTAAGTGGAGGCCAGCATTGTTTTTGTTTGACAAAAGTATCTGCAAATTTCCATGAAGCAACAGCAAGACCTTCCCAACTATATAGATGTGCAGAAATAAGGCAGAACCATGCACCTGTCTGAAGATCATATCCGTTAATACCAAATAAAGATAGGCATTTTTTTTCCAGCGTCATCCAATATGATTTCTCATATTTTTTAGCAGTTGAATTATTTATATTATAACTAACCCAAAGAAACTCTTTGTTATTTATAGGGTTAGTAGTATTAACAGTAAGATCTAATATAAAGTTCTTATTCATTTACTTAAACCATTGTTGTTGAACCACTTGCGACTATTAAAACAATACGAAATGCTCACAGCCAACATAAGTCGGTTTCCATACCATTCTGGTATCTCTTTATGCATGATCAAATTTGGTAATTCTAAACCATATTCATAAGCTTTTCTTCTAGTTACTATTAATGGAAATGTAAGTATCCCGCATAATCGTGCCATTCGTATTTAGAGATCATCCGGCATAATCAATCTGCTAACGAAGGCGATCGCTATGCGTAAAGCCCGTTTTACCGAGCATCAGATCATCGCTGTGATTAAGTCAGTTGAAGCTGGACGAACCGTTAAAGATGTCTGCCGGGAGGCCAGTATCTCTGAAGCCACCTACTACATCTATGGACTACCTCCGTTTTGCAAGTACTGAATCTGGTTTTGAGTTGTTACTTATTGTTCTGATCTACGACAGCGGCAACGTGCAGATCTTTATGTGTATCCACGCCCCCACAACAGCGGCTTCCGTAACTTTACCTGCCATAACAGAGCTCCTGTGAGGAAACAGAGTTGAATCTCCAGACAGATAACCCGGACAGGACAGTAACGAGACAAGCCGTCAGGCCCTTCTTGAGTCACGCGTATCGGTGAGGAGACGCCTCGCATGAAGGCGCTTCCTGCAACCGACAGGTCCAGGGCAGGACATAAAGGGGCGATCGCTGTGTGAGTCAGGATACGGGAAGGTCTTCACTGCATCAGTAATCACACCAGTCTGGTTAAACAGCAAACAGAGTGATGATAAAAACTGATACCGGCATTATTACTATCGCTGTGGAACATCACCCTGCCGGGCTTACCACGGGTTTCCCATGCCATTTCCAGCGCTTTCATGGTGAGCCTGCTGTCCGGCGAGAACGACATGGCCCAGTCCACTGGTTTTCTTGCGAACAGGTCGGGAATAACGGCGAGGTACGCCCGGCGCTTACCCGTCCAGATACAGGTCACATCACCGCACCACACCTGATTTGGCTCGGTCACGGCGAACTGCCGTTCAAGGTAGTCAGGGATAGCAACATGTTCATGACCACCACGTTTATACCGGTGAGTCGGCTGCTGACAGCTGACCAGCCCCAGCTCTTTCATGAGCCTGCCAGCAAGCCAGCGTCCCATCTGGTAGCCTCTCCGGGTGGGGGGGCCATTGTGGCGATGCTTCTTGCTCCGGCCGAACCGTGGCTGATGCCATGTAGCTCAAGTACCTGACTGCGTAATACAGCCCGTCTGCCGTCTGGTTTTTCAGGACGGTTTTTCCAGTATCTGTAGCTGCTGCGATGAACCCCGAACACATGGCAGAGTGTGACCACAGGATAATGCGCTCTGAGTTTCCCTATTATCGAGAACTGTTCAGGGAGTCTGACATCAAGAGCGCGGTTGTAGATTCAATCTGTCAATGCAACACCCCTTTCAATTATCTCTTTCGGTGTTTTGAACTTCAGTGTCTTTCTCGGT
>NZ_PTRV01000057.1:0-2043 GCF_002965285.1 Escherichia sp. MOD1-EC5990 | reverse complement strand
ATACGGTTATCCGGCCACATGCTGAGGGTGCTGTCCGGGTGCAGCTCCGGGTCGGGCAGGCGGTTACCTGCCGGGTCCGTGGCATACGGGATGCGGATATCCAGATTTGAGGTGGTGGTGTGGACGCCGGTCAGCCTGCCGGAGTCGCTGTAGCTGTAACTCCGGGTCTGGCGCGGGCTGCTGATGCGAATGAGTTCGCCGTTGTCGTTCCAGGTGTAATCGCGGTCATACTGCAGGCTGTTCAGGTGCTGACTCTGTAACTGCCCGGCAGGGGTGTAAGCGGTGGTGAGTTCATAACGGCCGAAGCTGCGCAGCGTTTCCCGGTGCAGGCGGTCGCGGGTGTACTCCACCAGCGGTGTGTCGCCGAGTTTCATCCCTGCCAGGTAACCACTGCCATAAGTCAGCCATTCCACGGCGGGCAGGCTGTCCGGTATACAGCGGTTCGCCAGCCCCTGCGCGTTGTACGCATGTCTGGTCTCATGCTGCCAGAGCAGTGCTTCCGTCTGCGGGTGATGCACCGTCTGGCGCTCACCGGTCAGGCGGCCTTTCTCATCATACCCGTAATGCACCGTCACCCGGTGGCCTTCGCTGAGATGGCTGATGCCTGTCAGCCAGCCGCGTTCGTCGTACCGCCACTGTTCTGCGGTTTCACCATTCACCGTTCGCTGCGTGATGCGGTCTGCTTCGTCATAGTGCCAGTGGGTGACCAGCCCCTCATCCTCGCTGCGGATAAGTTTGCCGGTCAGGTCGTGGTGATAACGCTGTGTGCGGCCGTCAAAGCCGGTTTCCTGTATCAGCCGGTCGAGTACATCGTAACGGAAGGTGGTGTGGCTGCCGTTTTCGTTTGTCAGGCGGATGACCCGTCCTGCAGCATCGTATTCCATACTGCGCGTCAGCCCGCCCTGCGTGGTACGGACGGCCTTTCCCCACGCATCGTACTGTGTCCCGTTTCTGCTGCCGTCCGGGGCAATGACGGCGGTCAGGTCACCGGCGGCGTTGTATTCATACCGCGTTTCATGGCCCTGCGTGTCTTTCACGGCAATTAACTGTCCACGGCTGTCGTATGTGCGGTACTGACTCAGGCCTTCCTCGCGGTGCACTGCCGTCATCTGCCCGAAGCGGTCATGGTCATAACGGGTCTGGTAGCCGGAACAGTCGGTGAAGCTCAGCAACTGGCCGTAACGGCTCCATGTCATGGTTTTCCGGCTGCCGGTGGCATCTTCCGTTGCGCAGGGGAAGTCACTGTGTGGATTATCATAACGGTAGCGGATGATATCGCCGTCAGGGGCAGTTTCCTGAATCAGACGGCCGTATTCATCATATTCCCGGCGTATTTCCAGCCCGTCAGGCCCGGTGGCTGACGTTAACTGGCTGTGGTGGTTATAGTAAAACGCCGATGCCCTGCCATCCGGTGTGGTGATGCGCGTGATGAGGCCCGTCACCACATCCGGGCTGTATTCTGTTGTCCGGCCTGCCGCATCCGTCTGTGTCTTAAGCCTGCCCACCGCGTCAAACTGACTCTGCGTGACGCTGCCGTCCGCGTGTTCCTTTTTCACCACCCGCTTCAGCCCGCCTTCGCCTGCGGTATGCAGGACTTCATGGCGGTCCAGGCTGTCGGTGATGGTGATGCGGTCTTTCTCATACTGATACGTGTAGCTTAAACCCGCCGGATTAAGCTGCTCTGTCACCCGCCCGTCGCTGTCGTAACGGTAACGGATTTCCGGCCGGCCCGTGTGACGGTGCGCCACCATCCGGCCCCGGTATTTATCATCGTAAGTAAAGCTGCGCACCTGTGTATTGCTGCGGTCATACACCGCCGCCAGTTCGCCGCGCGGCGTCCAGCCATAGCGCACCAGCGGCGTGGCTGGCAGGTTGTCCGGGTATTCCGGGTCGTGCGTCAGCCACACGGCAGACAGACGGATACCGTTGTCCCGGCCATATTCCGTGTAGTCCGGCAGGGTATCAGGAAAAGCGGACTGTTCCGTCCCGCCGGAAGAGGCCTTCTGCCGGGCCTCTTCTGCCCGCTGCGCCTGCGTGGTCAGT
>NZ_PTRV01000056.1:0-2070 GCF_002965285.1 Escherichia sp. MOD1-EC5990 | reverse complement strand
ACAGGGTCTTCATCTTTTCACGCAACCAGCTTTCCAGGGATTTCAACAGCGGTTTCGTTTTTCGCTGACGTTCAGCAAGCCGCTGCTCTGCCGGCATTCCCCTTATATCCGCCTCTATGGCGTACAACTGACCGATCTGCTCCAGGGCTTCTTCCGTCAGTGCTGACGGGATGCGGACGTGCACATCGTGGATCTTTCGGCGGGCATGAGCCCAGCAGGCAGCTTCCGTTATCCCACCATTGCGATACAGCTCGTTGAACCCGGCGTACGCATCCGCTTGCAGCACACCGCTGAAGCAAGCAAGATGAGTCTGCGGATGGATGCCTTTTCTGTCCGGGCTGTAAGCGAACCACACTGCAGGTGCCAACGCTGACCCGGCATTGCGGTCATCACGAACATACGCCCACAACCGCCCGGTCCTCGTCTTCTTATTACCCGGCAGCAGTACCTGGACCGGGGTATCATCGGCATGGAGTTTGCCGTCAGTCATGACATAGCCATGAAGCGCCTCTTCCAGCGGAGACAGCAGCCGGCAGCATGCATCCACCCAGCCCGACAGCAGTGAACGGCTCAGCTCCACACCTTGCCGGCCGTATATTTCTGACTGGCGATACAGCGGGGTGTGCTCTGCATACTTCGAGGTCAGCACGCGGGCCAGCAGCCCCGGTCCGGCGATACCCCGCTCGATGGGCCGCGAAGGTGCAGGTGCCTGCACGATGGCATCGCACTGAGTACAGGCATGTTTTTCCCGTACCGTCCGGATAACCCGAAAGGCGCTACGCATCAACTCCAGCTGTTCGGCGGTATCCTCGCCCAGATAGTTCAGTGAACCGCCGCAGTTCGGGCAGCACGGCGGCGCAGGCAACAGTCGCTTTTCGTCACGGGGTAGTGATTCAGGGAACGGCTTACGGGTGCGGGTCTGACGCAACGGACGCTATACTGCCGGGTCATACACCCTACCAGTCAGCGTATCGCTCTCTTTATGAAGCCGGTTCAGATCGGCTTCCATTTGTGCGATACGGCGGGAGACTTTTTCGGAACGACTGCCGAAGTTCATCCGGCGGAGTTTATCCAGCTGCGCCTGCAGATGGTCTATTTCGCGCTCCCGGTTGCTCAGCTTTTCCTGCAGGGCGTGGATCAGCGCTTCCTGTTCGGCCAGGCGCTGTTTCAGCAGGAAGATGTCGTCAGAAGAGATGTCATTCATAAGCCCGTGTTTTACCGGGCTTATTCTGTGACAACCAGGATAAAGAGATTTACAGCATGGTCAGGGAGGTCAGCAGCCGCTTAGGCTGTCGCCAGTCGATACCTTCCAGCAGCATCGCCAGCTGCGCCTGCGTAAGGAACACTTTGCCATCACGGGCTGACGGCCAGGCGAAGCGCCCACGCTCCAGCCGTTTGGTCAGGAGGCACAGTCCGTCACCGGTGGACCACAGCAGTTTAACCTGACTGCCGCTGCGGCCCCGGAAAATGAAAACATGGCCGGACATGGGATCGTCTTTCAGCGCCGTTTGTACTTTCGCAGCCAGGCCGTTGAAGCCATTTCTCATATCGGTGATACCGGCAACCAGCCAAATTTTGGTCCCGGAAGGTAACGGGATCATCGCTTCAGTTCCTGTATCAGCAGAGTCAGGAGCTTTTCGCTGACATTGCCATTGAAGCGGAGCGTCCCGTGCCGGAACGTTACCTCACAGCTGATACTGAGGGTTTCCGGGTCCTCTGCGAGCGATTCTGGCTGTTCGGCAGCTGCATCGAGAGTCACAGGAAGTTGCTGGGGGCTCTCTGAAGAAGGTAATAGCAGCTTTCCCTCGCGCCATTGTTGTCGCCATTTGAACAACAGATTGGCGTTAATGCCATTTTCAAGAGCAAGTTTTGAGATGGATATCCCGGGCTCACAGGAGGCAGCAACGAGCTGCTGTTTAAATTCGGGAGGATAATTAGGGCAGCCTTTTCGCCTGCCGGGAGTCACATTTTTCTGCATATCTGACACTTTGGTTCCCACTACTTATTTGGTGGACACCACTTTGTCTAATTCGTCAGATTCTGACCAGACGGTTCAGGCTGTACGCTTAC
>NZ_PTRV01000055.1:0-2805 GCF_002965285.1 Escherichia sp. MOD1-EC5990 | reverse complement strand
GGAGGCCACCGGCTGAAACAGGCCGGAAACACGCAGTATGACTATGACGCCGCAGGCCGGATGGTCAGCCGCACCAGGCACCGTGACGGCTACCGCCCGGAAACAGAGCGGTTCCGGTGGGACAGCCGGGACCAGCTGACCGGGTATTGCAGCGCACTGGGGGTGCAGTGGGAATACCGCCACGACGCCAGCGGCAGACGGACGGAAAAACGCTGCGACCGGAAGAAAATCCGTTTTACGTACCTGTGGGACGGCGACAGTATTGCGGAAATGCGGGAATACCGGGATGATAAACTGTACAGCGTACGGCACCTGGTGTTTAACGGCTTTGAGCTGCTGAGTCAGCAGTTCAGCCGGGAAAGGCAGCCGCATCCGTCCGTGGCCCCGCAGTGGGTGACGCGGACGAGCCATGCGGTAAGCGACCTGACAGGCCGCCCGGTGATGCTCTTTAACAGTGAAGGTAAAACCGTCTGGCGGCCGGGACAGACCAGCCTGTGGGGGCTGGCACTCAGCCTGCCCGCAGACACCGGCTACCCGGACCCGCGCGGGGAACTGGACCCGGAAGCCGACCCCGGCCTGCTGTATGCAGGACAGTGGCAGGATGCAGAATCCGGGCTGTGCTATAACCGGTTCCGGTACTACGAGCCGGAAACCGGGATGTACCTGGTGAGTGACCCCCTGGGGCTGGCCGGGGGGGAGCAGACTTACCGGTATGTGCCTAATCCATGTGGGTATGTTGATCCTTTGGGATTAGCAACGTGTCCCATAATCAGACAGCGGGTGCTTGCTAACCTCGAAGCCAGTCGGGCAGCAAGAGTTACATCAAATTTTGGTAAGCCTCTGGTTCAGGGAAATAAAACGATTGGCGATAAAGTAAGGGATATAATTGCCAAAGAGAGGGGAACCACTCTAATTGAACAAAATTATAGAGTGACAGGAGGATTAAGGCGTATTGACGTTGTTGATGGAGTAACGGGTATTGAATCTAAAGTCGGTCGAACAGGGATAACTGCCCGAGTACGGCAAGAGGTAGCCCGTGATATTAAGATTTTGAGAAGTGGGCAACTTGATCAAATTGAATGGGTGTTTACAAGAAGTCCAACTACAGGGAAGATTGGGCCAACTAAACCACTTGAAGATCTGTTAAATAAACATGGTATACCGATTATTTATCGATAAGGAGTGATAGTGTGAAACTCAAACCGATTGGTGATTTTTTAATTAATAGTGGGTTCGTGAAAAATAGTGACACTGACTTTTATAAAGTGCATGATAAGTTTGTATACTGTATAAATTTTCAAAAAAAGAGCACGGGTGATATTTTTTTTATAAACACAGGTGTTCATCCTATATTCGAAGGTTTTTGCAATGAACTACCAACAAAAGAAATAGATTGCTACATTCGTAATCGTGTGTGTGATGGACTAAGTATATCTTTGCTGAATTCTTTTGAAGGTGATGAATTTGTTATCAATGAGATAAAGGATAAAGCGTTTTGTTTTTTTGAATACTTTGATTCATTGAATAAAATATTCGATAGTATTCGTGTTGTCGATATTGAAGAGAGAAATATTTGCGATGAGCTAAGTAATGTAAGTAGCGTAAGATTAGCTTTGATGTGTATGAACTACCAATATGAGAAAAAAAATTTGGGACTTGCTTCAGATTTTGCGAACTATGGTCTTGCTATATCTAGAGGCCCGGTACCGAAAAAAGCATTTAAGGATATGATAAAAAAAATAGAGTGATATCTAATCCGCTGTAATGCCAATTGTCTGTGTACAGAGAAGGTTAACGGCCTGGATGAGACAATCGTCTACACATGGGACGCTGCAGGCCGCCTGGCAGAAATCATCGCCCCGGAAGGGAAAACGCAGTACGCGTATGACAAATCCGGCAGGCTGACGGGTATCTTCAGCCCGGACGGCATATCACAGCGCACCGGCTACGACGAACGCGGGCGGGTGAATGTCGCCACGCAGGGCAGACGGGCCATTGAATACCACTACCCAGGGAAAGATCACGTAACGCTGCTTTTTTGTACTAAACAATTCGAATTTTATGTTTAAAAATTGAGATATTCCTCATTACCTGAAGCTGTTTTTTATTGCTTATACATGATCAAATACTCCTTACATAATTAAGGAGAACAAAATGGAACTTAAAAAATTGATGGAACATATTTCTATTACCCCCGATTACAGACAAGCCTGGAAAGTGGAACATAAATTATCGGACATTCTACTGTTGACTATTTGCGCCGTTATTTCGGGTGCAGAAGTTTGGGAAGATATAGAGGATTTTGGGGAAACACATCCCGATTTTTTGAAGCAATATGGTGATTTTGAAAATGGTATTCCTGTTCACGATACCATTGCCAGAGTTGTATCCTGTATCAGTCCTGCAAAATTTCACGAGTGCTTTATTAACTGGATGCGTGACTGCCATTCTTCAGATGATAAAGACGTCATCGCAATTGATGGAAAAACACTCCGGCATTCTTATGACAAGAGTCGCCGCAAGGGAGCGATTCATGTCATTAGTGCGTTCTCAACAATGCACAGTCTGGTCATCGGACAGATCAGGACGGATGAGAAATCCAATGAAATTACAGCTATCCCAGAACTTCTTAACATGCTGGATATTAAAGGAAAAATCATCACAACTGATGCGATGGGTTGCCAGAAAGATATTGCAGAGAAGATACAAAAACAGGGAGGTGATTATTTATTCGCTGTAAAAGGAAACCAGGGGCGGCTAAATAAAGCCTTCGAGGAAAAATTTCCGCTGAAAGAATTAAATAAT
>NZ_PTRV01000054.1:0-3008 GCF_002965285.1 Escherichia sp. MOD1-EC5990 | reverse complement strand
AGTTGTTCGTGAGTCTCTCAAATTTTCGCAACACGATGATGAATCGCAAGAAACATCTTCGGGTTGTGAGGTTAAGCGACTAAGCGTACACGGTGGATGCCCTGGCAGTCAGAGGCGATGAAGGACGTGCTAATCTGCGATAAGCGTCGGTAAGGTGATATGAACCGTTATAACCGGCGATTTCCGAATGGGGAAACCCAGTGTGATTCGTCACACTATCATTAACTGAATCCATAGGTTAATGAGGCGAACCGGGGGAACTGAAACATCTAAGTACCCCGAGGAAAAGAAATCAACCGAGATTCCCCCAGTAGCGGCGAGCGAACGGGGAGCAGCCCAGAGCCTGAATCAGTGTGTGTGTTAGTGGAAGCGTCTGGAAAGGCGCGCGATACAGGGTGACAGCCCCGTACACAAAAATGCACATACTGTGAGCTCGATGAGTAGGGCGGGACACGTGGTATCCTGTCTGAATATGGGGGGACCATCCTCCAAGGCTAAATACTCCTGACTGACCGATAGTGAACCAGTACCGTGAGGGAAAGGCGAAAAGAACCCCGGCGAGGGGAGTGAAAAAGAACCTGAAACCGTGTACGTACAAGCAGTGGGAGCCTCTTTATGGGGTGACTGCGTACCTTTTGTATAATGGGTCAGCGACTTATATTCTGTAGCAAGGTTAACCGAATAGGGGAGCCGAAGGGAAACCGAGTCTTAACTGGGCGTTAAGTTGCAGGGTATAGACCCGAAACCCGGTGATCTAGCCATGGGCAGGTTGAAGGTTGGGTAACACTAACTGGAGGACCGAACCGACTAATGTTGAAAAATTAGCGGATGACTTGTGGCTGGGGGTGAAAGGCCAATCAAACCGGGAGATAGCTGGTTCTCCCCGAAAGCTATTTAGGTAGCGCCTCGTGAATTCATCTCCGGGGGTAGAGCACTGTTTCGGCAAGGGGGTCATCCCGACTTACCAACCCGATGCAAACTGCGAATACCGGAGAATGTTATCACGGGAGACACACGGCGGGTGCTAACGTCCGTCGTGAAGAGGGAAACAACCCAGACCGCCAGCTAAGGTCCCAAAGTCATGGTTAAGTGGGAAACGATGTGGGAAGGCCCAGACAGCCAGGATGTTGGCTTAGAAGCAGCCATCATTTAAAGAAAGCGTAATAGCTCACTGGTCGAGTCGGCCTGCGCGGAAGATGTAACGGGGCTAAACCATGCACCGAAGCTGCGGCAGCGACGCTTATGCGTTGTTGGGTAGGGGAGCGTTCTGTAAGCCTGCGAAGGTGTACTGTGAGGTATGCTGGAGGTATCAGAAGTGCGAATGCTGACATAAGTAACGATAAAGCGGGTGAAAAGCCCGCTCGCCGGAAGACCAAGGGTTCCTGTCCAACGTTAATCGGGGCAGGGTGAGTCGACCCCTAAGGCGAGGCCGAAAGGCGTAGTCGATGGGAAACAGGTTAATATTCCTGTACTTGGTGTTACTGCGAAGGGGGGACGGAGAAGGCTATGTTGGCCGGGCGACGGTTGTCCCGGTTTAAGCGTGTAGGCTGGTTTTCCAGGCAAATCCGGAAAATCAAGGCTGAGGCGTGATGACGAGGCACTACGGTGCTGAAGCAACAAATGCCCTGCTTCCAGGAAAAGCCTCTAAGCATCAGGTAACATCAAATCGTACCCCAAACCGACACAGGTGGTCAGGTAGAGAATACCAAGGCGCTTGAGAGAACTCGGGTGAAGGAACTAGGCAAAATGGTGCCGTAACTTCGGGAGAAGGCACGCTGATATGTAGGTGAAGCGACTTGCTCGTGGAGCTGAAATCAGTCGAAGATACCAGCTGGCTGCAACTGTTTATTAAAAACACAGCACTGTGCAAACACGAAAGTGGACGTATACGGTGTGACGCCTGCCCGGTGCCGGAAGGTTAATTGATGGGGTTAGCGGTAACGCGAAGCTCTTGATCGAAGCCCCGGTAAACGGCGGCCGTAACTATAACGGTCCTAAGGTAGCGAAATTCCTTGTCGGGTAAGTTCCGACCTGCACGAATGGCGTAATGATGGCCAGGCTGTCTCCACCCGAGACTCAGTGAAATTGAACTCGCTGTGAAGATGCAGTGTACCCGCGGCAAGACGGAAAGACCCCGTGAACCTTTACTATAGCTTGACACTGAACATTGAGCCTTGATGTGTAGGATAGGTGGGAGGCTTTGAAGTGTGGACGCCAGTCTGCATGGAGCCGACCTTGAAATACCACCCTTTAATGTTTGATGTTCTAACGTAGGCCCCTTATCGGGGTTGCGGACAGTGTCTGGTGGGTAGTTTGACTGGGGCGGTCTCCTCCTAAAGAGTAACGGAGGAGCACGAAGGTTGGCTAATCCTGGTCGGACATCAGGAGGTTAGTGCAATGGCATAAGCCAGCTTGACTGCGAGCGTGACGGCGCGAGCAGGTGCGAAAGCAGGTCATAGTGATCCGGTGGTTCTGAATGGAAGGGCCATCGCTCAACGGATAAAAGGTACTCCGGGGATAACAGGCTGATACCGCCCAAGAGTTCATATCGACGGCGGTGTTTGGCACCTCGATGTCGGCTCATCACATCCTGGGGCTGAAGTAGGTCCCAAGGGTATGGCTGTTCGCCATTTAAAGTGGTACGCGAGCTGGGTTTAGAACGTCGTGAGACAGTTCGGTCCCTATCTGCCGTGGGCGCTGGAGAACTGAGGGGGGCTGCTCCTAGTACGAGAGGACCGGAGTGGACGCATCACTGGTGTTCGGGTTGTCATGCCAATGGCACTGCCCGGTAGCTAAATGCGGAAGAGATAAGTGCTGAAAGCATCTAAGCACGAAACTTGCCCCGAGATGAGTTCTCCCTGACCCTTTAAGGGTCCTGAAGGAACGTTGAAGACGACGACGTTGATAGGCCGGGTGTGTAAGCGCAGCGATGCGTTGAGCTAACCGGTACTAATGAACCGTGAGGCTTAACCTTACAACGCCGAAGGTGTTTTGGCGGATTGAGAGAA
>NZ_PTRV01000053.1:0-3379 GCF_002965285.1 Escherichia sp. MOD1-EC5990 | reverse complement strand
TGTCGTTCTCAAAATCGGTGGAGCTGCATGACAAAGTCATCGGGCATTATCTGAACATAAAACACTATCAATAAGTTGGAGTCATTACCTAAATGTACTTAGTGTTATCCATAAATGATATCAAGATGGCACCTTAACCTTCACCCAAACGACGTTAACCAAATAAAAGAAAGTTAAGATGCCATCGAAATATCATTGATTGCTGTATATCCTTTATCATACAATAACAAATGTTCTCCTTATTGTTTTTTTGTGCATCCCTGCTTTTAATATTTACATGCAATGGAAAAACAGGATATGGAGAGAACTTTTCCGCAAAACATTTTAATATCCTCAGCTCCTGAAATATAACAGCCCCATACAGACATAAATCGCCCCCAAAAATACAAGGTTAACGTGAAATGTAGGGCAAGTATTCAAAGTGTTGATCATGTTGTAATATTACTCCTTTTTGCTGAGTGTTTCGAATGGCTAAAGTTGACGTAAAATGCCCGTTTTGTGGGCAAACCGAATCGGTTAAAAAGCATGGTCAGGGAAAAGCTAAACATCAGCGTTATCGGTGCCAGATGTGCAGTCGGACTTTCCAGCTTGATTACGCTTATCGTGCCTGCCAACACGGCATGAAAGAGCAAATTGTTGACCTTGCAATGAACAATGCGGGCATCCGTGACACCGCACGGGCGCTGCATATCAGCATTAATGCCGTTGTGCGCACATTAAAAAACTCGCACCACGATGTGTAACCACACTGCCGCTGGATGACCTGAAAATTCAGCTCATCTGTGAAGTTGATGAGATGTGGTCATTTGTCGGCAATAAAAAGCAACAGCGCTGGCTGTGGTATGCATGGGAGCCTCGTTTCAAACGTATTGTTGCCCATGCTTTTGGTCGTCGAAGTAAAAAGGTATTTCGCCAGTTACTGAAGCGGTTATCGGGATTTAATGTTGCTTTCTGGTGTACAGATAACTTCCGGGCTTACGACATATTGCCGAATGAAAAACACATCACAGGTAAGCTTTATACGCAACGCATCGAACGTGAAAACCTGAACCTCAGGAACAGACTGAAACGACTAAACCGGAAAACTCTGGGGTATTCGAAATCCACAGAAATGCACGACAAAGTGATTGGTACATTTATTGAGCGGGAATATTACCTGCGATAACAGGAATCAACACTTTGAATACACTACCACTTTTTCGTGGGATGAGCTAAGGCTTTCAGCTTTTGTAGATACACAAGCCGCGTTTCAAGAAATCGAACTTGCCTTTCAAGATCCTCAATGCGTCGGTCTTTTGACAGTTCCAATGCTGATGCCGCTTTTTCTGGATCAACTGATATTGCAATGTTTCTTTTGGTGCCAATCTTGAGCGCGCGTAAACCAGCTTCTCCGCGCTCTTCATAAACCTTCAGCCACCTGGCTACAGAACCACTACCAGCAAGCATAAAGTGAGCAGCAGCCTGATTAAGGGACATGTGCTGCTCGATCACAGCTTTCACGACCTTAATACGCAACTCTGGATCAGCACTAACACCTTTAGGTTTGGGAATTAAGCCTTTTTCTCCATGTTTTTCATAGAGGGCAACCCATGTCCTGACCTGGGTTCGGGGGACACCAAAACGTGCCGAGATGATCCTGTAACCATCATCAGTAGTGAAGTTGTGATTCACGACTTCAAGGCGCTTTTCAAAAGGGTATTTGGGCTTTGACATATCAGGGGCTATTCCATTTCATCGTCCAACAAAATGGGTGCAGTACAATGTGGGACCGCCACGGCGTCTGGCTCTGCGCCCGCCGTCTCCACCGGGGAACCTTCCACTGGCCCCGTGACGGGGACGTCTCCTGGTCGCTCACGCCGGAACAGTTCTCCTGGCTTACCGCCGGTGTTGACTGGCAGCGCCTCTCTGCCGGGCCCCTTCCGGCATGGACTGAATACCCCCTCCCGGCAGCACGATCAGAATACGATCAGCCTGTTATCAGGATGTTCCTGTCCTCATCTGTCATCATGGCAGCATGACAGATGACATCCTGCACACCATACAAAACCCTGATGAACTGCGCCGTCTGGCAACAGAGCTGCTGACGGCACAGGCACGCAAATATGAGCAGCGCCTCCACAACCTGAATACCGTCAACTCCACGCTGGAACAGCGTATCCATGACCTTCATGCCGCCATGCAGGCAGAAAAAACCGCATATGAACAGCGCATCCGGGAGCTGGAGGAGGCCCTGAAGCTGGCACAGCAGTGGCGCTTCGGGCGTAAAAGCGAGCGTCTGCCGGCCAGCCAGAAACCGCTGGCTGACGAGGACGCGGCCAGCGATGAGGCCGACATCACCCGCCAGCTGAGGGACCTGCTGCCGCCGGAGGAAAAAACCGGGAAGAAGCCGGTGCGTCAGCCGCTGCCGGCACATCTGCCACGGGAAGAGACGGTACTGGCACCTGAGACCGGCCCCGGCGACGGGCATCCATGCCCGGGCTGTGGCGCGGCGATGCGCCATATCCGCGACGAGGTGAATGAGGTGCTGGAGTATGTGCCGGCGCACTTCGTGGTGAAGTGCACCGTGAGACCGCAGTATGGCTGCCCGTGTTGCGACACGGTACACAGCGCGGCGGGCAGTGCCCGCGATATCGTGGTGTACGACTGCCGGCCGGGACGTGGGGGTGAGTATGCCTGGGCGATGCAGGCCGGCTGGTCAGGAACCCTAGTGGTTGACGGGTATGCCGGTTACAGCGAGCTGTTCCGTGGCGGTCAGGAAGGAGAGTCCCCGGTGGCATCGGGTATCCGTGAAGCGGGGTGTCTGGCGCACGTGCGCAGAAAGTTCATGGAGCTGTACAGGATGAACGGCAGTCCGGGAGCGCGGAAGGCGCTGGAGCAGATACGGGCGCTGTATATCCTGGAGCGGACCATCCGGTCCCGGCCGGCGGAGCAGAAGCGACGATGGCGACGCCGGTATGCCAGACCGCGGATGGAGGCGTTCCATGCGTGGCTGAGCGCAGGCGAAAAAACGAGTGCGCCGGGCGGGGCGCTGCACGGCGCCATCACGTATGCGCTGAAGCGGTGGCAGGCGCTGACGACGTACCTGGATGACGGACAGGTGCCGGTGGACAACAACCGGTGTGAGCAGATGATGCGCCCGGTGGCGCAGGGCCGGAGGTCATGGCTGTTCGCGGGTTCGCTGCGGGGTGGAGAGCGGATGGCGGAGCTGCTGACGCTGCTGCATACGGCCCGGCTGAACGGTCTGGAGCCGGTAGCCTGGCTGCGTGATGTACTGGAGAAGCTGCCGTCGTGGCCGAGCCTGTGAGCCTGTTTAAGATTCTGTGTAAATGCCTTTTCTCAGAAGTGACCGTCCAGGCGGTCACCGAACTCGATAATAAAG
>NZ_PTRV01000052.1:0-3593 GCF_002965285.1 Escherichia sp. MOD1-EC5990 | reverse complement strand
ACTGCTGAATGAGGCTTTAATACCTGCCTGGTATATTCCACGTCTGCCCGACAAATCATTGACAAAATTACCGTCATTATTCACTTTCACCCGGTTATCATCGACAAATTCTTTGCGCACAGCCGCCTTCAGCCACGGCTCAACTTCCATGCCGTTCCCCAGACGCATGTTGTAACTCAGCGTTGCGCCCAGTTCACGATATATACTGCGGGTATCGACTGATTTCGATTCCATACCATTGGATAAATGATATTCGGGGTTATCAGCGGTGAACCCCGTTAACGATGCATACGGCGTCAGGTTCCAGTTACCATCGGTAAATCGCATCCCGGTTTCAAGATGACCACCCAGCCCGTTGCTGCGATAACTGCCGTTGGCGGCTCCACCGCTGCTCATTTTACCGGCTACGTTACTTTCAAAGCGGTTCAGCTTCACGATACCGTCCAGATAGAAACCACTTTCATGTTCCCAGCTGACATAGCCCCCCAGAGAATAACTGCCCACACTGCCATGTCCTCCACGATCAAAACCGATATGTGAATGGGAATAACCCATAAAAGCGCCCAGCGTCGCAATCCCCTCAGGAATACCATTACGGCTATCGATCCCCACTGTCATTCCGGTCAGCGTCTGCTCAAACCCGGCACCCGCATCGGTGGTGACATTATTACGGGTGTTATACGTCGCCCCCCAGACATTATTGTTGTGTGGAGTCGCTTTCATTATGTTCAACCGCTCGCGAATACTGTTTAGCTCAGCATCAAAGACCAACGGTAATGTTGCTGCCATATTGAGTACGGCTGCCGTAGAAGGCGTGATGCGTTTCTCCGGGACGGGTGTCGGCGTTGGATCGGGAGTCGGGTCTGGTTTCGGATCCGGTTTTGGGTCTGGTTTTGGATCCGGTTTCGGATTTGGGTTGGGGTCCGGGTTGGGTTTGACATCATTGGTCAGGTTCCAGTTGCTGTTGCCGTCGCTTTTCAGGACATACTCATAGGTCCCAAGATCAACGAAACCGCCGGTATTACCCAGCGTAAACGAAGCATCCCCTCCCCCTGTTTTCACCAGCGTCATCGCGTCGTCAGACTGAGGGCTGACGCCGGTATCCTGAACAAAGATTTTAAAATTGCCAGTGGCGTTGTTGTTGACGACCAGTTGATCGCCCCGGGAGCCTGCAACGTTGGTATGCAGGTAGAAATTACCGCTGCCGGAAAGTTCACTGGTGGTCAGCGTATTGTAGATACCGTTAGTTGTGGCAGGCGCTGCTGTTTGTGCTGATAAATAAACATCACCGTCGTTGAGGAGCAAACTGTTTACTCTATATTCGCAGTTGCTGGTGCCTGCACAGGAATTATTGCTGTTAAGCCAGACACTGCCCCGGCTGGCAGCCGTCAGGTCGGCAAGCGTCGTATCGACGCCATTTCCGATAGTTAATGTCGCGCTATCGGTAATCCGGACCACCCCTTCAAGTTTAACTGGCGTAACATTATCCCGTGGCGTCATTAACGACAGGCTTCCTGTCGCGCCACTGACCGATGCATCCGCCAGCGTACCTGCGTAGACGATTGCCGTCCCGCCAGCGACCTGTAGATCTTCTGCCCGGGCCAGAGCCTGAAACTCATCTTTTGACCGACCAAGGGTATATTGCCCACCGGAATTAACCTTTGTGGCGAAGTCCTGACCCAGGTTTTGCATTGCCCCACCGTTGCCAACCGTGGAATCGCGAGCTTCGGTACCTGCTAATACCAATAAATTACCGCCATTTTCCAGCAACGCATTGGTCGCTAAATTTCCGGCAATGGAAAAGGTGCCGTACTGGTGAGTACCGCTGATTTCAATACCGTTAGCCGTGCTCGTCTGGAGAGCGGCACCGCTGTTCTGGATGATATCTGTCGCTTTGCCATTATCGTTGACTGTCAGCGTACCGCCTTCATTAATCGTTGTTTTTACTGCCTCACCGTTAGCCGAAACTGTTTGTATTCCGCCGTCGTTAATCGTTGTCTCATTCGCCACACCCTCGACGATTTGTTCACCGCCGGTAAGCATCGTGCCAGTCGCAGTGGCTTTTGTTTTGACGATCTCCCGTCCGCCCGCATTGACCTGTGTTTTGGCGGAAGTGGTGTCTGACTCCACGGTTAACACGCCGCCATTTGCCAGCAGGATATTGTTCGCCGCATCCTGCTCGATGCTGAACGCGACGCCATCAGCGCGTGTCCCTGTGACCCGCGTCGCCCTGGTGGTTGCCACCAACGCGCCCTGGCTACTCTGCTGTATCCCCGTAGCGCTGCCTTTCTCCCGCACATCGAGTGTGCCGCCGTCATTAAGTACCGAGTTTTCAGCCAGACCGCCCTCATTAACTACCTGTGAACCGCCATTAATAATGGAACCTTCCGTTGTCCCGTTTGCCATAATTTGTTGTAGGCCAGAGACGATATCGGTATTGATCGCCTTACCATAATTCTGAACGGTTTGCGTGCCGCCTTTGAGGTGCGTTTTATCTGTTGACCCACCATCAACAATTTGTTCACCACTTTCGATATTTGCCTCAGTGGCTAAACCATATACCGTTTGCTTGCCACCTTTGATATTTGCTTTATCAGAAGTGGCACTGGCATATATTGTTTGGGTGCCCGCACTATTGAGTACAGTGCCAACATCTTTTCCATAAACATCCATTTTGCCGTTGGCATTAATAATCGTATCAACTGCCCGGGAACCAGTAACGACTGTTAATGAGCCAGCGTTTTCCAGCACTACATTTTTAGCTTCTGAATTCCTGATGTAGAAAGTATCACCATAACTGTTGGTTCCTTCGATAAGTGTTCCGGAAGTCGTGGAAGCAATTAATGCGCCGCCGGATTGTTGCTCAACATGCTTAGCCTCACCACCGTCCTGAACCTCCAGAACGCCCCCATTATTAAGTCTGGTGGTATCTGTTTTAGCCTCCTTCTGGACAATCAGCTTACCGCCAGCATCAACGGTAGTATTTTTCGCCGTGGTTTTAGCCACTACCGTCAGTTCGCCGGTATTTTCCAGCACAACATAATTAGCCTCCCCTCCGGTAATAGTGAAGTGAGAGAGCTTGTTGTATCCTTCAATATCAGTCCCTGCGCCCGTGTTGGCAACTAAAGCACTACCCGTCTCCTGGTTAACCCCATGTGCGATACCACCGGTATAGACAATCAGCGAGCCTCCGGCACTAATATTGCTGCCAGTTGCCGTACCATCTTTCTCAACAACCTGCCGGCTCCCGGAGGAGATATTTGTCGTGTCAGCTTTCCCGCCGCTCTTGATATTTTGTGTTCCGCTGTTGATATTGGTTCCCGTGGCAATACCATGATTATTTATATTCTGTGTGCCACCATTAATTATGGTATTTGTCGCGTTTCCGGCAACATCCATAACGCCGCCATTATCTATTCGGGTCGCATCAGCTTTAGCATTCGCTAAAACTGACATTGTTCCGTTATCTTTAATAATTGTCTTGTTTGCCGAACCATATACGTCTAAATGACCACCGTTTTCCAGCAACACATTGTCTGCCACGTTATTGTGAATAGAGAATGCCCCTTCACTATTCGTACCGCTCACCGTCG
>NZ_PTRV01000051.1:0-3605 GCF_002965285.1 Escherichia sp. MOD1-EC5990 | reverse complement strand
TTCATGGGAGTGTCCTCATGTGGTTTATGAAGACATTACTAACATCGCGGTGTATTAATCAACGGGGAGCAGGTCAATTCTCCCCAACCGTGCTTTACCCCCGGAGCTTTGTTGTCTTGGTGTTAACCCCAGCCAGGCACTAAACTGACGCCCGTTCTTGAAATCATGACCATTACCTATGCTGGCAACGATTGCTGTAGCAGTCATCGGGCCTATCCCCCTGAATTGCATTAGTAGTTGTGCTGCTGAGTTATCTCTGGCAAGTTGCTGAATGAGTTTTTCACTGTTTTTAATCTTTTCTTCTATGTGATAAAGCTCATTAAGAAGATCACCAATAACCTGATTACAGTAACCGGGCAAATCCTCAAGGACCTGAGCCACCCCGGATAAAAAAGCTTTAAACGCCTGTGGGAGAACAATACCTAACTCACTGAGTAATCCCCGGATGCGATTAATCAATGCCGTTCTCTCGCTGACATATCCCTGATGAGCTCTATGTACAAATAATTGCCCTTGCTGCTCAACTGATTTTATGGGAACAAACCGCATATTAGGACGGGCAACAGCTTCACAAATGGCAGCGGCATCTGCTGCATCATTTTTCCCATGACGGCCACTCATACGGTATGGAGAAACCAGTTGCGGTGCCATAATTCGAACTGTATGCCCCATTTTCTGGAACTCTCTTGCCCAGTAATGTGCACCTGTACATGCCTCAATTCCAATCAGGCATGCTGGAAGTGTTGCAATCAATTCAAGCAATTTAGCCCGACGCACAAGAGGCTTAACTAAAACAGCTTTTCCTGCAGCATTAACACCATGCACAGCGAACACATTTTTAGCTAAATCAATACCGACAGTAACAACAGTCATAGAAGATCCCTTAACAATGGCTTTGTACGCTTATCATCGTGTTGACGCAGTCTTCCAAAGTAACCACCCAGCGTAAAGACCGAATGAGATGTCCCTTTCATTCGCGAAAGCGGCTTGAAGGGCGTTCATCAGAAAAGGGCGACAGGCTGGCGTACACTGTCACCGATGCCAGCCAGGAGTGGTAAAAGTGCCCGTCCCGTGCCCGCCGGACGCGGGACACTGACCACAGGCAGCGTTTATGCCGCGCCGCGTCAGCCGGCGCAGTAAAAAGAGGAGCACGGCGACATCCTTTGTCGGAAAAGAAACGGGCGGTTGCCCGCCCGTCTCCGTCATACTTCATCCGCCATAATGCGCCACATTGTCGACTATCCACGCAGGTCCGGTGACTTCCGGCAACTCGTCATTATCGGTCAGATGTGGCCATTCCAGTTCGCCCCACAGGTCACTTCACGCCATACTGTTCCGTATACCAGTTATATGCAGAGGGGAACATCTTTCAGAACACCACCGTTAAAGCCGTTCACGTCAACATCCTGGCGGGCGGGCAGAACCGTCAGCAATTCAAACGGCATGGTTTTTTCTGGCAGCACATTGTCACACAGACGGTTCCACCACACTGAAACATCCTCGTTACTCCAGAAGTCACACCAGTCACCTCTTTTGACGGTGAAATGCACGGTGATGGTTTCCCCGACATCATCCGGTAATCCTTCCCAGCGACGCTGTCCAGTACCGCTCTGTAACCAGAGTTCATGCAGTTTTATTCATCCAGTAGCACACCGTTCTGCAGGTGCGTCAGCCAGCGGGTGAACGCGAGATTCTCCGGCGATACAACGCCACGTCCGGCAGCCGTCAGGGCAACAGAGTGGCAGATGAAGCGTGAGATGTTGTCACCGGCATACACTACCCGCTGGAACGAACTACCGGTCGCCAGACTTTGAAAAAAAATTCATGGTGATTTCACTATGAAAGAATTTGAAAAAATACTTTATATTCAGTGAAATAAGCATGAAAAAAGCGTGGTGAAAATTGCAATAAATATCCTCCGACATAGCCCTGTCTCTTGATCAGATCTCCTGATCAAGAGACTTCATCACCAGGTAACCCTCAACCATATCCTGAAGTCTGAACCAGCCATCCCACATAACTACCCAACCGGGGCGGCCTGTGCGTTTGCTGTCATGCCATCGCCCCAGTTTAGCCAGTTTCAGACAGGCCCATTTCAGGGTCGGTGCCTGCGCCGGAAGCGGCTTTCCTTCCAGCTTAACCCACAGCAGTTTCCACTCTGTCGGCGTCAGTATTTTCTCATAGCTGTCATTTTGTGTTTCTTCACTGACGCCTCCCTGCCGCAGGCCCAGCACCCGTACCGCGATAAACGCCTTGATAACCACCATGCGCTCAAGGTTATCCCGGGTCTGCATTCGCAGCGATTCCACACATGTACCACCACTTTTCCACGCCTTGTGGTATTCCTCTATTAGCCAGCAGCCCGCGCGTCTTCGGGTTAGTGGTGGTATTCCCATGGTCATCAAATTCCGTACTGTGGCTGAAGTTAATGGTGGTGGTGTCTTCCAGTGCGAGGAGCAGCGGATGTGCCTCACATGCCCTTGCAGTGGCGGTAAATCCGGCTTCGGCAATGTAAGCGTAAACTGACCGCCGTATGTAGCCATCAGACGAAAATTGATAACTTAGACGCCCATCTGATATAGACGGACATCTAAGTATGGAATTACAGGACTGGCGAAAAGAACCTCGTAAAAACTATTCGAATGAATTCAAACTTCGTATGGTGGAACTGGCATCACAACCTGGAGCTTGTGTTGCACAGATTGCACGTGAAAATGGCGTCAATGATAATGTTATTTTCAAATGGCTCAGGCTCTGGCAGAACGAAGGGCGTGTTTCGCGGCGTCTTCCGGTAACGACCTCTTCTGACACTGGCGTTGAATTATTACCTGTAGAAATAACGCCGGATGAGCAGAAAAAACCTGTGGCGGCCATTGCGCCGTCTTTATCCACTTCCACTCAGACCAGAGTCAGTGCCAGTTTCTGCAAGGTGGAGTTCCGTCACGGTAACATGACGCTGGAAAATCCATCGCCAGAGCTGCTCACGGTGTTGATCCGCGAACTGAGCGGGAGGGGAAGATGATTTCACTCCCATCAGGTACCCGTATCTGGCTCGTTGCCGGCGTTACCGATATGCGTAAATCCTTCAACGGACTGGGAGAACAGGTACAACATGTGCTGAATGATAATCCCTTCTCCGGCCACCTGTTTATCTTCCGTGGCCGACGGGGTGACACCGTTAAAATTCTTTGGGCTGATGCTGATGGTCTGTGCCTGTTCACCAAACGCCTGGAGGAAGGCCAGTTTATCTGGCCTGCGGTACGTGACGGCAAAGTATCCATTACCCGTTCGCAACTGGTAATGCTCCTCGATAAGCTGGACTGGCGTCAGCCAAAAACATCCCGCCTTAACTCACTGACAATGTTGTAAAAAACTCCTGACCGCATTATAAAAACGGTCATGAGTCAGAAATACCTCATTCGCATCGCAGAGCTGGAAAGGTTGCTCTCTGAGCAGGCTGAAGCCCTCCGTCAGAAAGACCAACAACTGAGTCTGGTTGAAGAGACGGAGGCCTTCCTGCGTTCTGCGCTGGCACGTGCCGAAGAAAAGATCGAAGAAGATGAACGGGAAATAGAACATCTGCGGGCTCAGATAGAAAAACTGCG
>NZ_PTRV01000050.1:0-4187 GCF_002965285.1 Escherichia sp. MOD1-EC5990 | reverse complement strand
AGTGAGTCAGGTAAGCATGTGGCTAATAATATCCCAGGGAAAAATAACAGTCATTATGTGAATAATTTAAAAAGCAAAAATATATATTGTAACATGATTGCTTTTATATCTGGGGTTTTGATGACTCTTTTTATAAATTATTTAGGGCAACCGGAGGTTGCACTGGAATTCAAGAGAGTTATACCTGATGCTTTTCTTACAGAAATGCTTGTAAATTATTCTGGATGTTCAGAATATACATCTGATCAAACAGATTCATGGACTCGCCTTAGAAAAAAAATGGATGGTTTTGAAGAAACTCTAAATACAATTGAAAAGAATCGAGGTTATATTACTATATCCAAGCTAAAAACGATAGTTCATGATATGAAAAATACTCTTCTTGAATATCCCCCTTCCTTGAATATAAGACTTTCAAATTTATATAACAATGAGTATACCGATAAAGAGGATATAAAAAGAGAGCTTGAATCAATAAGAAGTGACATTAATAAATATAAATGCCAAAGTGCTGAGTTGAAATTAAAAAATGAGCGCTTATTAAAGGAGAACAAAGATGGGCAGAAATCTACGAATCTTAAATCGTAGTTGGATATAGGGTTGTAGTAGTATGGTTCCTTACAGGTTTAATGCACAAATATATGCATGACATGACATGGGGAGCTACGGAGAGATTATATTAATACATAATGGTGAATTATGAATTTTATATATAAAGTAAATATGAAGCATCAGTGGCGTCCTGGAATAGGTGGTTTTGTCGACCTTAATTGTGGATGGTATTGCCAGGATGCTTTGCTTAGCTGGTATTGTAGTAAAAATAATATTGCTAATGCTATATTAAAGCAAAGTGCAAAAAGGAATAGATTAAATTATGGTTTTTCTCCAGAAGATAGTTTTTGTTATAGCATTAGTATTCCCAGAGATATTTCTTTTTATAAAGATGCTCTTTTAAAACATGGTCCTATTATTGCGTCAGGAAAATTAGGTATGGCAGACTTTGGGGTGTTGGGGGGGGTTAATCATTATATTCTAATTGTCTCTGTTGATACAAAACGGAAAAAGATATTTATACAAGATCCGTTAAATATTAATTTTGGCAGACCTGGATATTCTGGGTATAGTATATGTGATTTTTATAATGTTGTCGGGAGAATAGAGGAAACATTGGTCATTAATAAATATAAAGTTAAACACTTCACAGGCTAAAATAGATATGAAGCATGCCTATCATTGTCTAAATAACTGATTTTAATTTAATCGCTGCCATTTTTTCTTCCTTATTTGGGGCTTGGATATGAAGTGTTGGCGCTGCTCTGCGCCATACCAGTCCGGTAGCAGGTAACCATTGCTGGATGGTTGAAGCATGTAGCGGACAACCGGTGAACTCACGGACTTTTATCGCCAGCAGTTCGCTACTCCAGCGGGAAGATTGATAACCGAAATCGCCGGGAGAATGCTTAACAAGCTCACGCAGTAATGCGCAAAGATGTTCGAATGGCCAGCATCTCCCTCGTCTTGACGGCAATGATTTCAGGTCTTCAGCACCAGACTGAGTGAACCTGTTAATCCAGAGACCAATCGATGAGTGGGCACAGTAGAGCGTGCTGGCAATATGGCTGACGGTGTCACTACGATGTAGCCATTAGCATGGCTGTGAGTGCCGGGTGTGGTTTTGTCCTTTGTTTTATGGAGTGTTTTCTACATGAGGCGTCGTTCAGTTCCTGGTATTGGTGCTATGATCGGCATTGTTCAGTCCGGTTGGTGATTTGGGATATTCAACGATTGATCAGATCGCATAAACCTGACTAAGTTCCCCTGAGTGATCTACTATTCTGAACAGTTATTTAGTGTGTGAATTGCCAAGGATTATCTAGATAACACCGGACTCTCTATATAATCAAAAATATGACTCTAAAATTCTTCCCGCATTTCTTAGATGCGGTGTCACTTAAACATGTAGCGATTTACAATGTGAATACCTGAACCTCGCTTTGGTTACCCCAAATTACATGAGTATGATCCATCATGGGCGGTTAGACAATTGTGGGGATGGGATTTATATTGTAATTTATAACATTTATGTATGATTCTTGTTGGTCTGGCCCCCTAAATTTCTGATGGACAATATCACTGATTTAAGTATGTGATATGTTGATTTAATTAGTGGCGCTTTAATTATTATCCAAAAGGAGAAATTATATGATTTACTATTATTATCCATTCGATGACGATGAGAGTTTTTTGGAATTATTAGATGAAAAAATTTTTATTGGAGAAAAAACAGGTGTGGAACCTATAACGTTTATGTATAATCAAGCAGGAAAATATATAAGACTTATAAAGGGTGGCGACCGACTATATATTGTAGCGCATGGTAGTACCTCTGGTATTGGTCATGGCCTGAATTATAATGACTCATTAACCCCATCCCAGTTAGCTAATAAGTTGTTACAGTTAAAATTAACAAAGGAAATATCAGATATACGGGTTTTTGCTTGTGATAGTGGCCTTAAACATTCAATGCATATACCGTCATTTGCTCAACGTTTCAAGGAATCAATGTTATCACTTGGATATAAAAAAGTTATAGTTACAGGATATTTGGGGCAAGTTTACTTTTCTCGAGATAACCGAATAAACAAAAATTTTAAACTCGATAAAAGGCAAAGAAAGGGGATTGTTCCGTCTCCTGAAGTCTTTCAGAGTTATCTCAGTAATGAGATTTTTATTGCAAGTCAGTTTAAAGTTAAATTTTAACTTTTGGATTACGTAGTCTGCGAGTGATAGGTTTCTCCGCCTTGCTGAATAGTATTATGCAGAGTGCCATACTGATGGCAATGGAGTCGAGTTTGGTGGGCAATTGGGGAATACAAATCTCTACGTGGGTGGGTAACGTTCGGTTCTGTGAGCACCCGAGGGGAGGTTCTCTCGGGTGAAGTGTGTGATTCATAGACATCGTTTCACTATAATGCCTTACTATGAACAGGGAAATTCAGCAGCGGCTACAGTAGGTAAAACTCTATGAAACGTCTGGTGACGCGGGGTTCGTATGCCGTCGCTGCGGTATTTCCCGCCCCACATTACGTAAATGGTGGCGCAGATATCTGGCTCAGGGCATCGCTGGTCTGGAAAGCCATAGCCGTCGCCCTAAACATTCACCATCAACGAAAACCGGCGCTGGCGAAGTCTCTCTGATTCTGGAGTTACGTTCCCTGCGAAATTTGGGTGCAAGGAGGATTCAGAGCGAGTTAAAACGACTTCATGCAATCTCACTGGCAGTGGCAACGATCCACAAAGTTCTTTGCCAGAATAAGGTTAAACCTGTCGTTAAATTCCGGCGTAAAGCAGATTTTATTCGCTACGAACGCCCTGTTCCCGGTGATCGGGTCCAGATGGATACCTGTAAAATTGGCCCCGGTTTGTATCAGTACACATCTGTTGATGACTGCACTCGCTACAGAGTCCTGAGACTCTACTCTCGTCGCACGGCTGCAAACACACTGGATTTTATCGATTGTGTTATTGAAGAAATGCCTTTCCCGATACAGCGCTTACAGACAGACCGGGGAAGAGAGTTTTTTGCCGTTAAGGTGCAGGAGAAATTGAAAGAATCCAGCATCAAGTTTCGTCCAAATAAGCCAGCCTCACCTCATCTTAATGGCAAAGTTGAACGTTCTCAAAAGACAGACAAAGCCGAGTTTTACGCTACCGTAGACCTCTCAACTGATGACCTGAAAGAACTGCTGGCAGAATGGCAGCATTACTATAACTGGGAACACCCTCATAGCGCTCACAACGGTAAAACTCCGATGGAGCGCTACTTCGAACTTGCAGAGCAAACACCATACTCTGATGCCGTTCACGCAAGCTATCAGCCCAATGAAGAGCATATACAGGAACAGAATTACAAGCTTGAACTTGAACTGAGAAAATTGAAACGATGTCTATGAATCACACACATTATTGCTGGGTAAGATTAATTCTCCTTGTTTTAATGAGACCAATTTCTTTTGTAATCAGCTCAGTCAATGACAAGGTGTTGCGGGGGGATATTTTTAAGTGTTAATCTTTCTTTAAAGAAAGATAGGGCTTTCTGGTAATGACTCCAACTTATTGATAGTGTTTTATGTTCAGATAATGCCCGATGACTTTGTCATGCAGCTCCACCGATTTTGAGAACGACA
>NZ_PTRV01000004.1:0-325645 GCF_002965285.1 Escherichia sp. MOD1-EC5990 | reverse complement strand
GGTGCATCCGGGAGGATTCGAACCTCCGACCGCTCGGTTCGTAGCCGAGTACTCTATCCAGCTGAGCTACGGATGCATCGGGAAATTTATTTTACTGCTGATATTGATATCGCTACTAAAGCCATATCAAGTAAGAGATGGTGCATCCGGGAGGATTACTCGCCTTGCGGCTCGCCCTTCTGGCCGTTGCTAAAGCAACGTTATCCTCCCTAGTGCTTGCGGTTAGTACCGCCACCTCTTCGACACCTTCATCGCTGAAGATTTCGGAGAATATGGTGCATCCGGGAGGATTCGAACCTCCGACCGCTCGGTTCGTAGCCGAGTACTCTATCCAGCTGAGCTACGGATGCAAATGGCGGTGAGGCGGGGATTCGAACCCCGGATGCAGCTTTTGACCGCATACTCCCTTAGCAGGGGAGCGCCTTCAGCCTCTCGGCCACCTCACCACACGCCTCTTACGAGTGCTTCGAAGAACTTGTTTATCGCTCATCGTCGCTGCGTGGCGCACATATTACTTTCTGAGACTTATAAGTCAAACAATTTTTCCCACACTTTTATCGTTTGCACACTTCACGCTCAATTAGTCTGTAAAAACGTCAAAAAGAGTGTTTTATCAACAGAAAAACGGAGGTCTGACAGATAGCAGTAATGCAAAAAATGGAGACTAAAGTTGAATGAACGGGAGTAAAGCGAAAAAACAATGGAGTGAAGGAGGAATTTTGAGGGTGCGTCTCACCGATAAAGATGAGACGCGGAAAGATTAGTAACTGGACTGCTGGGATTTTTCAGCCTGGATACGCTGGTAGATCTCTTCACGGTGAACAGAAACTTCCTTCGGGGCATTTACGCCAATACGTACCTGGTTGCCCTTTACCCCTAAAACTGTCACGGTGACCTCATCCCCAATCATGAGGGTCTCACCAACTCGACGAGTCAGAATCAGCATTCTTTGCTCCTTGAAAGATTAAAAGAGTCGGGTCTCTCTGTATCCCGGCATTATCCATCATATAACGCCAAAAAGTAAGCAATGACAAACACATTACATGTAAGCAGTCATGGCATTACATTCTGTTAAACCTAAGTTTAGCCGATATACACAACTTCAACCTGACTTTATCGTTGTCGATAGCGTTAATGCGAATGCCGTGAAGCGAGTCCACGGCATTGCCTGACGCTTATATTATTGCAATTTCGCGCTGACCCAGCCTTTCACACTGGCTAACGCTGCAGGTAAGGCCGCAGCATCCGTACCACCGGCTTGCGCCATGTCAGGACGTCCACCACCCTTGCCGCCCACCTGCTGAGCGACCATACCAATCAGTTCCCCTGCTTTCACACGATCTGTGACGTCCTTAGATACGCCTGCAATCAGAGAAACCTTACCTTCGGCTACCGTTGCCAGCACGATAATTGTCGACCCCAGCTGATTTTTTAAATCGTCAACCATGGTACGCAACATTTTCGGCTCAACACCGCTAAGCTTGCTAACCAACAGCTTAACACCATTAACATCAATTGCCTTACTGGAAAGATTTGCGCTCTCCTGTGCGGCAGCTTGTTCTTTAAGCTGTTGTAACTCTTTTTCCAGCTGACGCGTACGCTCCAGTACTGAGCGCACTTTATCAGCCAGATTATTGCTATCGCCTTTCAACAGATGTGCGACTTCGCTTAAGCGATCGCTGTCTGCATGAACGGTGGCGATAGCGCCTTCTCCGGTTACCGCTTCGATACGACGAACACCTGCAGCAGTACCCGATTCAGAGATGATGCGGAACAGACCAATATCACCGGTGCGGCTTGCGTGAGTACCGCCACACAGCTCGGTGGAGAAATCGCCCATGCTCAGCACGCGTACGCGCTCATCATACTTCTCGCCAAACAGCGCCATCGCACCTTTCGCTTTCGCCGCTTCGAGATCCATGATGTTGGTTTCGATCGGCAAGTTACGGCGAATCTGCGCGTTCACCAGGTCTTCGACTGCACGAATCTCTTCTGGTTTCATCGCTTCGTTGTGTGAAAAGTCGAAGCGCAGCACTTTGTCGTTAACCAATGAACCTTTCTGCGATACATGAGTACCCAGAACCTGGCGCAGCGCAGCGTGCATCAGGTGCGTTGCGGAGTGATTCAGACGAATACGAGCGCGACGAGCCTCATCAACATCAGCCTGCACCGCGTCGCCCACTTTCAGAGAACCCGCAGCAAGTTTACCGATGTGACCAATCGCCTGGCCGTATTTCTGCGTATCTTCCACCGCAAAGGAGAAGTTAACGCCTTTCAGTTCGCCTTTATCGCCAACCTGACCGCCAGATTCCGCATAGAATGGCGTTTGATCCAGCACGACTACCGCTTCCTGGCCTGCATTAATGGCATCAACCGCTTTACCATCAACAAACAGCGCGGTCACTTTGCCGTTCAGTTCCAGATGGTCATAGCCTTTAAATTCAGATGCACTGTCAACACGGATCATTGCGTTGTAATCGGCACCAAAGCCGCTGGCTTCGCGCGCACGACGACGCTGCTCTTCCATTGCTGCTTCAAAACCAGCTTCGTCAACTTTGATGTTGCGTTCACGACAAACATCAGCCGTCAGGTCAACCGGGAAACCGTAGGTGTCGTACAGACGGAAAGCAGTTTCGCCATCCAGCGTATCGCCAGAAAGTTTCGCCAGCTCTTCGTCCAGCAGCGCCAGACCGCGCTCCAGAGTGCGGGCAAACTGTTCTTCTTCAGTCTTCAGCACCTGCTCAACCTGTGCCTGCTGGCGTTTCAGGTCTTCACCCGCAGAGCCCATAACGTCGATCAGCGGACCAACCAGTTTGTAGAAGAAGGTTTCTTTCGCGCCCAGCATATTACCGTGACGCACTGCGCGACGAATGATACGACGCAGTACATAACCACGGTTTTCATTGGACGGCATTACGCCATCCGCGATCAGGAACGCACAAGAACGAATGTGGTCAGCGATTACGCGCAGCGATTTATTGCTCAGATCGGTCGCGCCAGTGACTTTCGCTACCGCCTGGATCAGCGTGCGGAACAGGTCGATGTCATAGTTAGAGTTAACGTGTTGCAGCACCGCAGCAATACGCTCCAGACCCATACCGGTATCTACAGACGGCTTCGGCAGCGGTTCCATCGTGCCATCTGCCTGGCGGTTGAACTGCATGAAGACGATGTTCCAAATCTCAATGTAACGGTCGCCGTCTTCTTCCGGACTTCCCGGAGGGCCACCCCAAATGTGGTCGCCGTGATCGTAAAAGATTTCGGTGCACGGGCCACACGGACCAGTGTCACCCATCTGCCAGAAGTTGTCAGATGCGTATGGTGCACCTTTGTTATCGCCGATGCGAATAATACGTTCGCGCGGGATCCCTACTTCTTTTTCCCAGATTTCGTAGGCTTCGTCGTCGCTTTCATAGACGGTAACCCACAGACGCTCTTTCGGCAGGGCAAACCATTTTTCGCTGGTCAGCAGTTCCCATGCAAACTGAATAGCATCGTGTTTGAAATAGTCGCCGAAGCTGAAGTTGCCCAGCATTTCGAAGAAGGTATGGTGACGCGCGGTGTAACCGACGTTTTCCAGGTCGTTGTGTTTACCACCCGCACGCACGCAGCGTTGGGAAGTGGTAGCGCGGGAATAATTACGCTTGTCGAGCCCAAGGAACACATCCTTGAACTGGTTCATCCCGGCGTTGGTAAACAACAAAGTTGGGTCGTTATGGGGTACCAGGGAGCTGCTGGCAACTACCTGATGTCCCTTACTATGGAAAAAGTCGAGAAACGCCTGACGGATCTCAGCGGTGCTCTTGCTCATAATTATCCTGAAATCAAGCTAACGAAATATCGCCACCAGCGACAGCGTGTCTTAACCGCTGGGCTGGTAACTGAAAAGTGGGAATAAGATAAGTTTTCTTGACTGGGAAGTAAAATACCGTATGCGTTCAGTCGGCAAAATTTCGCCAAATATCCTGGATATCCTCCATCAGATAGCCGCGATAGAGCAGAAAACGCTGGATCTTAACTTTTTCTGAAAAGACAGTTGGCAAAGGTTCGCCATATTTTCGCGTCGCCTGATCGCGCGCCAGTGCGCACCAGTCGATGTCACATTCACGCATCGCTTTTTCTGTCGCTTCGCGGGAAATACCTTTCTGATTCAGTTCCTGACGAATACGCGCAGGACCATAACCTTTGCGGCTACGGCTGGCGATAAAGCGCGCAACAAATCGGCTGTCATCGAGATAGCCATGTTCATGGCACCAGGCGATAACGCGCTCGTAATCTTCTGCCGTGGCATCAATCTCTTCCGGGCCATTTTTGCCCATAATCGGTGCCGCGAGTTTACGTCGCAGTTCTTGCTCACTGTGATCGCGCACCGCCAGAATGCGTACCGCACGATCCAACAGGCGAGCATATGCCGGGCGACGGGACGTTGATTCTGTCATGGCATATCCTTACAACTTAAAAAGCAAAAGGGCCGCAGATGCGACCCTTGTGTATCAAACAAGACGATTAAAAATCTTCGTTAGTTTCTGCTACGCCTTCGCTGTCATCTACAGAGAAATCCGGCGTTGAGTTCGGGTTGCTCAGCAGCAACTCACGTACTTTCTTCTCGATCTCTTTCGCAGTTTCCGGGTTGTCTTTCAGCCAGGCAGTCGCATTCGCTTTACCCTGACCGATCTTCTCACCTTTGTAGCTGTACCACGCGCCCGCTTTCTCGATCAGCTTCTCTTTCACGCCCAGGTCAACCAGTTCGCCGTAGAAGTTGATACCTTCGCCGTAGAGGATCTGGAATTCAGCCTGTTTAAACGGCGCAGCGATTTTGTTCTTCACCACTTTCACGCGGGTTTCGCTACCCACCACGTTTTCGCCCTCTTTCACCGCGCCGATGCGACGGATGTCGAGACGAACAGAAGCGTAGAATTTCAGCGCGTTACCACCGGTAGTCGTTTCCGGGTTACCGAACATCACACCAATTTTCATACGGATCTGGTTGATGAAGATCAGCAGCGTGTTGGACTGCTTCAGGTTACCCGCCAGCTTACGCATCGCCTGGCTCATCATACGTGCCGCAAGGCCCATGTGAGAGTCGCCGATTTCGCCTTCGATTTCCGCTTTCGGTGTCAGTGCCGCCACGGAGTCAACGACGATAACGTCTACTGCGCCAGAACGCGCCAGAGCGTCACAGATTTCCAGTGCCTGCTCGCCGGTGTCCGGCTGGGAGCACAGCAGGTTGTCGATATCGACGCCCAGTTTACGTGCATAGATTGGGTCCAGCGCGTGTTCAGCATCGATAAACGCACAGGTTTTACCTTCACGCTGGGCTGCGGCGATCACCTGTAACGTCAGCGTGGTTTTACCGGAAGATTCCGGTCCGTAGATTTCGACGATACGGCCCATCGGCAGACCACCTGCCCCAAGCGCGATATCCAGTGAAAGCGAACCGGTAGAGATGGTTTCCACATCCATGGAACGGTCTTCACCCAGGCGCATGATGGAGCCTTTACCAAATTGTTTCTCAATCTGGCCCAGTGCTGCCGCCAACGCTTTCTGTTTGTTTTCGTCGATAGCCATTTTTACTCCTGTCATGCCGGGTAATACCGGATAGTCAATATGTTCTGTTGAAGCAATTATACTGTATGCTCATACAGTATCAAGTGTTTTGTAGAAATTGTTGCCACAAGGTTTGCAATGCATACGCAGTAGCCTGACGACGCACCGCATCACGGTCACCGCTGAAGCATTCCCGCCGGGTAATGCCTTCACCACGGGCAGTGGCAAAAGCAAACCAGACGGTGCCGACAGGCTTCTCTTCACTGCCGCCATCCGGCCCGGCGATACCACTAATAGACACGGCATAATCAGCACGAGCCGCTTTCAGTGCGCCTATCGCCATTTCCACCACGACAGGCTCGCTCACCGCGCCATGCTGCGCCAGCGTCTCTTCGCGTACACCGATCATTTGCGCTTTCGCTTCGTTACTGTAGGTGACAAATCCGCGTTCAAACCAGGCGGAGCTACCGGCAATATCGGTAATCACTTTCGCTACCCAACCGCCGGTACAAGACTCAGCAGTTGTTACGGTTGCGCCACGGGCTTTCAGCGCCTGCCCAACCTGTTCGCTTAACTGCATCAGTTCACTGTCAGTCATCACAACCTCTGTCAGTCAAAAATTTATGCCGGACAAGATAGCACTTTCGTCAGGAAGATGGTGTTGGCGTTGCAATTTTACGAGGAGGATTCAGAAAAAAGCTGATTAGCCAGAGGGAAGCTCACGCCCCCCTCTTGCAAAGAGTTACTGAACGCGCGCCAGTGCCACGGCTTGTCCTAACTGCCAGACGGCCATTGCGTAATGGGTGCTGTGATTGTAACGGGTGATAGTGTAGAAGTTCGGCAAACCGTACCAGTACTGGTAACCGGTGCCAACATCCAGGCGCAGTAAGCTGGCCTGCTGATGATTGCCCAGCGGCTGCTGTGGCGTTAGTCCAGCTGCAGCAAGTTGTGAAATGCTGTACTTGGTTTTGAAGCCATTCGGTAAGCCTGGAGCCTGACCGTTTGCCATCACCGCAACCTGATCACCTTTCACCCAGCCGTGCGCTTTAAAATAGTTCGCCACACTACCGATGGCATCAACCGGATCCCACAGGTTGATATGCCCGTCGCCGCTAAAATCCACTGCATATTGTTTATAAGACGATGGCATAAACTGACCGTAGCCCATCGCACCGGCAAACGAGCCTTTCAGATTGAGCGGATCGTCCTGCTCGTCGCGCGCCATCAGCAAGAAGGTTTCCAGCTCACCAGAGAAATACTCCGCGCGGCGTGGGTAGTTAAATGACAACGTTGCCAGCGCATCGAGGATACGGGTTTTCCCCATCACGCGCCCCCAACGGGTTTCAACGCCGATAATCCCGACGATAATTTCTGGCGGTACGCCATACACTTGCCACGCACGATTCAGCGCATCTTCATACTGATTCCAGAAAACCACGCCGTTTTGCACGTTGTCCGGCGTAATAAATTTTTTGCGATAACGCAGCCATGCGCCGTTCGGACCTGATGGCGGCTTCACCGATGTGGTTGGTGCCTGGTTATCCATCAGCCGCAATACCGAATCCAGACGTTTCGCCTGGGAGAGAATTTCCTGCAACTGCTGACGATTGAAACCGTGTTTGCTCACCATTTTGTCGATGAACTGCTGGGCATTCGGGTTGTTAGCGAAGTCACCGCCCATCTGCATCACATTGTGCTGCGGCTCAAGCAGGAAGCCGCCAGACGGCGTTCCGGTGGTCGTTTCAGTCTCAGTAGGTTTTGGCTTGCTGCTACAGGCGGCAAGCAACACAAAAAGGGGAAGCAATGTTACATAACGACGCTTGAACATGAGGGGTCCATTTAACAGATTCAACCAGGGGCAAGTATGGTAAAGCATCACGCCCCGCACAAGGAAGCGGTAGTCACCGCCCGATACGGACTTTACATAACTCAACTCATTCTCCTCGCTATCCTTTCATTTAAACTTTCAAGTTAAAATATATATCTTTCATTTTGCGATCAAAATAACACTTTTAAATCTTTCAATCTGATTAGATTAGGTTGCCGTTTGGTAATAAAACAATAAATCCTGAAGGAGAGAACAATGATAGAAACCATTACTCATGGTGCAGAGTGGTTTATCGGGCTGTTCCAAAAGGGCGGAGAGGTGTTTACCGGGATGGTGACCGGCATTCTTCCGCTGTTGATTAGCCTGCTGGTTATCATGAACGCACTGATTAATTTTATCGGTCAGCATCGTATTGAACGCTTTGCTCAACGTTGCGCCGGTAACCCTGTTTCCCGTTACCTGCTGTTACCGTGCATTGGCACGTTTGTCTTTTGCAATCCGATGACCTTAAGCCTGGGTCGCTTTATGCCGGAAAAGTACAAACCCAGCTATTACGCGGCGGCCTCTTATAGCTGTCACTCAATGAATGGCCTCTTCCCCCATATCAACCCTGGCGAACTATTTGTTTATCTTGGCATTGCCAGCGGTCTGACAACGCTGAACCTGCCACTTGGCCCACTGGCGGTGAGCTATCTGTTGGTTGGTCTGGTCACTAACTTCTTCCGCGGCTGGGTGACCGATCTAACCACCGCTATTTTTGAGAAAAAGATGGGCATTCAACTTGAACAAAAAGTTCACCTGGCAGGAGCAACATCATGACGCGTATTCGGATCGAAAAAGGAACGGGTGGCTGGGGCGGCCCGCTTGAGCTGGAAGCCACGCCGGGCAAAAAAATCGTCTATATCACCGCCGGTACACGTCCTGCAATTGTCGACAAACTGGCACAGCTTACTGGCTGGCAGGCTATTGACGGATTTAAAGAAGGTGAACCCGCGGAGGCGGAAATTGGTGTCGCGGTAATCGACTGTGGCGGCACATTACGCTGCGGCATCTATCCAAAACGGCGTATTCCCACCATTAATATCCACTCGACGGGCAAGTCCGGCCCGCTGGCGCAGTACATTGTGGAAGATATTTATGTCTCTGGCGTGAAAGAAGAAAACATCACTGTAGTGGGTGATGCGACACCACCCCTCTCTTCCGTGGGCCGTGACTATGACACCAGCAAGAAAATCACCGAACAAAGCGATGGTTTACTGGCGAAGGTAGGAATGGGCATGGGTTCTGCCGTTGCTGTGTTGTTTCAATCTGGCCGTGACACTATCGACACTGTATTAAAAACCATTCTGCCGTTTATGGCGTTCGTCTCGGCGCTCATTGGCATCATTATGGCTTCTGGCCTTGGTGACTGGATTGCCCACGGTCTTGCTCCGCTGGCGAGCCATCCACTGGGTCTGGTCATGCTGGCGCTCATCTGCTCCTTCCCGCTGCTTTCACCTTTCCTCGGCCCAGGCGCAGTTATCGCACAGGTTATCGGCGTATTGATTGGCGTGCAGATTGGTCTCGGCAATATTCCGCCGCATCTGGCTTTACCTGCACTGTTTGCCATCAACGCGCAGGCGGCCTGCGACTTCATCCCGGTCGGTTTGTCGCTGGCGGAAGCCCGTCAGGACACGGTTCGCGTCGGTGTCCCTTCTGTACTGGTGAGCCGCTTTTTAACCGGCGCGCCGACTGTACTGATCGCCTGGTTTGTCTCCGGTTTTATTTATCAATAGAGGCTGAAACATGACCGTTATTTATCAGACCACCATCACCCGTATCGGCGCGAGTGCCACTGACGCCCTCAGCGACCAGATGCTCATCACCTTTCGTGAAGGCGCTCCTGCGGATCTCGAAGAGTATTGCTTCATTCATTGCCACGGCGAGTTGAAAGGTGCACTCCATCCCGGTTTGCAATTTTCGCTCGGGCAGCATCGCTATCCGGTGACCGCCGTTGGCAGCGTGGCGGAAGACAACCTTCGCGAACTGGGTCATGTCACCCTGCGCTTCGATGGTTTAAACGAAGCGGAATTTCCGGGCACTGTCCATGTGGCAGGCCCTGTACCCGACGATATCGCGCCGGGATCGGTTTTGAAGTTTGAATCTGTTAAGGAGTAAAAAATGAATCAGGTTGCCGTTGTCATCGGTGGTGGGCAAACCTTAGGCGCGTTCCTGTGCCACGGTCTGGCTGCCGAGGGGTATCGCGTAGCGGTTGTCGATATTCAGAGCGACAAAGCCGCAAATGTGGCACAAGAAATTAACGCCGAATATGGTGAAGGTATGGCGTATGGTTTTGGTGCTGACGCCACCAGCGAGCAGAGCGTGCTGGCGCTCTCTCGTGGGGTAGATGAAATCTTTGGTCGCGTGGATTTACTGGTCTACAGCGCCGGAATAGCAAAAGCAGCCTTTATCAGCGACTTCCAGCTCGGCGATTTTGATCGTTCGCTACAAGTGAATCTGGTGGGTTATTTCCTGTGTGCGCGTGAATTTTCGCGTTTGATGATCCGCGACGGGATTCAGGGGCGCATTATTCAGATCAACTCGAAATCCGGCAAAGTGGGCAGCAAACACAACTCTGGCTACAGCGCAGCGAAATTTGGTGGCGTCGGACTGACTCAATCACTGGCTCTGGATCTGGCGGAGTACGGCATTACGGTGCATTCACTAATGCTCGGTAATCTGCTGAAATCGCCGATGTTCCAGTCACTGTTGCCACAATACGCGACCAAGCTGGGTATCAAACCGGATCAAGTCGAGCAGTATTACATCGATAAAGTACCGCTCAAACGCGGCTGCGATTATCAGGACGTACTGAATATGCTGCTGTTCTATGCCAGTCCTAAGGCGTCGTACTGCACCGGACAGTCGATCAATGTCACCGGTGGTCAGGTGATGTTCTGATCAACAGCGGAGATCGTTTAAGGATCTCCGCGAGACTCATAAAATGCCTGATAAGCGTAGCGCATCAGGCCTACAGGACTTCCGCCACTACATTAAGGAAAAGTTATGGTATCCGCACTCATCACCGTCGCCGTTATCGCCTGGTGTGCGCAACTGGCCTTAGGCGGTTGGCAAATTTCTCGTTTTAACCGCGCCTTCGACGCACTTTGCCAGCAAGGGCGCGTTGGCGTGGGCCGCTCCAGCGGGCGATTTAAACCGCGAGTCGTAGTCGCCATCGCCCTGGACGATCAGCAGCGCATCGTCGATACCTTGTTTATGAAAGGACTGACCGTCTTCGCCCGACCGCAAAAAATTCCCGCAATTACAGGCATGCATTCTGCTGATTTACAGCCCGATGTGATCTTTCCCCATGATCCACTATCACAGAATGCTCTATCATTGGCGCTTAAACTGAAACGTGGATAATTTCGTTGTGAATGTTACTAGCTTGCGAAGTTATCATTTTGAAACCTAAATCAGGTAATCACGCCCATGAAACCTCGTCAGCGTCAGGCCGCCATTCTGGAGTATCTGCAAAAGCAGGGTAAATGCTCGGTTGAAGAATTGGCGCAATACTTTGACACCACAGGCACAACCATTCGCAAAGATCTGGTCATTCTGGAACATGCAGGAACCGTCATTCGTACTTATGGCGGAGTGGTGTTGAATAAAGAGGAATCCGATCCGCCTATCGATCATAAAACACTCATCAACACCCACAAGAAAGAGCTGATTGCAGAAGCTGCCGTTAGTTTTATCCATGATGGCGATTCGATCATTCTTGATGCTGGCAGTACCGTTTTGCAGATGGTCCCCCTGCTCTCGCGCTTTAATAACATCACAGTAATGACCAACAGCCTGCATATCGTCAATGCGCTATCCGAACTGGATAACGAACAAACTATCCTGATGCCAGGCGGAACATTTCGTAAAAAATCGGCCTCATTTCACGGGCAACTGGCAGAGAATGCCTTCGAGCATTTCAGCTTCGATAAATTGTTTATGGGCACCGACGGCATCGATCTCAATGCGGGCGTAACCACGTTCAACGAGGTTTATACCGTCAGTAAGGCAATGTGCAATGCCGCGCGCGAAGTTATTTTGATGGCTGACTCATCAAAGTTTGGCCGTAAAAGCCCCAACGTAGTTTGCAGTCTTGAAAGCGTCGATAAGCTAATTACCGACGCAGGTATCGATCCGGCGTTTCGTCAGGCGCTGGAAGAGAAAGGGATCGATGTGATCATAACCGGAGAGAGCAATGAGTGAAGCACTACTGAACGCGGGACGTCAGACGTTAATGCTGGAGTTGCAGGAAGCAAGCCGTTTACCAGAACGTCTGGGCGATGATTTTGTTCGCGCCGCCAATATCATCCTGCACTGCGAAGGCAAAGTGGTGGTTTCGGGAATTGGCAAATCGGGCCACATTGGTAAGAAAATCGCCGCAACGCTTGCCAGTACCGGCACGCCTGCTTTTTTTGTCCATCCGGCAGAAGCACTGCACGGCGATCTGGGGATGATTGAAAGCCGCGATGTGATGCTGTTTATCTCTTACTCCGGTGGCGCAAAGGAACTGGATCTGATTATTCCGCGTCTGGAAGACAAATCTATCGCGCTGCTGGCGATGACCGGTAAACCGACATCACCGCTGGGCCTGGCGGCGAAAGCGGTGCTGGATATCTCTGTAGAACGCGAAGCCTGCCCGATGCATCTTGCGCCGACCTCCAGCACCGTCAATACCCTGATGATGGGCGACGCGCTGGCGATGGCGGTCATGCAGGCGCGCGGATTTAATGAAGAAGATTTTGCCCGCTCCCACCCAGCTGGGGCTCTGGGCGCTCGCTTGCTGAACAAAGTGCATCATCTGATGCGCCGTGATGACGCCATCCCGCAGGTGGCGTTAACCGCCAGCGTGATGGATGCGATGCTGGAACTTAGTCGCACCGGTCTGGGACTGGTAGCCGTGTGCGACGATCAACGGCTGGTGAAAGGCGTCTTTACCGATGGGGATTTACGTCGCTGGCTGGTTGGCGGCGGTGCACTCACCACGCCAGTTAATGAAGCGATGACGGCAGGTGGCACGACGTTGCTATCGCAAAGTCGCGCCATCGACGCCAAAGAGATCCTGATGAAGCGCAAAATCACCGCCGCACCAGTGGTGGATGAAAATGGCAAACTTACCGGCGCAATTAACCTGCAGGATTTCTATCAGGCCGGGATTATTTAATCCTTCAGCCCCAGACGTTTCGCCAACCGATGCAAGTTGGCGACGTCGGTTTCCAGCATCCGTGCGCTGGCAGCCCAGTTGTGATGATTTTGTGCCAGCGCCTGGCGAATAGTTTCACGCTGGAACGCTTCTGTCGCTTCACGCAGGTTTTGCTTAACAATAGGCACCGCCGCCGCTTCTGGCGGCGGCAACGTCACCTCAGGAAAAGCAAAATGTTGCGCTTCAAGAATCACTTCATCGCCGCTGCGGGTCGCTCTCGCCAGCACCACCGCCCGATGAATAGCATGTTCCAGTTCGCGCACGTTCCCTGGAAAACTGTAGTGTTGCAGTAAATTTCGCGCCCCGGCACTTAATACCACGCGGGAGAGCCCCAGCCGCAAACGACACTGCTCGCAGAAATACCCCGCCAGCAGAATGACATCATCGCCCCGCTCACGCAGCGGTGGCACCGAAAGTGGAAACACGCTCAGGCGATGAAACAAATCGGCACGAAATCGCCCTGCCAGCACCTCTTCGCGTAAGTCGCGGTTAGTCGCCGCCAGCACGCGCACATCGACCCGCAAGCTACGGTCATCACCAACGCGCTGAATATCGCCATACTGCAACACGCGCAGCAGCTTGGCCTGCAATGCCAACGACAACTCGCCGATCTCATCCAGAAACAGCGTGCCGTTATCCGCCATTTCAAACTTCCCGCTGCGGTTACTGATAGCGCCAGTAAACGCCCCTTTCACGTGCCCGAACAACTCACTTTCCGCCACACTTTCCGGCAGTGCGGCACAGTTGAGATAGACCAACGGATTCACCGCCCGTGGCGAGGCTTCATGAATCGCTTTCGCCACCAGCTCCTTACCCGTTCCCGTCTCACCACTGATTAGGACGTTGAGATCGGACGCCGCCACAATCTCAATCTCTTTTTTCAATTGCGTCATGCCTGGCGACAGGCCGATCATCTGCGTCTCTTTCAGCGCTTCAAACGGCGCGGCATCGCCCGGCAGCATATTCTGACTTTCCAGTTGTTCAATCAGCAACGCATTGCTTAACGCTCCCGCCGCCAGCGCGGCAATCAGCCGTAACTCTTCGTCGCTGAAAACATCGAACTGATCGGGCTGCATCCCGTCGAGTGTCAATGCACCGATCAGGTTTTGTCCGGCAAATAACGGCAGACCAACGCAGGCGTGAACCTTCAGACTCTCCTGCCCGGGAATCAAACCGTCATAGGGATCGGGTAATTCGCTGTCTGCGGGAAAACGCACCACGTCCCCGGCGCGGGCTATCGCTTCCAGCCGCGGATGCCCTTCCAGGGCAAAGCGTCTACCGAGTACATCCTTCGCCAGTCCGTCGATGGCAAGCGGAATAAACTGCCGCGAGTCGTAACGTAGCAACGCAGACGCATCGCACTCCAGCACCTGACGCAACGTGGTGATCAGGCGCTGAAAACGATCCTGATGACCAATCCCACGCTGCAATTCGATGGCGATATTCGCCAGCACATCAACGGAAAAACTCATCTTTGCCTCACTGTCAATTTGACTATAGATATTGTCATATCGACCATTTTATTGATAGTCATTTTGACTACTCATTAATGAGCATAATTTTATTTATATAGTAAAAACAATTAGATAAAAAACTGGCACGCAATCTGCAATTAACAAGACATCTTTTTAGAACACGCTGAATAAATTGAGGTTGCTATGTCTATTGTGGTGAAAAATAACATTCATTGGGTTGGTCAACGTGACTGGGAAGTGCGTGATTTTCACGGCACGGAATATAAAACGCTGCGCGGCAGCAGCTACAACAGCTACCTCATTCGCGAAGAAAAAAACGTGCTGATCGACACCGTCGACCATAAATTCAGCCGCGAATTTGTGCAGAACCTGCGTAATGAAATCGATCTGGCGGATATCGATTACATCGTGATTAACCATGCTGAAGAGGACCACGCCGGGGCGCTGACCGAACTGATGGCGCAAATTCCCGATACGCCGATCTACTGTACTGCCAACGCTATCGACTCGATAAATGGTCATCACCATCATCCGGAGTGGAATTTTAATGTGGTGAAAACTGGCGATACGCTGGATATCGGCAACGGCAAACAACTCATTTTTGTCGAAACGCCAATGCTGCACTGGCCGGACAGCATGATGACTTACCTGACGGGCGACGCGGTGCTGTTCAGTAACGATGCTTTCGGTCAGCACTACTGCGACGAGCATCTCTTCAACGATGAAGTGGATCAGACCGAGCTTTTCGAGCAGTGTCAGCGTTACTACGCCAATATCCTGACACCGTTCAGCCGCCTGGTAACGCCGAAAATCACTGAGATCCTGGGCTTTAACTTGCCGGTCGATATGATTGCCACCTCTCACGGTGTGGTGTGGCGCGATAACCCAACGCAAATTGTCGAGCTGTACCTGAAATGGGCGGCGGATTATCAGGAAGACAGAATCACCATTTTCTACGACACCATGTCGAATAATACTCGCATGATGGCCGATGCTATCGCCCAGGGGATTGCGGAAACCGACCCACGCGTGGCGGTGAAAATTTTCAACGTTGCCCGAAGCGATAAAAACGAAATCCTGACCAATGTCTTCCGCTCAAAAGGCGTGCTGGTTGGCACTTCGACGATGAATAACGTGATGATGCCGAAAATCGCCGGGCTGGTGGAGGAGATGACCGGATTACGCTTCCGTAACAAACGCGCCAGTGCTTTCGGCTCTCACGGCTGGAGCGGCGGTGCGGTGGATCGTCTTTCCACACGCCTGCAGGATGCAGGTTTCGAAATGTCGCTTAGCCTGAAAGCCAAATGGCGACCGGACCAGGACGCGCTGGAGTTATGCCGTGAACACGGTCGTGAAATTGCCCGTCAGTGGGCGCTTTCGCCGCTGCCGCAAAGCACGGTGAATACGGTGGTTAAAGAAGAAACCTGTGCCGCCACGACGGCTGATCTCGGTCCGCGGATGCAGTGCAGTGTCTGCCAGTGGATTTACGATCCGGCAAAAGGCGAGCCAATGCAGGACGTTGCGCCAGGCACGCCGTGGAGTGAAGTCCCGGATAACTTCCTGTGCCCGGAATGCTCCCTCGGCAAAGACGTCTTTGACGAACTGGCATCGGAGGCAAAATGAGCAACGGCATTGTGATCATTGGTTCAGGCTTCGCCGCCCGCCAACTGGTGAAAAATATTCGTAAACAGGATACCGGTATTCCATTGACCCTGATTGCCGCCGACAGCATGGATGAGTACAACAAACCTGATCTTAGCCATGTGATCAGTCAGGGGCAACGTGCCGACGACCTTACCCGCCAGACGGCGGGTGAATTTGCCGAGCAGTTTAATCTGCGCCTGTTTCCGCACACCTGGGTGACGGATATCGATGCCGAAGCCCATGTGGTGAAAAGCCAGAATAATCAGTGGCAATACGACAAGCTAGTGCTGGCAACCGGTGCCAACGCCTTTGTCCCGCCGGTGCCTGGGCGTGAGTTAATGCTGACGTTAAATAGTCAGCAAGAGTATCGCGCCTGTGAAACACAACTGCGGGATGCCCGACGGGTGTTGATTGTAGGCGGTGGTTTGATTGGTAGCGAACTGGCGATGGATTTTTGTCGGGCAGGCAAAGCGGTCACGCTAATCGACAACGCTGCCAGTATTCTGGCGTCGTTAATGCCACCGGAAGTAAGCAGTCGCTTACAGCATCGGTTGACGGAGATGGGCGTTCATCTGCTGTTGAAATCTCAGTTGCAGGGGCTGGAAAAAACGAATTCTGGCATTCTGGCAACGCTGGACCGCCAGCGCAGCACCGAAGTGGATGCGGTAATTGCCGCCACCGGACTGCGCCCGGAAACCGCCCTGGCACGACGCGCCGGGCTGACGATTAATCGCGGCGTTTGCGTCGATAGTTATCTGCAAACCAGTAATGCCGATATTTATGCGCTGGGCGATTGCGCGGAAATTAACGGTCAGGTATTGCCGTTCCTCCAGCCGATTCAACTTAGCGCGATGGTGCTGGCAAAAAATCTTCTCGGCAATAACACGCCGCTGAAACTACCGGCGATGCTGGTGAAAATCAAAACGCCGGAATTACCGCTGCATCTGGCAGGGGAAACCCAGCGTCGGGATTTGCGCTGGCAGATTTGTACCGAAAGCCAGGGAATGGTGGCGCGCGGCGTTGACGATGCCGACCAGCTTCGCGCCTTTGTAGTCAGTGAGGATCGGATGAAAGAGGCGTTTGGAATGTTGAAAACCTTGCCGATGTAGGCGGGCTACTGTACCCAAAATGCCGGATGCGACGCTGGCGCGTCTTATCCGACCTACGGGAAGCGCATGTGTAGGCCGGATAAGGCGTTCACGCCGCATCCGGCAATGGTGTCCAAATGCAACACGTTTATCCGTTCTGGACTTCACCCGCCACCCAACGGGCCGCAACAATAACCCCCTGCCCCAGAGACAACCCGCCATCCCCCGCAGGTAAACTCTGCGGGAAGAGCAACGTAAAATCAGCAAGATAATGCGCCAGACGTGCACGCAGCAAACGGTTATGAATAACCCCGCCGCTAAATACCAGCGTAGTGATACCACGCATCGTGGCCTGCTCACGCATCAACGCGGCAAAACCCTGCGCCAGCGCATCATGAAATGCCCACGCGCGTTGATTAACCGGTGCCTGCCAGTTCAGCCACTGCTGCCAGAAAGTGGCGAGATCCAGTTGATTGTCCACCAGCGGCATCGTCACCGGATGCGTCACTCCCTGGCACGAAGCCGCCAGCGCCTCAAGGGCGCAAGCCGCTTCACCTTCATAACTTAACGTGGCTGGCGCACAGCCCAGTGCCGCCGCCACAGCATCGAACAAACGCCCACACGATGACGCCAGCGGCGCGTTAATTCCACGCTCAATGGCCCGCGCCAGCACGCTCCAGTTTTGCTGTTGCACACTTACCGTTTCAGGGTAATTCTGCCACTCCGGCACAAAGCGCAGGCACTGCGCCAGCAGGTTACGCCACGGCTGCTTCGCCGCCAAATCGCCCCCAGCAAGCGCCACCGCTGGCAAGCCGCCCAGGTGCTGGCATTCGCGATAGTTCACCCGCAGGCACTCGCCGCCCCATAAAGCGCCGTTCTCGCCCATACCAATACCGTCGAGCGTCAAAGCAATGACATCACCGCCATCCAGCGGCCAGTGATGTTCTGCCAGACACGCCGCCGCGTGGGCATGGTGATGCAGCACCGTTTGCGTCGGCAGATTCATCTCACGCGCCCACTGGCTGGAGACATAGCCCGGATGCGCATCATGCACCACAAACTGTGGAGTAAAATCGTAGATGTTTTGCATCAGGCGCAACGCTTCGCGCCACTGCATCTGAATGCCATCGTCACTTAAATCGCCCAAATGTTGACTCAACACCGCCTGTTCACCACGCACCAGACAGAAGGTATTTTTCAGATCCGCACCGAGACACAGCACAGGAGGAATATTTTTAAAGCCCAGAGGCAAAGCCAGCGCATCCGGTACATACCCCCGCGAGCGGCGCAACATTTCGCCACTTTCGCGCACCACTGAATCATCCATCCGCTGCACGATGTCGCGGTTATGAATCAAGAATCCGTCGGCAATGTCCTGCAAATCCTCCAGCGCCTGTTCGTTGCTGATAGCCGGTGGTTTACCGCTCAGGTTGCCGGAGGTCATAACCAGCGGGCATTGCAGTTCCTGTAACAGCAAATGCTGGAGCGGATTCGCAGGCAACATCACCCCGACTTCGTTAAGGCCAGGGGCGATATCGTCACAAAGTTCCGGAACATATATTTTATCCACCAGTACAATCGGCGCGGCGGGCGTGGTGAGCAACTGACGGGCAGCGTTGGGCAAACCTTCTGCCGTTGGCAACATAACCGCCAGCGGTTTCGCCGGGCGATGTTTGCGCGCCCGTAGTGTCGCCACCGCGTTACTGTTACGCGCATCGCAGGCGAGATGAAATCCGCCAATCCCTTTGATAGCGACAATGTTGCCCATTTTTAACTGAGCGATAGCCGCCTGTAATGCCGCCTCTTGTTTCGCATGTTCACCATGACTTAGCCATTCAAGATGTGGGCCACACTCCGGGCAGGCCACCGGCTGGGCGTGGAAGCGACGATCGAGCGGGTCGCGATATTCTTTATCGCAGGCCGGACATAGCGGAAACGCCGCCATCACGGTAAATGGACGGTCGTAAGGCATCGCGCGAATAATGGTGAAACGCGGGCCGCAATGGGTACAGTTGATAAACGGATAACGATAACGCCGTTCGCCTGGGGTATTCATTTCGGCAAGACAGGCAGGACAAGTCGCGGCATCGGGAACAATTTGCGTATTCATGACGCCGCCCGCACTCTGGCGGATGATGAACTCAGTGGGCGGCTGCATCCAGATAAACGGCTCACATTCGACGCTATCAATACGCGCCAGCGGCGGACAATCCTGATGCAATTGAACAAGAAACGTTTCCGGGTCTTCCAGCAGCCGGACTTCTACGCCATCGCCGTCATTACAGACATCGCCGTGAAGATTTAATTGCTGTGCCAGTTGCCAGACAAAGGGACGAAAACCGACGCCCTGCACTTTGCCACGAATACGCAGTTGGACACCGCAAGATGTGTTTTTTGCCATTGAGTTATTCCCGCCATCATGAATTGCGTAACCCGCCCAGCCGGACACGACCGCGTCGCATCCGGTAGTCACAGGTTGGCGATACCGCCCGCTCCGTATTCTACGAATATTTCCGGGAATTCCTTTGATGCCAGAACAGTTCTGTAAGATTTTTAGAACATCAGCGCCGTGCGGCGGCGTTTTTCTGCGCTCATTTGTTCAAGTTTATTACGATCGACACAAATCAGCGCATGGGTCGGGCAAGCAGCCATACAGGCCGGGCCGTCTTCACGATGGTTACAGAGGTCGCATTTATTAGCTTCGGCTTTGTCAGCGCGTACGTTAAGCCCTGCGCCGCTGTTGCGAATCACCGGACGCACTACCACTTCCATCGCACCATACGGGCAAGCCACAACGCAGGTTTTGCAACCAATGCAACGTTCCTGCATGACATGAACAAACCCTTTATCACGGCTGATAGCACCATTCGGGCAGACGTTAGCGCACGGTGCATCTTCACACTGACGGCAGACTGTCGCCGTGGAAATGTTCACACCTTTAATGACATGGATTCGCGGTAAAAAAGTTTCCGGGGTCAGCGATGCACAGTCCTGATTCTCCTGATGAGAAACCACGCACGCCACTTCACAGGTACGACAACCAATACATTTACTCGCGTCAGCAATGATGAAACGGTTCATCAAATTCTCCAGCAATGACAGTTAATGCGCCGATACATTCACAAATCATGCCAACTTTTAATTGATTGTTATTTAAAGAAATTAAATTCTGCAATGCAGAATAAACGATGTCATCGACACTAGTGACGATGACATGTGATGACAATGCTTATCGCGAAAGAGCAATGAGGGAGTCGCGGCGGATCAGTTTTCCGCTGAAGGTTTTCGGCGGTGTATAAGCACCACCATCGAGCATAAATATCAGCCGCCCAATTATTTCCTGAATCATCTCAGTCACCGGAATTTTTACGCTGGAGAGCGCCGGAACGGTGTAGGGGGCAATTGCGATATCATCAAATCCAATAACCGATACTTGCCCCGGCACCGCTACACCACGGTCATGCAACGCTTTCATCGCACCTATCGCCATATCGTCGTTACTGGCAACTAACGCGCTAAATTTAGCCCCACGTTCGAGCAACGTTTCTACCCCTTCGGCCCCGCTGGCAGGCGTCCATTTACCGTTGACGATAAGTTTTTCATTGAGTGCAATACTATGCTGCGCCAGCGCGTCTTTATATCCGGCAAGGCGTTCAATGCTGGTGGGGGAATCCATCGAACCGGTAAGGAAAGCAATCTCCTGATGTCCGGCGTTTATCAACTCTGCCACGGCGTTAAAGCTGGTCTGTTTATGATCGCACCAGACGCTATGGCTGCTGTTTTTGCGCAGGCGGCGATTGAGCACCATTATCGGCTGACTGTGTGCGTCAATGATGTCATCAATTTCATCCACGCTTAAAAAGCGCGGGTAAATCATAATGGCGTCGCAGCGCAGATCCAGTAGATACTGAATCGCCTGGCGCTCTTCTTCGGCGCTATGTTTGCCATCTGCCAATAGCAGCTGACGCCCTTTCTCTTCCGCCATTCTCGCGGTATGAAACAGTAATTCACTAAAATAAATGCCGTGGTAAAGCGTGTTGGTCACTACCAGCCCTAGCGTCTGGGTACTCTTCGCTGACAGATTGCGCGCCAGCAAATTTGGGCGGTAACCGCTCTCTTCTACCGCCTGAAACACGCGATCTTTAGTCTCCTGGCTGACGTAGCCATTACCTGAAAGCACGCGGGAAACGGTCGCTTTTGAAACCCCGGCGCGCTTCGCCACTTCCAGCATCGTCGTCATCATTTTCATCCCTTTACACGCAATGAACGCAGTGTACTGCACCGTTGGCTGATTGTCCTTGCGCAAGCAGCGGGAAAAATATTCAGGTGACCGGTTTCACAAATATAAAAAATGAGCAATTAACTCTCTTGCTTAATCAGTATCAACTATTCATGATTTTGTGAAACCGGTTTCTTAATTCCGTTTCAGCATCGGCAATTTCCCGTCACGTCGACTGATAACAACTACCTCTACCCTACTGATAACAGGATAAAATCCGATGGCCAAAAATTATGCGACGCTGGCACGCTCGGTGATAGCGGCACTGGGCGGCGTTGATAACATCTCGGCAGTCACGCACTGTATGACGCGTTTACGCTTTGTTATCAAAGATGATGCACTGATCGACAGCCCAACGTTAAAAACTATCTCCGGCGTGCTCGGTGTGGTACGTAGTGACAACCAGTGTCAGGTGATTATCGGTAATACGGTTTCGCAGGCCTTTCAGGAAGTTGTCAGCTTGTTACCTGGAGATATGCAGCCCTCGCAGCCCGTGGGGAAACCCAAACTCACGCTACGTCGCATTGGTGCGGGGATCCTGGATGCGCTGATCGGCACCATGTCACCGCTGATCCCGGCGATCATCGGCGGATCGATGGTCAAACTGCTGGCGATGATCCTCGAGATGAGCGGCGTGCTGACAAAAGGATCGCCGACCTTAACTATTCTCAATGTGATTGGTGATGGTGCTTTCTTCTTCCTGCCGCTGATGGTCGCTGCTTCTGCCGCCATCAAATTTAAAACCAATATGTCGCTGGCGATTGCCATTGCGGGTGTGCTGGTACATCCGAGTTTTATTGAGCTGATGGCGAAAGCGGCCCAGGGTGAACATGTTGAATTTGCCCTGATTCCGGTCACCGCGGTGAAATACACCTACACGGTGATCCCGGCGCTGGTGATGACCTGGTGCCTGTCATATATCGAACGCTGGGTGGACAGCATTACGCCAGCGGTGACGAAAAACTTCCTCAAGCCAATGCTGATTGTGTTGATTGCCGCACCGCTGGCAATCCTGCTGATTGGCCCGATTGGTATCTGGATCGGTAGCGCCATTTCGGCACTGGTTTACACCATTCATGGTTATCTGGGCTGGCTTTCAGTCGCCATTATGGGCGCGCTGTGGCCTCTGCTGGTAATGACCGGGATGCACCGCGTCTTTACGCCAACCATCATTCAAACTATTGCCGAAACCGGCAAAGAAGGGATGGTCATGCCGTCAGAAATCGGCGCTAACCTGTCGCTGGGCGGTTCATCGCTGGCGGTGGCGTGGAAAACGAAAAACCCGGAACTGCGCCAGACGGCGCTGGCTGCGGCGGCATCAGCCATTATGGCGGGGATTTCCGAACCCGCGTTATACGGCGTGGCGATCCGCCTGAAACGTCCGCTTATCGCCAGTCTTATCAGCGGTTTTATTTGCGGCGCGGTTGCCGGTATGGCGGGGCTTGCCAGCCACTCAATGGCAGCGCCGGGATTATTTACCAGCGTGCAGTTCTTCGATCCGGCGAATCCAATGAGCATCGTCTGGGTGTTCGCCGTCATGGCGCTGGCGGTCGTGCTGTCATTTATCCTCACACTGTTGCTCGGCTTTGAGGATATTCCTGTTGAGGAAGCGGCTGCCCAGGCGCGAAAGCATCAGAGCGTACAACCGACCGTCGCCAAAGAAGTAAGTCTTAATTGAGGATGAAAATGTCAGTATTTCCGCAAGATTTTTTATGGGGCGGCGCGCTTGCCGCCAACCAATCTGAAGGTGCGTACCGTGAAGGTGGCAAAGGGCTGACCACGGTCGATATGATCCCACACGGCGAGCATCGAATGGCGGTGAAACTGGGGCTGGAAAAACGTTTTCACTTGCGAGATGACGAGTTTTATCCCAGCCATGAGGCGACGGATTTTTATCATCGTTATAAAGAAGATATCGCCCTGATGGCAGAGATGGGATTCAAGGTTTTTCGCACCTCGATTGCCTGGAGCCGCCTCTTTCCGCAGGGCAATGAACTGACGCCCAACCAGCAGGGCATTGCTTTTTACCGCACGGTTTTTGAAGAGTGTAAAAAGTACGGTATCGAACCGCTGGTCACGTTGTGTCACTTCGACGTGCCGATGCATCTGGTCACTGAATATGGCTCCTGGCGTAACCGCAAGCTGGTGGAGTTTTTCAGCCGCTACGCCCGGACCTGCTTTGAAGCATTTGATGGCCTGGTGAAATACTGGCTCACCTTCAATGAAATCAACATTATGTTGCATAGCCCGTTCTCCGGCGCGGGTCTGGTGTTTGAAGAAGGGGAAAATCAGGATCAGGTGAAATATCAGGCTGCGCACCACCAGCTGGTTGCCAGTGCGTTAGCTACCAAAATCGCCCATGAGGTTAACCCGCAAAATCAGGTGGGCTGTATGCTGGCGGGCGGCAACTTCTACCCTTACAGCTGCAAGCCGGAAGATGTCTGGGCAGCGCTGGAGAAAGACAGGGAAAACCTGTTTTTTATCGATGTGCAGGCGCGGGGCGCGTATCCGGCTTACTCTGCCCGCGTATTCCGCGAAAAAGGGGTAACCATCGACAAAGCACCGGGCGATGATGAAATCCTGAAAAACACCGTCGATTTTGTCTCTTTCAGCTATTACGCCTCGCGCTGCGCCTCGGCGGAGATGAACGCCAACAACAGCAGTGCGGCGAACGTAGTGAAATCGCTGCGTAACCCGTATCTACAGGTGAGCGACTGGGGCTGGGGTATTGATCCGCTCGGTCTGCGCATCACCATGAACATGATGTACGACCGTTATCAGAAGCCGCTGTTTCTGGTGGAAAACGGCCTCGGCGCAAAAGATGAATTTGCTGCCAACGGTGAGATTAACGATGACTATCGCATCAGCTATTTACGCGAACATATCCGCGCAATGGGCGAAGCGATTGCAGACGGTATTCCGCTGATGGGCTACACCACCTGGGGCTGTATTGATTTAGTTTCCGCGTCAACGGGTGAAATGAGCAAACGCTACGGTTTTGTCTATGTAGACCGTGACGATGCAGGCAACGGCACGCTGGCGCGCACGCGTAAGAAATCATTCTGGTGGTATAAAAAAGTGATTGCCAGTAACGGTGAAGATTTAGAGTAAGCAAACGTGCCGGATGCGGCGTGAACGCCTTATCCGGCCTACATAGTTCGTGCGACATGTAGGCCCGATAAGCGCAGCACATCGGGCAATCTGGCGTTTGGCATCTGTCAAAAATCAAAGAAACCATTCCGGCTTAACGCCAAATCGGGCTGAAAGTGCCTTAATGTGGGATATCGTCAGGGATCTTTGTCCAGACAAAATCTGACTGACCAGGGATTTAGAGCCGATTTCGTTCTTCAAATCCGCATAGGTCAGATTATGTTGATCAATCAACGTGCGAAGTAACGCCACGCCAACCGGCATTGCAGCAACGGCTTTGTCGAACTCTGCAAACTTTTCGTGGTTGTTTTCATACTCTGCAATGCGGCTCGCCAGAAAGTCGATAAGTGGATTGGTGTCATCTTCTTCAATCAAATATTCGACCAGTTCCAGTGCTTCACGATAATCATCTTCTGAGTCACTGCCTCCCAGAAAGGGGACTGCATTGACCAGTTCTCTTGTTGCTTTAACAGCGCGTGCAGCATTAGCAGTCATTCTCTGTTCTCTCTGTAGTAACGTGTCAGTTTGTCATACTCGGCATGATTCGTTATGTGCTTCACAAAGAACCGCTTATTAACAAAGTTTATGTAGGCAATAACCCTAAGATTGTTCCCGCCTACATCCAGAACGTACCATTTGTTACGATATTTAAAATTGTCGAGGTTGGGAAACGCCGTTCGCATTTCTTCTGGCGTAGAAAAATCCGTTTCCTTAATAACCCGATACAATGAGTGTAAAGCCAGAGCGTCGTTAGGATATTTGCGCGCGCACTCTTCAAATGGCGCTTTCGAAATGATGTGCATTTTAACTTCCTTATCAGCGCCTGAATGACTAAGCCTGGACTACCCGTTCCTTCGGTTTTATTTTTCTATAGTAGTTGATCACACGAGTGTTCACAATATGTAAACACCCGTCTAAACGTCACAATAGCACGTCCAGATTCAAAAACGTGAATATGTTTGTCTACGAACTACTCTTCTTCCACCGCTAACTGCGCAAATCCACCATTCCCTTCCCAGCCTTCAAGTCGTTGATAAACGGTTTCTACCGCATCTTTAATCGGCTGGGTCATCGGGTAGTAAAAACCGACGATATCCGGCTGGATACCGAGGAAAATCACTTCACCAATATCTTCTTTCAACTGGTCGATAAGGTAGTTCAGCGGCATGTTATGGGTAGTCATCATAAACATCTCAGCGATGTCATCCGGGTCGATGATGCGGATCTCGCCGGGGTTTAGCCCCATATCCGTGGCGTCGACAATCAGCAGTCGCGTCGGGCGCAGTTCGCGGATGGCGACAATGTCGTTTTCCGGTGCGCTACCGCCGTCAATCACCACCCAGTTACCTTTCGGCGCGGCGGCGCACTTTTCCGCCAGCAGCGGACCTGCGCCATCATCGCCCATCATGCTATTGCCAACACAGAGTAAAACGTCAGTCACGCAGTCTCCTCACCATCAAATAGATGGCATTTTCCTGATAAATATCATGCAGCATACTTAACAGCATGGTACTCCATTCTTTCTGCTGCGAAGTTTGCGTTGCCCGGGCTTTATCGAATGCGTTGGCCAGCATCGGCACATGGTTAATGTCGATAACGATCTCACCATATTTCGGCACGCCTTCCATTTTACGGCGGGCTTCACTGCCCGCCTCCAGAGTGGCAATCCATGCCAGATATTCATCCCACGGGCAGGTGAGCGCGGCTTCCAGGCAATCGATAACCCCAAGGTGGTGACCAATCGCCAGGCTGTAATAGACCACCTGCTGCGCCTCGGCGGGCGTGGCATCGTTCTCATCAATAAATTTACGGCTCAGTTGACTGAACACCACCTTTTCACTCATCGAATACGCGCCTCTTCAACAACATGATTCAGATGGCTGACAATCTCGTTCAGACGCGGATCGTTTTCCGCTTCCAGCCAGCGTGCAACCTGCTCTTCACCCTGCCCTAACTGCGTCAGGAAATCATCGGCAATCTGGCGACCGTAACGATAACCCGCCAGGCGGCGTGCTTCGCGATCTACTTTTACACGCAGCGGCTGCACCATATCGCCATGCAGGATCTCTGCTGGTTGTTCATCCAGTTCACCCGGCCCACGGGCGTGAATTTTCTGCTCCAGCAGGCCAAGCGCCATTGCAAAGCCGTACAGCGTGGCGGCAGGCGTTGGCGGGCACCCCGGAATGTAGACATCCACCGGGACGATTTTATCCGTACCACCCCACACGCAGTAGAGATCGTGGAAGATCCCGCCGCTGTTACCGCAGGCGCCGTAGGAGATACAGATTTTCGGGTCCGGCGCAGACTGCCACGCACGCAGCGCAGGGGATCGCATTGCACGGGTGACCGCGCCGGTAAACAGTAAAATATCCGCATGACGCGGAGACGGCACAACTTTAATGCCGAAGCGTTCTGCATCGAACAGCGGCGATAAGGTAGCGAAAATTTCAATTTCGCAGCCGTTGCAGCCGCCGCAGTCCACGCGGTAAACGTAGGCAGAACGTTTGATTTTTTTCAGTAACGACGCCTTCATACTGGCGATGGATTCATCCACCGTCATCGGGACCGGAATGCCGTTGGCGTCACGGGGGCCTAATAAATTGCTCATCAGATGGCCTCTTTCATATGGCGAGTCAGTTCAATACGGTCAGACGGCACCAGGCATTTCTGGCGCTTACATTCCGGGCAAGTCTCAAAGCTTTCGCGGTGGTTTTCCGCACGGTTGTCACCATTGTGCTTAAGCAGCGCAATGGCGTAGTCGATCTCTTTCTGGACGGCGAAAGGACGATTGCAGACGCGGCAGTTGCACAGCGCGAAGCGGGACTGTTGCAGGAAATCTTCTTTCTTCCACACCGCCAGTTCGTACTCTTGCGACAGTTTGATTGCCGCCGTCGGGCAGACTTCTTCGCAGCGTCCACAGAAGATGCAGCGTCCAAGATTGAACTCCCACGCCAGCTCACCGGTGGCGAGGTCAGTTTCAACCGTTAAGGCGTTTGACGGGCAGGCATTGACGCAGGCTGCACAGCCGATGCACTGCTGCGGGTTCTGCTCTGGCTTACCACGGAAGTTTTTATCAACCGCAATCGGCTCCAGCGGGTAAGACGAGGTCGCCGTGCCGGTTTTGATGACTTTTTTGATAAAGGTAAACATGGCGATTCCTTATTTCAGCGGCGAGTTTTTACGCTCAATGCTGTAGCGCTCAAGTTCTTTGTACGGCACCACTTTGCTCTTCTTCTTACGCACATCGACCACGGTCATGCGGTCGGTACAGGAGTAGCAAGGGTCCAGGCTACCAATAATCAGCGGCGCATCAGAAACGGTGTTGCCGCGCAGCATGTAGCGCAAGGTCGGCCAGTTCGCGTAGGTCGCGGCACGGCAGCGCCAGCGGTACAGCTTCTGGTTGTCGCCGGTCATGCTCCAGTGAATATCATCACCGCGCGGCGCTTCGGCAAAGCCCAGCGCAAAACGGTGCGGAATGTAGGTAAAGCCTTCCACCATCAGCGGGCCACCCGGCAGGTTATCCAGACCGTAGTCGATCATGTTCAGCGCGGTATAGACTTCGTTGATACGCACTTTCAGACGGGAAATCACGTCGCAGCCCTGCTCGCTGTGGACTTCCATTGGCAGCAGGCCATAACCAACAAACGGGTGATCGGCACGGGTATCGCGGGCGTGACCGCTGGCGCGGACCATCGGGCCGACGTTACTGAAGTCGCGGGCAATTTCCGGGTCCAGACGACCAATGCCGACAGTGCGCTGTTCCATGTTCGGTGTGCTCAGCAGCACATCCACCAGCTCCTGCACTTCACGACGCATCTGCTGCGCCAGTTGACGGGTCTGGATCATGTCATCTTTCAGCAGATCGCGACGAATCCCGCCGATCAGGTTCAGGCCGTAGGTTTTACGCGCACCGGTAAGGATCTCCGCCATTTTCATGGAGGTTTCACGCACGCGGAAGAACTGCATAAAACCGGAGTCAAAGCCAGTGAAGTGGCAGGCAAGGCCAAGGTTGAGCAGATGCGAGTGCAGGCGTTCCACTTCCAGCAAAATGGCGCGAATCATCTGCGCACGTTCTGGCACCTGAATACCCATCGCGTTTTCCACCGACGTGGTGTAAGCGGTGCTGTGGGCAAAGCCGCAGATCCCACAAACTCGGTCAGAGAGGAAGGTCACTTCGTTGTAACCCATGCGGGTTTCCGCCAGTTTTTCCATGCCGCGATGGACATAGAACAGGCGGTAGTCGGCGTCGATAATGTTTTCGCCATCAACGAACAGACGGAAGTGGCCCGGTTCATCAGAAGTGACGTGCAGTGGACCAATCGGCACGACGTTGTTTTTCTTGTCGCCCAGTTCGTTGATGAACTCGTAGGTTTCAGCATCAGTAGTTGGTGCCGGACGTTGACGATAATCCATGCTGTCTTTACGCAGCGGGTAGAGTTCATCCGGCCAGTCATCCGGCAGCACCAGACGGCGTTCATCCGGAAGCCCTACCGGAATCAAACCGTACATATCGCGCACTTCACGCTCGCCCCACACCGCCGCCGGAACGCGCGGCGTCACGGACGGATATTCTGGTTTGTTGGCGTCAACTTCGACGCGAACCGTAATCCAACACTTGGTGCCCTTCTCCATCGACAGCACGTAATAAACGGCGTAATGACCATTCAGTTTGCGTTCGTCGTTACCAAACAGCACCGACAGCCAGCCCCCCTGCTTGTAGTAGAGGAACTCCACCACTTCCGGCAGATAGTTCACCTTCACGGTGACAGTCAGCTGATCTTTGGTCTGCCAGGCGTGGTCCAGCACGACGCCCGGAAATGCCTCATTCAGCGCGGCGAGATAATGTTGACCTAATTTTTCTTCAGACATGCTCAAACTCTCTTTAATCACGCCGCCAGCAAGGAGACGAACGCTAAAAATGCAAAGCCAAAACCAGCCCAGGTAATGCGTGGTGTAATATCAAGACGCAGACGGGCCATGCTGTTTTCGAACAGCGCGATAACCAGTACGCCGACCACCAGTTTGACGATGGCAATCACCAGCGCCAGCAGCAGCCCACCGGCAGTGAAGGTTTCCATTTGTCCCCACGGAATAAACACCCCGACGAACATCTGTAACACCACCAGCTGTTTCAGGCTGATACCCCATTTCATGACGCCAAAGCCGCTGCCGCTGTACTCAGAGAGCGGACCTTCCTGCAGCTCCTGCTCGGCTTCCGCCAGGTCGAACGGCAGTTTGCCCATTTCGATAAAGGTGGCGAATGCGCAGGCACAGAGCGCCAGCACCAGCGGAATGCTCTGGCTCAGCGGCCAGTGATAAACGGTGTCGGTGATGTTGCTGATGTTGGTGGAACCGGCCACCTGCGCGGCGACCCACAGACCAAGCAGCAGCATCGGTTCAACCAGCACGCCCAGCATCGCTTCACGGCTCGCGCCAATAGCAGTAAACGGACTACCGGTATCCAGACCAGAAATGGCAAAGAAGAAACGCGCAATGGCGAAGAGATACAGTAAAGTGATCAAATCCCCCAGTTGCGGCAGCGGAGAACCGACAGTCACTACCGGCAGCGCGGTAGCGATAGTCAACATGACGCCAACCATTACGTACGGTGTCAGGCGGAACACCCAGCCGGAGGCATCGGGACCAACGCTCTGACGACCCAGCAGTTTGATAATGTCGCGATACTCCTGCAACACGCCCGGACCGCGACGGTTATGCAAGCGGGCGCGCGCCACGCGGGTAATACCGGAGAGCAGCGGCGCAACGGCAAATAACACCAGCGCCTGAATTAACGGATATAAAACACTCATTCTCAGGCTCCTCGTGAAACAATAATCACCACCAGTACCGCCAGTTCAACCAGCGCCATCCGGCGGAACAGCAACGCACTCCCCTCGCACTGCCAGCCTGGTACCAGCGACACCGGATTCAGCCATTTGCGCAGTTTCAGCACTGGCGCAAATGCCTGTTTCACCGGCATGGCAAAACCGTGAGCGGTAATCACCATTGATTTTTCATGGTCGTAGCCACATACCCAGGCAGCGCCGCGGGAACGCGACGGCAGACGGTCGCCTTTGCAAATCGCCATAATGATGAATGGCAGAAGCGGGCAGGCAATCAGCAGCAACGTGATCATTGGTTGAGAAACGGTTGTATTAGCAGGCTCCAGCGGCAGAGGTACGGCAGCAGACAACATCGGCAGCAGCCACGGCGCAGCAACACCGCCAATCACGCAGCAAATCGCCAGTGCCACTACGCTTACGCTCATCAGGAGCGGCGCACAGGTGGCGTTTTCGGCTTCTTTGGTACGCGGCGCGCCAAGGAAAGTAACGCCATAAACTTTCGCCATACACATCACTGCCAGCGCACCGGTAATTGCCAGCCCCACGGCGAGCAGCGGCCCGAGAAGACGAGCAACAAACGCGCCACTATTGCTCAGTTTGAAGAAGGATTGATAGATAACCCATTCCCCGGCAAAACCGTTCAGCGGTGGCAGCGCAGCCATTGCCATCAGACCGACCAACATGGCGATGGAGATAACCGGCATTTTTTTGCCAATACCGCCGAGTTTTTCGATATCGCGATGACCGGTACGGAACCAGACGCTCCCAGCCCCGAGGAACAGTACGCTCTTGAACAGGCTATGGTTAAGCAGATGGTACAGACCACCGACCAGGCCAAGGGCAATCAGCGCCGGTTGTTCAAGCGCGATACCCGTTACGCCAGCGCCCAGCCCCAGCAGGATGATGCCGATATTTTCCAGAGTGTGGTAAGCCAGCAAACGCTGAATGTTGTGCTCCATCAGCGCATACAGACCGCCGACGAACGCGGTGATCATGCCGAGTACCAGAAGTGCAATTCCCCACCACAGCGGCGCATTACCGCCCAGCAGAGACAGGGTTAAAATACCCAGCAGGCCAATTTTCATCACCACCGTGGAAAACAGCGCGGCAGCTGGCGCAGAGGCGTTAGCATGAGCCTGTGGCACCCAGCCGTGCAGCGGGATAATCCCGGCCAGCAGGCCAAAACCAATCACACCGAGCAGCCAGATATCGGAACCAAGCGGCAGCTGTTGCATGCGCATATCCAGCAGGCGCAGATCCAGCGTGCCGTAACGTTGCCACAGCAGCCAGCAAGCAATCGCCAGCAGCAAAGTGCCAAGACGCCCCAGCGCAAACCACAGTTTGCCCTCTTTGCTGTTGCTGGTGAGGAACACCGCACACAGGGCCATGATTTCTGCCATTACTACGAACATGCCCAGATTGCTGGCAATGACGGCACAGACGGCAGCAGCCATCAACATATTGATTTGCAAACCGTTGCATTTCACCTGCGCATGGCGATGCCAGTCAATGTTGTAAAGGCTGACAAACAGACCGCACAGGCCGAGGGTAATCAGCCAAATCGCATTAAGCGGAGAGATTTGCACATTGTAGCTTACCAGCGACAACGCGCCGCTCACGCCAACCGCGCCAGTCAGCACAGTGAAGCCTGCGGCTGCCGTATACAGGCTACCCACCGCGCCGCCAATTCCGGCAATCCAGCCGCTTAACGCCTTTTGAAAAGAAAAGAGAAATGCCAGAACAGCGGCGGCAACAAACCACGCCACGCCGCTATTGATCAGGGAAATTGCGCTCATTTAGCCTCTCCACTTTGAGCCTGCTGAAACAAGGTGAGATCGCCAAAGTCCGTGTTAAAGGTCAGCTCACGCTTACGCTTGCTGACGCGGGCGATATCGGTGTTATCCACCAGATGCAGGGCTTTGGTTGGGCACATCCGCACGCAGGCTGGACCTTGTTCATCAAAGCTACAGAGGTCACATTTGACGGCGATCGCGCGAATACCCGGCACCCAGTCAAGCAACGTGCTGACACGCGCCGGAGCAGGCGGTGCCGGTGGTGCTTTCGGGGTATTGGCGTTTGCCGGAATATCCAGCGGACGGCTGCCGGAAAATTCGATTGCGCCAAACGGGCAGGCGATGCCGCACAGTTTGCAGCTTACGCACAGGCTTTCATTCAGCTGCACTGCCCCATCAACGCGGGTGATAGCGTTAACCGGGCAGACCACCGCACAGGGTGCATCTTCACAGTGGTGACAGAGCTGCGGCGCAGATTCTTTTTCATTTAGCATCACTCGCAGGCGCGGCATTGATTGCAGGCCGTGCTGGCGATGCGTCTCTGAACAGGCGGCCTCACAGGTGTGGCAGCCGATACAGAGCGTGGAGTCAGCAATTACAAAACGATTCACCAGGCATTCCTCAGGTGATTGTCATTTTTGACGAAAACATGCCGATGAAATGTTATTTTCGACACTCATCGACACGCCCATCCCCAAACAGGCGTAACGCCTGCAAAACGGGCAAAGCCTCAGCTCATGCCGCCGGGCTTTGTCCCTTTACCAGTTGGCTTAAATTCACCGGTACATTGTTTTCAATGGCGGTGTATAAGCTGTCGTAAACGCCAGCGATTTTTTCGAGATAGTGTTCCAGTACCTGTTCGCGATCGCGGATGTTGACCTTGCCATCTATCATTCCGTCAATGCTCAATTGTGCCTGCGCAATCCGCTGTTTTTCTTCACCCTCTTTCGTTTCGACGTAATACTCGATGGTGTGGCTGTTAAAGCCATCCGCCAGGGTGACGTAAATGCGAAAATGTTCAAAAAGGACGAAACAGAGTTCTTTGTCTGGCGCACAGCTCATGGCGTGATGCAGGCGCGCTTTCGATAACGTGATCCCCTGAACCAGCGAATTGCAGTAGAGATGCCACTGGTCCTGTAGGCGACGATGCCGCTGTGCGATGTAATCGGCTTTCTCGCTTATTTCCCAAATAGTCATTGTCAGGTTACCCGTTTAACAGAGATGCCAGCTTTAAGCATTTTTTGTGCCAACTTTTAATTTATTGTTATAAAAGAGATTTTTATGATTCTGGTGAATTTCGTCGCCGTGTCGACGTGTCATTTCGACATCATCGACATTATTCACTTTAGGGATAATCAACACTGGCACAATTATTGCTTATAGCTGGCAATAGTTAATGGGAGGCGATATGCACGAAATAACCCTCTGCCAACGGGCACTGGAATTGATCGAACAGCAGGCCGCAAAACACGGTGCAAAACGCGTAACTGGGGTCTGGCTCAAAATTGGCGCATTTTCTTGTGTCGAAACCAGCTCTCTTGCCTTTTGTTTTGATCTGGTTTGCCGCGGCAGCGTAGCGGAAGGTTGTAAACTGCACCTCGAAGAACAAGAGGCCGAATGCTGGTGCGAAACATGCCAACAATATGTGACGCTATTAACCCAGCGCGTCCGGCGCTGTCCACAGTGTCATGGCGACATGCTACAAATTGTGGCAGACGACGGTTTACAGATTCGGCGGATAGAAATAGACCAGGAGTGAGCGATGTGTACAACATGCGGTTGCGGTGAAGGCAACCTGTATATCGAGGGTGATGAACATAACCCTCATTCCGCGTTTCGTAGCGCGCCATTTGCCCCGGCGGCACGCCCGAAGATGAAAATCACCGGCATTAAAGCGCCTGAATTTACCCCCAGCCAGACTGAAGAAGGCGACCTGCATTACGGTCATGGCGAAGCGGGCACTCACGCGCCGGGCATGAGCCAGCGTCGGATGCTGGAAGTCGAAATTGACGTGCTAGACAAAAACAACCGTCTGGCTGAACGCAACCGAGCGCGCTTTGCTGCCCGCAATCAGTTGGTACTCAACCTGGTTTCCAGCCCTGGTTCCGGTAAAACCACCCTGCTGACGGAAACCTTGATGCGCCTGAAAGACAGCGTTCCGTGCGCAGTTATTGAAGGTGACCAGCAAACCGTGAACGATGCCGCGCGCATTCGCGCTACCGGCACGCCAGCGATTCAGGTGAATACCGGTAAAGGTTGCCATCTTGACGCACAGATGATTGCCGACGCCGCGCCGCGCCTGCCACTGGACGATAACGGTATTCTGTTTATCGAAAACGTTGGCAACCTCGTATGTCCGGCGAGCTTCGATCTTGGTGAAAAACACAAAGTGGCGGTGCTTTCCGTTACCGAAGGTGAAGACAAACCGCTGAAATATCCACATATGTTTGCCGCCGCCTCACTGATGCTGCTCAACAAAGTTGACCTGCTACCGTATCTCAATTTCGACGTTGAGAAGTGCATCGCCTGCGCCCGCGAAGTCAATCCAGAAATTGAAATCATCCTTATTTCCGCCACCAGCGGCGAAGGGATGGACCAGTGGCTGAACTGGCTGGAGACACAGCGATGTGCATAGGCGTTCCCGGCCAGATCCGCACCATTGACGGCAACCAGGCGAAAGTCGACGTCTGCGGTATTCAGCGCGACGTCGATCTAACGTTAGTCGGCAGCTGCGATGAAAACGGTCAGCCACGCGTGGGCCAGTGGGTACTGGTTCACGTTGGCTTTGCCATGAGCGTAATTAATGAAGCCGAAGCGCGCGACACCCTCGACGCCTTACAAAACATGTTTGACGTTGAGCCGGATGTCGGCGCGCTGTTGTATGGCGAGGAAAAATAATGCGTTTTGTTGATGAATATCGCGCGCCGGAACAGGTGATGCAGTTAATTGAGCATCTACGCGAACGTGCTTCACATCTCTCTTACACCGCTGAACGCCCTCTGCGGATTATGGAAGTGTGCGGCGGTCATACCCACGCCATTTTTAAATTCGGCCTCGACCAGTTACTGCCGGAAAACGTTGAGTTTATCCACGGTCCGGGTTGCCCGGTATGTGTACTGCCGATGGGAAGAATCGACACCTGCGTGGAGATTGCCAGCCATCCGGAAGTCATCTTCTGTACCTTTGGCGACGCCATGCGCGTGCCGGGGAAACAGGGGTCGCTGTTACAGGCAAAAGCGCGCGGTGCCGATGTTCGCATCGTTTACTCGCCAATGGATGCGTTAAAACTGGCGCAGGAGAATCCAACTCGTAAAGTGGTGTTCTTCGGCTTAGGGTTTGAAACCACCATGCCGACGACGGCCATCACTCTGCAACAGGCGAAAGCCCGCGATGTGCAAAATTTTTACTTTTTCTGCCAGCATATTACGCTGATCCCAACGCTACGCAGTTTGCTGGAACAGCCGGATAACGGTATCGATGCGTTCCTCGCGCCGGGCCACGTCAGTATGGTTATCGGCACCGACGCCTATAATTTTATCGCCAGTGATTTTCATCGTCCTCTGGTGGTTGCTGGATTCGAACCGCTTGATCTACTACAAGGCGTGGTCATGCTGGTGGAGCAGAAAATAGCGGCCCACAGCAAGGTGGAGAATCAGTATCGTCGGGTGGTGCCGGATGCCGGTAACCTGCTGGCGCAACAGGCGATTGCGGATGTCTTCTGCGTCAACGGCGACAGCGAATGGCGCGGCTTAGGCGTGATTGAATCTTCTGGTGTACACCTGACGCCGGATTATCAACGATTTGACGCCGAAGCGCATTTCCGCCCGGCACCGCAGCAGGTCTGCGATGACCCGCGCGCGCGTTGTGGCGAAGTCTTGACGGGCAAATGTAAGCCGCATCAATGCCCGCTGTTTGGTAACACCTGTAATCCTCAAACCGCGTTTGGTGCGCTGATGGTTTCCTCCGAAGGAGCGTGCGCCGCGTGGTATCAGTATCGTCAGCAGGAGAGTGAAGCGTGAATAATATCCAACTCGCCCACGGTAGCGGCGGCCAGGCGATGCAGCAATTAATCAACAGCCTGTTTATGGAAGCCTTTGCCAATCCGTGGCTGGCAGAACAGGAAGACCAGGCGCGCCTTGAGCTGGCGCAGCTGGTGGCAGAAGGCGACCGGCTGGCGTTCTCCACCGACAGCTACGTCATCGACCCGCTGTTCTTTCCTGGTGGCAATATTGGCAAGCTGGCGATTTGTGGCACCGCGAATGACGTTGCGGTCAGTGGCGCTATTCCGCGCTATCTCTCTTGTGGCTTTATCCTCGAAGAGGGATTGCCGATGGAGACGCTAAAAGCCGTGGTGATCAGCATGGCAGAAACCGCCCGCGCGGCAGGCATTGCCATCGTTACTGGCGACACTAAAGTGGTGCAACGCGGCGCGGCAGATAAACTGTTTATCAACACCGCTGGCATGGGCGCGATCCCGGCGAATATTCACTGGGGCGCACAGACGCTAACCGCAGGCGATGTTCTGCTGGTGAGTGGAACTCTCGGCGACCACGGAGCAACTATTCTTAATCTGCGCGAGCAACTGGGGCTGGATGGCGAACTGGTCAGCGACTGCGCAGTGCTGACGCCGCTCATCCAGACGCTGCGTGATATTCCCGGTGTGAAGGCACTGCGTGACGCCACCCGTGGTGGAGTGAACGCGGTAGTTCATGAGTTCGCGGCAGCCTGCGGTTGTGGTATTGAAATTTCAGAAGCGGCACTGCCGGTTAAACCTGCCGTGCGCGGCGTTTGCGAACTGCTGGGGCTGGACGCCCTTAACTTTGCCAACGAAGGCAAACTGGTGATCGCCGTTGAACGCAACGCAGCAGAGCAAGTGCTGGCGGCGTTACATTCCCATCCACTGGGGAAAGACGCGGCGCTGATTGGTGAAGTGGTGGAACGTAAAGGTGTTCGTCTTGCCGGTCTGTATGGCGTGAAACGAACCCTCGATTTACCACACGCCGAACCGCTTCCGCGTATATGCTAATAAAATTCTAAATCTCCTATAGTTAGTCAATGACCTTTTGCACCGCTTTGCGGTGCTTTCCTGGAAGAACAAAATGTCATATACACCGATGAGTGATCTCGGACAACAAGGGTTGTTCGACATCACTCGGACACTATTGCAGCAGCCCGATCTGGCCTCGCTGTGTGAGGCTCTTTCGCAATTGGTAAAGCGTTCTGCGCTCGCCGACAATGCAGCTATTGTGTTGTGGCAAGCGCAGACTCAACGTGCGTCTTATTACGCGTCGCGTGAAAAAGACACCCCCATAAATTATGAAGACGAAACTGTTCTGGCACACGGTCCGGTGCGCAGCATTTTGTCGCGCCCTGATACACTGCATTGCAGTTACGAAGAATTTTGTGAAACCTGGCCGCAGCTGGCCGCTGGTGGGCTATACCCCAAATTTGGTCACTATTGCCTGATGCCACTGGCGGCGGAAGGGCATATTTTTGGTGGCTGTGAATTTATTCGTTATGACGATCGCCCGTGGAGTGAAAAAGAGTTCAATCGCCTGCAAACTTTTACGCAGATCATTTCTGTCGTCACCGAACAAATCCAGAGCCGCGTCGTCAATAATGTCGACTATGAGTTGTTATGCCGGGAACGCGATAACTTCCGCATCCTGGTTGCCATCACCAACGCGGTGCTTTCTCGCCTGGATATGGACGAACTGGTCAGCGAAGTCGCCAAAGAAATCCATTACTATTTCGACATTGACGATATAAGCATCGTCTTACGCAGCCACCGTAAAAACAAACTCAACATCTACTCCACTCACTATCTTGATAAACAGCATCCCGCTCACGAACAGAGCGAAGTCGATGAAGCTGGAACCCTCACCGAACGCGTGTTTAAAAGCAAAGAGATGCTGCTGATTAATCTCCACGAGCGAGATAATTTAGCCCCCTACGAACGCATGTTGTTCGACACCTGGGGCAACCAGATTCAAACCTTGTGCCTGTTACCGCTGATGTCTGGCGACACCATGCTGGGCGTGCTGAAACTGGCGCAATGCGAAGAGAAAGTGTTTACCACGACCAATCTGAATTTACTGCGCCAGATTGCCGAACGTGTGGCAATCGCTGTCGATAACGCCCTTGCCTATCAGGAAATTCATCGTCTGAAAGAACGACTGGTTGATGAAAATCTCGCCCTGACCGAGCAGCTCAACAATGTTGATAGTGAATTTGGAGAGATTATTGGTCGCAGTGAAGCCATGTACAGCGTGCTTAAACAAGTTGAAATGGTGGCACAAAGTGACAGTACAGTTCTGATCCTCGGTGAAACTGGCACCGGTAAAGAGCTGATTGCCCGCGCGATCCATAATCTCAGTGGGCGTAATAATCGCCGCATGGTAAAAATGAACTGCGCGGCGATGCCTGCCGGATTGTTAGAAAGCGATCTGTTTGGTCATGAGCGTGGTGCGTTTACCGGAGCCAGCGCCCAGCGTATCGGTCGTTTTGAACTGGCGGATAAAAGCTCCCTGTTCCTCGATGAAGTGGGTGATATGCCGCTGGAGTTACAACCGAAGTTGCTGCGTGTATTACAGGAACAGGAGTTTGAACGTCTCGGCAGTAATAAAATTATACAGACGGACGTGCGTTTAATTGCCGCGACTAACCGCGATCTGAAAAAAATGGTTGCCGACCGCGAGTTCCGTAGCGATCTCTATTACCGTCTGAACGTATTCCCGATCCACCTGCCGCCACTACGCGAGCGTCCGGAAGATATTCCGCTGCTGGCGAAAGCCTTTACTTTTAAAATTGCCCGCCGTCTGGGGCGTAATATCGACAGCATTCCTGCCGAAACGTTGCGCGCGTTGAGCAATATGGAGTGGCCAGGTAACGTACGCGAGCTGGAAAACGTCATTGAGCGCGCGGTATTGCTGACACGTGGCAACGTGCTGCAGCTGTCATTGCCTGATATTGCTTTACCGGAACCTAAAACGCCGCCGACTGCAACGGTCGTCGCTCAGGAGGGCGAAGATGAATATCAGCTAATTGTGCGTGTATTAAAAGAGACTAACGGCGTGGTTGCCGGGCCGAAAGGCGCGGCGCAACGTCTGGGACTAAAACGCACCACACTGCTATCACGGATGAAACGACTGGGGATTGATAAATCGGCATTGGTTTAACTGCATGAGGTGCCGGACAGATCTGCCTGTCCGGTATACTATTCACGAGGTTTTTTCGGGCGATATTTTTCTGGCAACTCCGGCACCGGACGCTTGTCATCAATGAGATGGCGTACGGTTAGGATCGGATGACGCCACAGCATGCGCGGCCCGGCCCAACGCATAATCTGTTTCATCTCTTCACGCTTTGCAGACTGGTAACAGTGCACCGGGCACTGCTTACAGGCGGGTTTGTCTTCGCCGAACACACATTTATCCAGCCGTTTTTGCGCGTAGGCAAACAGCGCTTCGTAATGCTCCGGCTCTGCTGACGCCTGCGGGCATTTCGCTTGATAAAGATCGATCATTTTTTTAATCGTCAGTTTTTCACGAGAGGTACGCTTGCCGGACATGCTGCCTCCATACTCTTAAGGTGCATTTATATTACAACTTAATTTTAAAGGGGACTATGTCTCTGAAGAAGAAGGGTTCGCCAACTGATACAATTTTGCGTACTTGCTTCATAAGCATCACGCAAAAGCTGCAAAGCAGCATTTTTCGCGGAACCGACATCAAGAACTCGCCGTTCGCTTCTTCCCCTGAAATGATTAACTCCGGTATCATGTGCGCCTTATGTGATTACAACGAAAATAAAAATCATCACACCCCATTTAAAATCAGGGAACCGGACATAACTCCATGAGTGCAATAGAAAATTTCGACGCCCACACGCCAATGATGCAGCAGTATCTCAAGCTGAAAGCCCAGCATCCCGAGATCCTGCTGTTCTACCGGATGGGTGACTTTTACGAACTGTTTTATGACGACGCAAAACGTGCGTCACAACTGCTGGATATTTCACTGACCAAACGCGGCGCTTCAGCGGGAGAGCCGATCCCGATGGCGGGGATTCCATACCATGCGGTGGAAAACTACCTCGCCAAACTGGTGAATCAGGGCGAGTCCGTTGCCATCTGCGAACAAATTGGCGATCCGGCGACCAGCAAAGGTCCGGTTGAGCGCAAAGTTGTGCGTATCGTTACGCCGGGCACCATCAGCGATGAAGCGCTGTTGCAGGAGCGTCAGGACAACCTGCTGGCGGCTATCTGGCAGGACAGTAAAGGTTTCGGCTACGCGACGCTGGATATCAGTTCCGGTCGTTTTCGCCTGAGTGAACCGGCTGACCGCGAAACGATGGCGGCAGAACTGCAACGCACTAATCCGGCGGAACTGCTGTATGCAGAAGATTTTGCTGAAATGTCGCTGATTGAAGGTCGTCGCGGCTTGCGCCGTCGCCCGCTGTGGGAGTTTGAAATCGACACCGCGCGCCAGCAGTTGAATCTACAATTTGGCACTCGCGATCTGGTCGGTTTTGGCGTCGAGAACGCGCCGCGCGGACTTTGTGCCGCCGGTTGTCTGTTGCAGTATGCGAAAGATACTCAACGTACGACTCTGCCGCATATTCGTTCTATCACTATGGAACGTGAGCAGGACAGCATCATTATGGATGCCGCGACGCGTCGTAACCTGGAAATTACCCAGAACCTGGCGGGCGGTGCGGAAAACACGCTGGCTTCCGTGCTCGATTGCACTGTAACGCCGATGGGGAGTCGAATGCTGAAACGCTGGCTGCATATGCCAGTGCGCGATACCCGCGTGTTGCTTGAGCGCCAGCAAACTATTGGCGCATTGCAGGATTTCACCGCTGAGCTGCAGCCGGTACTGCGTCAGGTCGGCGACCTGGAACGTATTCTGGCACGTCTGGCTTTACGGACTGCCCGCCCACGCGATCTGGCCCGTATGCGTCACGCTTTCCAGCAACTGCCGGAGCTGCGTGCGCAGTTAGAAAATGTCGCTAGTGCACCGGTACAGGCGCTGCGTGAGAAAATGGGCGAGTTTGCAGAGCTGCGCGATCTGCTGGAGCGAGCAATCATCGACACACCGCCGGTGCTGGTACGCGACGGTGGTGTTATCGCATCAGGCTATAACGAAGAGCTGGATGAGTGGCGAGCGCTGGCTGACGGCGCGACAGATTATCTGGAGCGTCTGGAAGTTCGCGAGCGTGAACGTACCGGCCTGGACACGCTGAAAGTTGGCTTTAACGCGGTGCATGGTTATTACATTCAGATTAGCCGTGGACAAAGCCATCTCGCACCCATCAACTATATGCGTCGCCAGACGCTGAAAAACGCCGAACGCTACATTATTCCAGAGCTAAAAGAGTATGAAGACAAAGTACTCACCTCGAAAGGTAAAGCGCTGGCACTGGAAAAACAGCTTTATGAAGAGTTGTTCGACCTGCTGTTGCCGCATCTGGAAGCGTTGCAACAGAGCGCGAGCGCACTGGCAGAACTCGACGTACTGGTAAACCTGGCGGAACGGGCCTATACCCTGAACTACACCTGCCCGACCTTCATTGATAAACCGGGCATTCGCATTACCGAAGGTCGCCATCCGGTGGTTGAACAGGTACTGAATGAGCCGTTTATCGCTAACCCGCTGAACCTGTCGCCGCAGCGTCGCATGTTGATCATCACCGGTCCGAACATGGGCGGTAAAAGTACCTATATGCGCCAGACCGCACTGATTGCGCTGATGGCCTATATCGGCAGCTACGTACCGGCGCAAAAAGTCGAGATTGGCCCGATTGACCGTATCTTTACCCGTGTGGGCGCGGCTGACGATCTGGCATCCGGGCGTTCAACCTTTATGGTGGAGATGACCGAAACCGCCAATATTCTGCATAACGCCACGGAGTACAGCCTGGTGTTGATGGATGAGATTGGGCGCGGAACGTCCACTTACGATGGTCTGTCGCTGGCATGGGCGTGCGCTGAAAATCTGGCGAATAAGATTAAAGCGTTGACGTTGTTTGCTACCCACTACTTTGAACTGACTCAACTGCCGGAGAAAATGGAAGGCGTCGCCAACGTGCATCTTGATGCGCTGGAGCACGGCGACACCATTGCCTTTATGCACAGCGTGCAGGATGGCGCGGCGAGCAAAAGCTACGGTCTGGCGGTTGCAGCTCTGGCGGGCGTACCAAAAGAGGTTATTAAGCGCGCACGGCAAAAACTGCGTGAGCTGGAAAGCATTTCGCCGAACGCCGCCGCTACGCAAGTGGATGGTACGCAAATGTCTTTGCTTTCAGTGCCAGAAGAAACGTCGCCAGCGGTCGAAGCGCTGGAAAATCTTGACCCGGATTCACTTACCCCGCGTCAGGCGCTGGAATGGATTTATCGCTTGAAGAGTCTGGTGTAATAACAATTCCCGATAGTTTTTTGCTATCGGGAATATTAACGACAACTGACGAATCAAATAAAAATACCCTGTATAATAGGAAATCTTATTTTACAGGGTAAAACCATGCCATCTACACGCTATCAAAAAATTAATGCCCATCACTATCGCCATATATGGGCCGTTGGTGATATTCATGGTGACTATCAATTATTACAATCCCGCTTACATCAACTCTCTTTTTGCCCTGAAACCGACTTACTTATTTCTGTCGGCGATAATATTGATCGTGGGCCGGAGAGTCTTAACGTGCTGCGCCTGCTAAACCAGCCCTGGTTTACATCGGTCAAAGGCAACCATGAAGCGATGGCATTGGATGCGTTCGCGACCGGCGATGGCAATATGTGGCTTGCCAGTGGTGGCGACTGGTTCTTTGAGTTAAGTGATACGGAACAAAAAGAAGCAATAGACCTGTTGCTACGTTTTCATAATCTTCCGCATATTGTTGAAATCACTAACGACATAATAAAATATGTCATCGCGCATGCAGATTATCCGGGGAATGAATATCTCTTTGGCAAAGAAATAGCGGAGAGAGAATTGCTCTGGCCTGTTGATCGCGTACTGAAATCGCTCAAAGGCGAGTTACAGGAAATAAACGGCGCCGACTGCTTTATCTTCGGACATATGATGTTTGATAACATCCAGACATTCGCCAACCAGGTTTATATTGATACCGGTTCGCCGGAAAGTGGGCGCCTGTCATTTTATAAAATAAAGTAGTCTCATGCTTCTTCTGTGAAGCATGAGTAACCCGGTGTTATTGCAGGCCATTATTCATTTTTCGCTACCAGCAAAGAGAGATCCTGCTTCGCCAGCGCGCGACTGGCACTCTCCGGCAAACCGTCGTCTGTAATAATCTGATCAAACTCGCTTAATGGTAACGCCAGCCATGTCGCCACCTGACCATATTTCGTCGCATCACAGACCAAAACTCGCTGGCGGCTGGCACTGGCAATCGCCCGTTTCACCGTGACTTTATCTTCCGCTGGCGTAGAAATCCCCCGCACACTCCATGACGATGCAGAAATAAAAGCCTGATCAATCATCAGGCTGCGCAGCATGGTCGCAGCGGCTTCCCCGACACAGGAACGGTTTTCCCGACATACTGCACCGCCAGTGTGAATAATTGTGCAATTACTGTTGTCGAGCAAGTAGTCCGCAATAACGAAATCGTTTGTGACCACAGTCAGTGACTCCATGTGAATCAGATGCTGTGCTATCGCTAGCGTGGTCGTTCCCGCATCCAGATAGATACAACTTCCCGGCTGAACAAGACTTGCCGCCAGCTTGCCAATAGCCGCTTTTTGCGTCATTGCCAGCGCAGTTTTTACCTGATGAGAAGGTTCATGCGCCACGCGTCCCGGAGACTGGACGCCTCCGGACACCAGCACAACGGCTCCCTGCTGCTCCAGTTTTTGTAAATCCCGACGAATGGTCATATGTGACACATTCATTCTGTCCGTTAGTTCAGCAATACTGACAATGCCTTTTTCAGCTACCATCTCAAGGATGATTTGGCGACGCTCTACGGGTATCAACTTTTGCTCCTTCCTTTGTCCTGCTGACATTCTACGCTATTTGCCTGCGAAACGTGCGCGGCGCAACTAACGCTTAGTTCACATAAAATAACACACAATGTTAATTTTTGTGAATCAGCTCACCATATCGTTATCTTCCAGCGCTTATATTCACATTATCAAACAAAATATCACTTAAATTAACAAGGAGAGCAGATGAAAACGGGATCTGAGTTTCATGTCGGTATCGTTGGCTTAGGGTCAATGGGAATGGGAGCAGCACTGTCATGTGTCCGCGCAGGTCTTTCTACCTGGGGCGCAGACCTAAACAGCAATGCCTGCGCTACGTTGAAAGAGGCAGGTGCTTGCGGGGTTTCTGATAACGCCGCGACGTTTGCCGAAAAACTGGACGCTCTGCTGGTGCTGGTGGTCAATGCGGCCCAGGTTAAACAGGTGCTGTTTGGTGAAACAGGCGTTGCACAACATCTGAAACCCGGTACGGCAGTAATGGTTTCTTCCACTATCGCCAGTGCTGATGCGCAAGAAATTGCTACCGCTCTGGCTGGATTCGATCTGGAAATGCTGGATGCGCCAGTTTCTGGTGGTGCAGTAAAAGCCGCTAACGGTGAAATGACTGTCATGGCCTCCGGTAGCGATATTGCCTTTGAACGACTGGCACCCGTGCTGGAAGCCGTTGCCGGAAAAGTTTATCGCATAGGTGCAGAACCGGGACTAGGTTCGACCGTAAAAATTATTCACCAGTTGTTAGCGGGCGTACATATTGCTGCCGGAGCCGAAGCGATGGCACTTGCAGCCCGTGCGGGGATCCCGCTGGATGTGATGTATGACGTCGTGACCAATGCCGCCGGAAATTCCTGGATGTTCGAAAACCGGATGCGTCATGTGGTGGATGGCGATTACACCCCGCATTCAGCCGTCGATATTTTTGTTAAGGATCTTGGTCTGGTTGCCGATACAGCCAAAGCCCTGCACTTCCCGCTGCCATTGGCCTCAACAGCATTGAATATGTTCACCAGCGCCAGTAACGCGGGTTACGGGAAAGAAGACGATAGCGCAGTTATCAAGATTTTCTCTGGCATCACTCTACCGGGAGCGAAATCATGATCAAGATTGGCGTTATCGCCGATGATTTTACCGGCGCGACGGATATCGCCAGTTTTCTGGTGGAAAACGGTCTACCAACGGTACAAATTAACGGTGTTCCAACAGGTAAAATGCCGGAAGCAATCGACGCACTGGTGATCAGCCTGAAAACGCGCTCCTGTCCGGTGGTTGAAGCCACACAGCAATCGCTGGCGGCTCTGAGCTGGTTGCAACAGCAAGGTTGCAAACAGATCTATTTCAAATACTGCTCTACTTTCGACAGTACGGCGAAAGGTAATATCGGCCCGGTTACCGATGCATTAATGGATGCTCTCGACACGCCGTTTACGGTCTTCTCTCCGGCCCTGCCGGTCAACGGACGTACGGTTTATCAGGGGTATTTGTTCGTAATGAATCAACTGTTGGCCGAATCCGGGATGCGCCATCACCCGGTAAATCCCATGACCGACAGCTATCTTCCCCGTCTGGTTGAAGCGCAATCCACAGGGCGCTGCGGCGTCGTTTCAGCACATGTTTTCGAACAAGGTGTGAAAGCCGTTCGTCAGGAGCTGGCTCGCTTACAGCAAGAGGGCTATCGCTACGCGGTGCTTGATGCGCTGACCGAACACCATCTGGAAATTCAGGGGGAAGCCTTGCGCGATGCCCCACTGGTAACGGGCGGTTCTGGTCTGGCAATTGGCCTGGCCCGGCAGTGGGCGCAAGAAAATGGTAACCAGGCTCGCGAAGCAGGGCGTCCGCTCGCAGGGCGCGGCGTAGTGCTCTCCGGTTCATGCTCTCAAATGACCAACCGCCAGGTGGCACATTACCGTCAAATTGCACCAGCCCGTGAAGTTGATGTTGCACGCTGCCTCTCAATTGAAACTCTGGCCGCTTATGCACACGAGCTGGCAGAGTGGGTTCTGGGCCAGGAAAGTGTACTTGCTCCACTGGTTTTTGCCACCGCCAGCACTGACGCATTGGCAGCAATTCAACAGCAATACGGTGCACAAAAAGCCAGTCAGGCAGTAGAAACACTGTTTTCTCAACTAGCGGCGCAGTTAGCAGCGGAAGGCGTGACACGCTTTATTGTCGCAGGCGGTGAGACCTCCGGCGTAGTCACACAGAGCCTGGGAATAAAAGGGTTTCATATTGGCCCAACCATTTCCCCCGGCGTGCCGTGGGTAAACGCACTGGATAAGCCTGTCTCACTCGCCCTTAAATCTGGCAACTTCGGTGATGAAGCCTTTTTTTCACGAGCCCAAAGAGAGTTTTTATCATGAGCGATTTCGCAAAAGTAGAGCAGTCTTTGCGAGAGGAGATGACGCGGATTGCCAGTTCATTCTTTCAGCGCGGCTATGCAACCGGTTCGGCTGGCAATCTGTCGCTGCTTTTACCTGATGGGAATTTACTGGCGACACCGACAGGTTCATGCCTGGGCAATCTCGATCCGCAGCGGCTTTCCAAAGTCGCCGTGGATGGCGAATGGTTAAGTGGTGACAAACCCTCGAAAGAGGTGCTCTTTCATCTGGCGCTGTATCGCAACAATCCGCGCTGTAAAGCGGTAGTGCATTTGCACAGTACGTGGTCGACGGCGCTTTCCTGCCTGGAAGGGCTGGACAGCAATAACGTTATTCGGCCGTTCACACCATACGTGGTGATGCGGATGGGTAATGTCCCGCTGGTGCCCTATTACCGACCGGGCGATAAACGCATCGCACAGGATCTGGCGGAACTGGCAGCAGACAATCAGGCTTTTTTACTGGCAAATCATGGCCCAGTGGTTTGCGGTGAAAGCCTGCAAGAAGCCGCCAACAATATGGAAGAGCTGGAGGAAACGGCAAAGCTGATTTTTATTCTCGGTGACCGCCCGATCCGTTATCTGACCGCAGGTGAAATTGCGGAATTAAGGAGTTAATGCAATGCCTCGTTTTGCAGCTAATTTATCCATGATGTTCACCGAAGTGCCTTTTATTGAACGCTTCGCCGCAGCGCGAAAAGCCGGGTTCGATGCTGTGGAATTTCTGTTTCCCTATGACTACTCCCCCCTGCAAATCCAAAAGCAACTGGTGCAAAACCATCTGACACTGGCGCTGTTCAATACCGCTCCCGGAGATATTAATGCGGGAGAATGGGGATTATCCGCCCTTCCTGGACGTGAGCACGAAGCACGCGCAGACATCGACCTGGCACTGGAATATGCATTGGCGCTCAATTGTGAACAAGTCCATGTGATGGCAGGCGTCGTGCCCGCTGGCGAAGATGCTGAACGGTACCGGGCAGTATTTATTGATAATCTCCGCTACGCTGCCGACCGCTTTGCGCCACACGGCAAGCGAATATTGGTTGAAGCACTCAGCCCCGGCGTTAAGCCTCATTATCTCTTCTCCAGCCAGTATCAGGCACTGGCTATTGTTGAAGAGGTTGCGCGAGATAACGTGTTTATTCAACTAGATACTTTCCATGCGCAAAAAGTAGATGGCAACCTGACACATTTAATCCGCGATTACGCCGGGAAATATGCGCACGTACAAATTGCCGGACTACCTGATCGACATGAACCGGACGATGGAGAAATCAACTATCCGTGGCTGTTCCGCCTGTTCGATGAGGTGGGATATCAGGGCTGGATCGGTTGTGAATATAAACCTCGTGGCCTCACCGAAGAAGGGCTTGGCTGGTTTGACGCCTGGCGCTAATTCGTTAAATCCCTAATTACAACGTACCCATACATCCCCCCATCTACGGATGGGGTAGGTTAACTATAACTTTCAGACAGGGTTTCCCATGTCCACAATTACATTGTTATGCATTGCGTTAACTGGCGTAATCATGCTGTTGCTGCTGGTCATCAAGGCAAAGGTACAACCATTCGTTGCTCTGCTCCTCGTCAGCCTGTTAGTCGCACTTGCGGCGGGTATACCGGCGGGCGAAGTGGGTAAAGTGATGATCGCCGGGATGGGCGGTGTGCTTGGTTCCGTCACTATTATTATTGGTCTGGGCGCTATGCTGGGGCGTATGATCGAACACTCTGGTGGTGCAGAGTCACTGGCTAATTATTTCAGTCGCAAGTTAGGTGACAAACGAACTATCGCTGCGCTGACTCTGGCAGCGTTCTTCCTCGGTATTCCCGTCTTCTTTGATGTCGGCTTTATTATTCTTGCGCCAATCATTTACGGTTTTGCCAAGGTTGCCAAAATATCGCCACTCAAATTTGGCCTGCCTGTCGCTGGAATCATGCTAACTGTTCATGTGGCGGTACCGCCGCATCCTGGCCCTGTCGCCGCAGCGGGGTTACTCCACGCAGACATCGGCTGGCTAACCATCATCGGTATTGCGATTTCTATTCCCGTAGGGATTGTTGGCTACTTTGCAGCGAAAATAATCAATAAGCGCCAATATGCGATGTCGGTGGAAGTACTGGAACAGATGCAACTGGCTCCGGCCAGTGAGGAAGGCGCGACAAAATTAAGCGATAAAATAAATCCACCGGGCGTCGCGCTGGTCACCTCGCTAATTGTTATTCCTATCGCGATTATCATGGCGGGTACGGTTTCCGCAACACTGATGCCGCCTTCGCATCCCCTGCTTGGTACGCTACAGCTGATCGGCTCACCAATGGTAGCTCTAATGATTGCGCTGGTGCTGGCATTCTGGTTATTGGCTTTACGTCGCGGCTGGAGCTTACAACACACCAGCGACATTATGGGCTCAGCCCTTCCCACTGCGGCGGTAGTGATTTTGGTTACTGGTGCTGGAGGGGTATTTGGCAAAGTGCTGGTGGAATCGGGCGTCGGCAAAGCCCTTGCCAACATGCTACAAATGATTGACCTGCCTCTGTTACCAGCCGCATTTATTATTTCACTGGCGCTGCGTGCATCGCAGGGGTCAGCAACCGTAGCAATCCTGACAACCGGCGGGTTACTCTCAGAAGCTGTGATGGGATTGAATCCGATTCAGTGCGTATTGGTGACGCTGGCAGCCTGCTTTGGTGGGCTTGGCGCGTCACATATTAATGACTCAGGGTTCTGGATTGTGACCAAATATCTGGGGTTGTCGGTAGCAGACGGTCTGAAAACCTGGACAGTGTTAACGACCATTCTCGGTTTTACCGGATTCTTAATTACCTGGTGCGTATGGGCGGTAATTTGACCTTAATAAAAAGGTCCGATGGGCATCGGACCTTTTATTTAGCGCTTACCTTCCGCCAGCAGCGGCGGAATGCTCGGCACCATCGGTGCGTCATCAATATCTTTCTGCGTCATACGGAAGGCTTCGGGATAATGTTCGCGGCTGGTGCGACGTAGCGGTTCAGTATCGCGCCATGTATAAAGGCAATGCTGGCACTGGTAGACCGTCCAGACATTTTTCACCGGCGATTTCGCCATCACTTCAATCTGTTCATCGGCACAACGTGGACAAATCATCTTGTTCTCCTTATTTACGTGCGGCCAGCATAGCGGTCAGTTTTTCAGCCCAGGCTTTGGTTTCCGGTAAGTCCACCACCGGCTGGCTGTAGTGACCACGGTTGTCCGGGGCGACAGGCGTGGTGGCGTCGATAATCAGCTTATCGGTGATCCCCGCCGGGCTTGAGCCTGGGTCGAGTTCCAGCACGGACATATTTGGCAGTTGCACCAGATCGCCTGCCGGGTTCACTTTCGACGAGAGCGCCCACATCACCTGCGGCAGGTTGAACGGGTCAACGTCTTCATCGACCATAATCACCATCTTCACATAACCCAGACCGTGCGGCGTGGTCATCGCACGCAGGCCCACTGCGCGGGCAAAGCCGCCATAGCGTTTTTTGGTGGAGATAATCGCCAGCAGGCCGTGGGTGTACATAGCGTTCACCGCCTGCACTTCCGGGAACTCGGCTTTCAACTGCTGGTAAAGCGGCACGCAGGTGGCAGGCCCCATCAGGTAGTCGATTTCGGTCCACGGCATGCCGAGATAGAGCGATTCAAAAATCGGTTTGGTGCGGTAAGAGACTTTATCGATGCGCACTACGGTCATGTTGCGCCCACCGGAGTAGTGCCCGGTAAACTCACCGAACGGCCCTTCGATTTCACGTTTGCGGCTTTCGATAACCCCTTCGAGGATCACTTCTGAACCCCACGGCACATCAAAACCGGTCAGCGGGGCGGTGGCGATCGGGTACGGGCTTTCGCGTAGCGCGCCCGCCATTTCGTACTCCGATTGATCATATTTCAGCGGGGTGGCGCCCATCAGGGTGATGATCGGATCGTTACCCAGCGTGATGGCAATTGGCAAATCTTCACCACGTTCTTCCGCTTTATGCAGATGCAGGGCGATATCGTGCATCGGCACCGGTTGCAGGCCGAGCTTACGCTTACCCTTCACTTCCATGCGATAGATGCCGACGTTCTGCTTGCCGAAGTTATCCGGATCGAGCGGATCGCGGGAAACCACGCACGCTTTGTCGAGATAGAAACCGCCATCGCCATCGTTTAAACGAAACAGCGGCAGGATATTGAACAAATTGATCTCGTCGCCATCGACGGTGTTCTGCGCCCAGGCAGGATTCGCACGGCGCTCCGGGGCTATCGGGAAGTTATCCCAGCGGCGGATAAACTCATCAATCTGTTTTTTAACCGGGGTGTTTGGCGGCAGACCGAGAGAAATTGCGTGGTTCTGCCAGGAACCGATGGTGTTCATTGCAACGCGGGCATCGATAAAGCCGCGAATATTATCAAACCACAGCGCGGGCGCGCCGTCGCCGATACGCCCGGTGGCGTTGGCAGCGGCTGCCAGATCCGGTTCCGCGTTCACCTCTTCGCTGATTTTCAGTAACTGGCCGTGGTCATCAAGCGCCTGTAAGAAGCTGCGTAAATCATCAAATGCCATTATTCATTCTCCTGAGAAAAATTCCGGGCCTGCGGCAACCCTTGCCAGCGCCTGGCGTGAGGATGTTCGAGGCCAAATTGATCCAGCACGCGGGCTACCACGTGGTGGACAATGTCATCTACCGTTTCGGGATGGTTATAAAAGGCAGGCATCGGCGGCACCATCGCCACGCCCATGCGCGAAAGTGCGAGCATATTTTCGAGATGGATGGTGCTAAGCGGCATTTCACGCGGCACCAGCACCAGTTTGCGGCCTTCTTTGAGCACGACGTCCGCCGCGCGCCCTACGAGACCATCGGCGTAACCAGCGCGGATACCGGCGAGCGTTTTCATACTGCATGGAATAACGATCATGCCGTCGGTACGAAAGGAGCCGGAAGAGATGGTCGCAGCCTGATCTGCCGGGTTATGGCTGAAGTCAGCGAGGGCGGCAACATCGCGAGCGCTGTAAGGCGTTTCCAGTTCAATAGTGGTTTTCGCCCACTTCGACATCACCAGATGAGTCTCGACATTCGGCATCTCCCGCAGCGCTTGCAGTAATGCCACACCAAGAGGCGCACCGGTAGCCCCTGTCATCCCGACGATCAGTTTCATTGCTTACTCTCTTAATTGTTCGTATACGAACGTTATTATTAACATACTCCTTCATTTCCACAGCGGCAAGGATTGAAAAGTAACAACATCTTCTTCGTCACTGAAAAACCGCTATGATAGCGACAGAGAATTAGCCCGGAGTTTACATGGCGTTACGAAATAAAGCGTTCCATCAGTTACGACAGCTTTTTCAGCAGCATACGGCCCGCTGGCAGCACGAGTTACCTGACCTGACCAAACCACAGTACGCGGTGATGCGCGCCATTGCTGATAAACCTGGTATCGAACAGGTGGCACTGATGGAAGCAGCCGTCAGCACCAAAGCAACGCTGGCAGAAATGTTGGCAAGAATGGAAAATCGTGGCTTAGTCAGACGTGAACATGACACCGCTGATAAGCGGCGACGCTTTGTCTGGCTGACTGCCGAAGGAGAAAAGGTACTTGCTGCGGCGATACCGATTGGCGACAGTGTGGATGAGGAATTTTTGGGGCGTTTGAGTGGAGAAGAGCAGGAGCTGTTTATGCAGCTGGTGCGCAAGATGATGAGCAAATAGGATGTTGATTGCCGGATGGGACGCTGACGTGTCTTATCTAGGCGACGAAACACACCAACTCCCCATACAAAAGAAAAAGGCCAGCCTCATAAGAGACTGGCCTTTCTGACAGATGCTTACTTATTCGCGGAACAGCGCTTCGATATTCAGCCCCTGCGTTTGCAGGATTTCGCGCAAACGGCGCAGGCCTTCAACCTGAATCTGGCGAACACGTTCACGGGTGAGGCCAATTTCACGACCTACATCTTCCAGTGTTGCCGCTTCGTACCCCAGCAAACCGAATCGACGTGCCAGCACTTCACGCTGCTTGGCGTTCAGTTCGAACAGCCATTTGACGATGCTTTGTTTCATATCGTCATCTTGCGTGGTGTCTTCCGGGCCGTTTTCTTTTTCATCGGCCAGGATGTCCAGCAACGCTTTTTCGGAATCTCCACCCAGCGGGGTGTCTACCGAGGTAATGCGCTCGTTAAGACGAAGCATACGGCTGACGTCATCAACTGGCTTATCCAGCTGCTCTGCGATCTCTTCCGCACTTGGTTCGTGGTCCAGCTTATGGGACAACTCACGTGCGGTTCGCAGGTAAACGTTCAGCTCCTTTACGATGTGAATCGGCAAACGAATAGTACGGGTTTGGTTCATAATCGCCCGTTCGATCGTCTGGCGAATCCACCAGGTTGCGTATGTTGAGAAGCGGAAACCACGTTCCGGGTCAAACTTCTCTACCGCGCGGATCAGCCCCAGGTTGCCCTCTTCGATAAGATCCAGCAAAGCCAGACCACGATTGCCATAACGGCGGGCAATTTTTACCACCAGACGCAAGTTACTCTCGATCATCCGGCGGCGGGAGGCAACATCTCCTCGCAGTGCGCGACGCGCAAAATAAACTTCTTCTTCGGCCGTTAACAGTGGTGAATAACCAATCTCACCAAGGTAAAGCTGAGTCGCGTCCAACACACGCTGTGTGGCCCCTTGCGATAACAGTTCCTCTTCGGCCAAATCGTTATCACTGGGTTCCTCTTCTACTAAGGCCTTTTCGTCAAAAACCTCAACTCCGTTCTCATCAAATTCCGCATCTTCATTTAAATCATGAACTTTCAGCGTATTCTGACTCATAAGGTGGCTCCTACCCGTGATCCCTTGACGGAACATTCAAGCAAAAGCCTGGTTCCGCCGATTTATCGCTGCGGCAAATAACGCAGCGGGTTTACGGATTTCCCCTTGTAACGAATTTCAAAATGCAAGCGTGTTGAACTGGTTCCGGTGCTACCCATGGTTGCTATTTTTTGCCCCGCCTTCACTTCTTGTTGTTCCCGGACCAGCATTGTGTCGTTATGGGCGTAGGCACTCAGGTAATCATCATTATGTTTGATGATAATCAGATTACCGTAGCCGCGCAGCGCGTTACCGGCATAAACAACGCGGCCATCTGCGGTCGCGATAATTGCCTGTCCTTTGCTGCCTGCGATATCAATCCCCTTGTTGCCCCCCTCAGAAGCACCAAAGGTTTCGATCACTTTGCCCTCAGTCGGCCAGCGCCAGGTGGAGATAGGCGCACTGGTTGATGTACTGCTGACAGTCGGCTCGGTTGTGCTTGCTGTTGGTACCGTTACAGGCGCTGTGACCGTGGTCCCAGTTGGCTTGTTGTTCGGCAACATTTTGTTAGCACTCTGTTCACCCGAAGACTCAGAATACGTAATTGTCGGTTGCGACGCAACAGCAACGGTGGAATTTTGTGCAGGCTTGATCACAACTCCTTGCTCTGCTGCATCGGCCTGGGTAATGGCATTTCCGCCAGTGATTGGCGTACCGGAAGCATTACCCACCTGTAAGGTCTGACCTACATTCAGCGCGTATGGCGCCTGAATATTGTTGCGCTGAGCAAGGTCACGGAAATCATTGCCAGTAATCCAGGCGATATAGAAAAGTGTGTCGCCTTTTTTCACGGTGTATGTACTGCCGCTATAACTGCCTTTCGGAATGTTCCCATACTGACGGTTGTAGACGATGCGTCCGTTTTCCATCTGTACCGGCGGCTGAGCAACTGGCTGCACCGGCTGGATTTGCGGTTGTTGTGCAGATTGAATTTGTGGCTGCTGTACCGGCTGAATTTGCGGTTGCTGCGTTGTAGACGTCGTACCCATTTTCGGCGGCGGCGTAATCAACATACCAGAATTGGTGTTTGCAGACGCATTGCCATTAACGGAGCTGACCGGTGCCGGTGGATTTGAAGTGTCAGAACAGCCTGCCAGCCATAGCGAAACCAGTGACAAAGCCGCAATGCGGCGAACGGTGAATTTTGGGCTTCCCGCGCTCATTTATCCCCCAGGAAAAATTGGTTAATAACCAGTGACATAATTACCGTGCAAGGCACCATACTGAACACTGGAAAAGATGTTCACGATACGCTGACCTGCGGCAAAATAACCAGGAAAAATCCAGGTATTTCCTCACGTTTTAAGCCAGCTCACCCTTCACTAAAGGGACAAAGCGCACGGCCTCCACGGTATCGATAATAAATTCGCCTCCCCGACGACGCACCCGTTTCAAATACTGGTGCTCCTCCCCTACGGGTAAGACGAGAATCCCGCCTTCGTCCAGCTGCGTCATTAGCGCAGTTGGAATTTCCGGCGGTGCCGCCGTAACAATGATAGCGTCAAACGGCGCACGTGCCTGCCAACCTTGCCATCCATCGCCATGACGGGTTGAAACATTATGTAAATCAAGGTTTTTCAGGCGGCGACGCGCCTGCCACTGCAAGCCTTTAATACGTTCAACCGAGCAAACATGCTGGACAAGATGCGCCAGAATTGCCGTTTGATATCCCGAACCGGTGCCAATTTCCAGCACCCGCGACTGCGGCGTCAGCTCGAGTAATTCGGTCATTCGCGCCACCATATACGGCTGCGAAATTGTCTGCCCCTGACCTATCGGCAAGGCGATATTGTCCCAGGCTTTTTGTTCAAACGCTTCATCAACGAATTTTTCACGCGGCACGGCGGCAAGTGCATTCAGCACCTGCTCATCCTGAATACCTTGCGCACGTAATTGATCCAGAAGTGCTTGTACGCGTCTGCTTACCATTGCGTGCCAACTCCCACGCTGTTTAACCAGTCTGAAACCACATCTTGCGCGCTATGCGCAGTTAAATCCACATGCAGCGGCGTGATGGAGACATAGCCCTCATCTACCGCAGCAAAATCGGTCCCCGGACCGGCATCACATTTACCGCCCGGCGGGCCAATCCAGTACAGCGTATTGCCGCGCGGATCTTGCTGCGGGATCACCTGATCTGCCGGATGTCGTGTACCGCAGCGCGTCACGCGAATACCTTTGATTTGATCCAATGGTAAATCCGGTACGTTAATATTGAGAATACGCCCGGTGCGCAACGGCTCTTTACACAGTGCGCGCAAAATTGAACAGGTTACCGCCGCGGCAGTGTCGTAATGTTTATGCCCGTCAAGCGAGACTGCCAGCGCCGGAAAGCCTAAATGACGGCCCTCCATCGCGGCGGCTACCGTACCGGAATAGATAACATCATCCCCCAGATTCGGCCCGGCGTTAATTCCGGACACAACAATGTCCGGGCGCGGACGCATCAGAGCATTCACGCCAAGATAGACGCAATCGGTCGGGGTTCCCATTTGCACAGCAATATCACCATTTTCAAAGGTAAACGTGCGCAGGGAGGATTCCAGTGTCAGAGAATTTGAAGCGCCGCTGCGGTTACGATCGGGGGCGACCACCTGAACGTCAGCAAACTCACGCAAGGCTTTCGCCAGCGTTTGTATACCGGGTGCATGTACCCCGTCATCATTACTCAGCAATATGCGCATAATCACCTGTTGTGTTGATAAGTTCCCTGACAACGCTGGTTGCAAAACTTCCCGCCGGAAGCCAGAAACGGATTTCTACGGTGACGTCATCCCACCAGTTCCAGCTTAATTGTTGCGGATACAGCAGCATCGCTCTGCGCGCGGCTTCAACTTTTTCGCGCACCAGTAAGGCTTGTAATTCAGTTTCTGCGGCGACAGCTGCTTGTTCGAATGCCAGCGCTTCACGCTGAGTTCCCCATTCGCCACTGCCCGGCAATGCGGCGGTTATCATTAGCTCTTTATCGTTGACGCGACGCTGTAATTCCGCCAGTTCTTCGGTGGTTGCAACAAACCAGCTACCACGTCCGGCTAATTGTAGCGCATCGCCGTCAACAACTTGATTAACGTCTGCTTTTTTGAGGCGCTCAGCAACAATCTGATTAAACAACGCACTGCGGGCTGCCGACAACCAAAAACTCCGTTTATTGCGATCGCGCACCGAAGTATTGGTTTGCGCCCAGCGCAGCGCGCCCTGCAAGTTGCTACCGCCAATCCCAAAACGTTGGGCACCGAAGTAGTTCGGTACACCTTTTACGCAAATATCGATCAGACGTTGTTCAACGTCATCGCGATTGCTCACTTCGCGCAGAACCAGGGTAAAGGCGTTACCTTTCAGCGCGCCTAAACGTAACTTACGCTTGTGTCGCGCATACTCCAGCACCTGACAACCTTCCAGTTGAAAAGCACTGAGATCCGGCATCTCTTTACCTGGCACTCGTGCACAAAACCACTGTTCCGTAACAGCATGTTTATCTTTTTGCCCAGCGAAGCTGACTTCACGGGCATGAATTTTCAGGAATTTCGCCAGTGCATCCGCCACAAAACGGGTATTACAGCCGTTTTTGAGGATTCTAACCAGAATATGCTCACCTTCACCATCAGGCTCAAAGCCCAAATCTTCCACCACCACAAAGTCTTCCGGATTGGCTTTCAGCAGCCCGGTACCTTGCGGTTTACCGTGGAGGTAAGTGAGATTATCAAACTCAATCATTTTGTTGCCTTAATGAGTAGCGCCACCGCTTCACAGGCAATCCCTTCCCCACGTCCGGTAAATCCCAGTTTTTCCGTAGTAGTGGCTTTCACGTTAACATCATCCATATGGCAGCCGAGATCTTCGGCAATAAACACGCGCATTTGTGGAATGTGCGGCAACATCTTCGGTGCCTGAGCGATGATAGTGACATCGACGTTGCCAAGGGTATAACCCTTCGCCTGAATACGACGCCAGGCTTCGCGTAGCAGCTCGCGGCTATCGGCACCTTTAAATGCCGGATCGGTATCCGGGAACAGTTTGCCGATATCCCCCAGCGCCGCCGCGCCAAGCAATGCATCGGTCAACGCATGGAGCGCCACGTCGCCATCAGAATGCGCCAGCAATCCTTTTTCGTAAGGAATGCGTACGCCACCAATGATAATTGGGCCTTCACCGCCAAAGGCGTGTACGTCAAAACCGTGTCCAATTCGCATTATGTATTCTCCTGATGGATGGTTCGGGTGAGGTAAAACTCGGCCAGTGCCAAATCTTCCGGGCGCGTGACTTTAATGTTATCCGCGCGGCCTTCGACCAACTGCGGATGAAATCCGCAATATTCCAGCGCCGAGGCTTCGTCGGTAATAGTCGCACCTTCATTTAAAGCGCGCGTCAGGCAGTCATGTAACAGCTCACGAGGGAAAAATTGCGGCGTCAGCGCGTGCCATAAGCCGTTGCGATCAACGGTATGAGCAATGGCATTTTTGCCCGGTTCGGCACGTTTCATCGTATCGCGCACTGGTGCGGCGAGGATCCCCCCCGTGCGGCTGGTTTCGCTCAACGCCAACAATCGCGCGAGGTCATCCTGATGCAGACAAGGACGAGCGGCGTCATGCACCAATACCCACTGCGCATCGCCAGCTGCTTTCAGACCTGCCAGTACCGAATCGGCACGCTCATCACCGCCATCTACAACGGTGATTTGCGGATGATTCGCCAGAGGAAGTTGTGCAAAACGGCTATCGCCAGGACTTATGGCAATGACGACATGCTTCACCCGGGGATGCGCCAGCAGCGCATGCACCGAGTGTTCAAGAATGGTTTGATTACCGATTGAAAGATATTGCTTAGGACATTCCGTTTGCATTCGACGGCCAAATCCGGCCGCCGGAACCACGGCGCAAACATCCAAATGAGTGGTTGCCATGTTAATTCCCGGGCTGATTTATCGAGTGTTTTGCCCCGCAGACTGTGCGCGCTTCGACGCGTCAGGCACCAGACGATAAAAAGTTTCGCCCGGCCTGGTCATGCTAAGTTCATTACGCGCACGCTCTTCGAGCGCCTCCTGGCCGCCATTGAGATCGTCAATTTCGGCAAAAAGTTGATCGTTTCGCGCTTTAAGTTTCGCGTTTGTAGCTTGCTGTGCCGCCACATCATCATTGACGCGGGTATAGTCATGTATACCGTTCTTACCGAACCACAGCGAATACTGTAGCCAGACCAGAATAGCCAGCAACAGCAGCGTTAGTTTACCCATCCTGCCCCCTGAAAAACGGCATCTTCATCCCATGCATCCGAAGACGACTCTACATCCTCTGTTGGGGATACCGCGACAACGCGGGCAAATGTACCACATTTGTCCATTGTTACGTATACCCAGGGCGTGCAGAACATAATCTCATTATTCGTTACGGTTTGAATTATGAACAGAGGAGACGGGAAAGTACAAATTAGCCCAGTAGCCACATAAACAGTGCGCCAAACATAATGCCGACTGTCACCAGGGTGAAAACAATACTGTAGCGTAGCTTTCCGTCCATCAATGAATGCAGCGCAATCCCCACCACCACCGCGACAGGCATCAGTGCCAGAAAGAAAGGCCAGGTGTAGATAAAGAAGAACAGCGTGTTAGAGCCATAAATCAACATCGGCATCGCCAGCGCAAATAACCAGGAGACAAAACCAACCACAGCACCTGGCAGTGACCATGTGGTTTCTTCATCCTCAGTAAGGCTGTCGTTATTTGTTAGTGTAATGTTATGGCTATTACGCATATTTGATCCTGTAACTTTGACGGACCGGGCATGGAAACCCGGTGGTGTCTCAGGATCTGATAATATCGTTCTGTCTCAACAGATCTAATAATTGCTGTACCAAATTTGTTACTAATTGTTCACCATTGAGATGAATTTCTGCCGATTCAGGTGCTTCGTAAACGGAATCTATTCCCGTAAAGTTACGCAGTTCACCGGCACGTGCTTTCTTATATAAGCCTTTTGGATCGCGGGCCTCGCAAATCGCCAGCGGCGTATCGACAAACACTTCGATAAAACGCCCTTCTCCTACGCGTTCGCGAACCATCTGGCGTTCGGCGCGGTGTGGCGAGATAAAAGCGGTCAGCACCACCAGTCCAGCTTCAACCATTAAATTCGCCACTTCACCGACGCGACGGATATTCTCTTTACGATCGGCATCGCTAAAACCGAGATCGCTGCATAAGCCGTGGCGGACGTTGTCGCCATCCAGCAAATACGTACTGACACCAAGGTTATGTAACGCCTCCTCCAGCGCCCCCGCGACGGTTGATTTACCGGAACCAGAGAGGCCGGTAAACCACAGCACAACACCACGATGACCGTGGTGCTGTTCGCGTTGTTGCGGAGTTACTGGGTGGCTATGCCAGACGACGTTTTCGTCATGCAGCGCCATTATTTATCTCCCAGTAAATCGCGCGCACCCCAGTGCGGGAAATGGCGGCGAACCAGGGCATTCAATTCCAGTTCGAATGCACTGAATTCAGATGGCGCAGCAGTAGCCTGGCTAACTGGCTCGTGCACCATACCGGCACCCACGGTCACATTGCTCAGGCGATCGATAAAAATCAGACCACCAGTAACCGGGTTTTGCTGATAACGATCTAACACCAGTGGCTCGTCAAAAGTGAGATCCACCAGGCCGATGCCGTTCAGCGGCAGATTTTCAACTTCGCGTTGAGTAAGGTTATTAATATCAACCTGATAACGAATGCCATCAACACGAGCACGCGTCTTCTTACCGGCAATTTTGATGTCGTAACTCTGGCCTGGGGAAAGCGGCTGTTCCGCCATCCATACCACATCCACCGACGCGCTCTGCACAGCCGGTAACGCTTCGTCTGCCGCCAGCAGCAGATCGCCACGGCTGATGTCGATCTCATCCGTCAGCACCAGGGTGATCGCTTCTCCGGCAAAGGCTTCTTCGCGATCGCCATCAAAGGTCACGATCCGCGCGACGTTTGATTCCACACCAGAGGGCAGCACTTTGACACGTTGCCCGACTTCCACGCGACCGGATGCCAGCGTTCCGGCGTAGCCACGAAAATCGAGATTCGGGCGGTTAACGTACTGCACCGGAAAGCGCATTGGCTGAGCATCCACCACTCGCTGGATTTCCACGGTTTCCAGCACTTCGAGCAGTGTCGGACCGCTGTACCACGACATGCTTTCACTTTGCGAAGCCACGTTGTCGCCTTCCAGCGCGGAGAGCGGCACAAAGCGAATATCCAGATTACCCGGCAGCTGCTCGGCAAAGGTCAGATAATCTTCACGAATGCGGGTGAACGTCTCTTCGCTGTAATCCACCAGATCCATTTTGTTGATCGCCACGATCAGATGTTTGATCCCCAACAGTGTGGAGATAAAACTGTGACGACGCGTTTGATCGAGCACGCCTTTACGGGCATCGATCAGTAAGATCGCCAGTTCGCATGTCGATGCGCCAGTCGCCATATTGCGGGTGTACTGCTCGTGCCCAGGGGTATCGGCGATTATAAATTTACGCTTCTCAGTGGAGAAATAGCGGTAAGCCACATCAATGGTGATGCCCTGTTCACGCTCAGCTTGCAGGCCGTCCACCAGCAGTGCCAGATCCAGCTTTTCGCCCTGGGTGCCGTGACGCTTACTGTCGTTATGCAGCGATGAGAGCTGATCTTCGTAGATTTGGCGGGTATCGTGCAGCAGGCGACCAATCAGGGTACTTTTGCCGTCATCGACGCTACCACAGGTCAGAAAACGCAGCAGACTTTTATGTTGTTGCGCAATCATCCAGGCTTCAACGCCGCCTTCATTGGCAATTTGTTGTGCAAGTGCAGTGTTCATCTTAAAAATACCCCTGACGTTTTTTCAGCTCCATAGAACCTGCCTGGTCGCGGTCAATCACGCGCCCCTGACGTTCACTGGTGGTGGAAACCAGCATCTCTTCGATGATTTCCGGCAGTGTTTGCGCATTTGACTCCACCGCGCCGGTCAGCGGCCAGCAGCCCAGCGTACGGAAACGCACCATCCGTTTTTTAATCACTTCGCCCGGTTGCAGGTCGATACGGTTGTCATCAATCATCATCAACATACCGTCGCGTTCCAGAACCGGACGTTCAGCAGCGAGATACAGCGGGACAATGTCGATATTTTCCAGCCAGATGTATTGCCAGATATCCTGCTCGGTCCAGTTAGAGAGCGGGAAAACGCGGATACTTTCGCCTTTGTTAATTTGCCCGTTGTAGTTGTGCCACAGCTCCGGGCGCTGATTTTTCGGGTCCCAGCGATGGAAGCGGTCACGGAAAGAGTAGATTCGCTCCTTAGCGCGGGATTTCTCTTCGTCACGACGTGCGCCACCGAAGGCGGCATCAAAACCGTACTTGTTCAACGCCTGCTTCAAACCTTCGGTTTTCATAATATCGGTATGTTTTGCGCTGCCGTGTACGAATGGATTAATCCCCATCGCCACGCCTTCCGGGTTTTTATGCACCAGCAACTCGCAGCCATAGGCTTTAGCCGTACGATCACGAAACTCATACATCTCGCGGAATTTCCAGCCAGTATCAACATGCAGCAGAGGGAAAGGCAGCGTACCCGGATAAAACGCCTTGCGCGCCAGATGCAGCATGACGCTGGAATCTTTACCGATAGAGTAGAGCATCACCGGATTTGAGAATTCTGCCGCCACCTCGCGAATAATGTGGATGCTTTCCGCCTCCAGTTGCCGCAGGTGAGTAAGTCGTTTTTGATCCATAACCGTTCCTTTGCAATACCGCTATTTTTCTTGCCATCAGATGTTTCGACTATAGGGAGCGTAAGAGAACGAATGAAATTACCAATTAGAATGAGTAGTTCCTTAACGGAATAACGATTTGGCAAAGCTAATATCAAAAAGTGCTTAAGGCACCGGATTTCGGGCGTTTAGGAAGATTTGAAATTGTTTTAGCGCAGCGGCAGTTTCATACTATGGCGGTAAAAAAATTTGCATGGTATTTAAGGACTCACTATGTTTTCCGCATTGCGCCACCGTACCGCTGCCCTGGCGCTCGGCGTATGCTTTATTCTCCCCGTACACGCCTCGTCACCTAAACCTGGTGATTTTGCTAATACACAGGCACGACATATTGCTACTTTCTTTCCGGGACGCATGACCGGAACTCCTGCAGAAATGTTATCTGCCGATTATATTCGCCAACAGTTTCAACAGATGGGTTATCGCAGTGATATTCGGACATTTAATAGCCGATATATTTACACCGCCCGCGATAACCGCAAAAACTGGCACAACGTGACGGGAAGTACGGTGATTGCCGCTCATGAAGGCAAAGCGCCGCAGCAGATCATCATTATGGCGCATCTTGATACGTACGCTCCACTGAGCGATGCCGACGCCGATGCCAATCTCGGCGGGCTGACGTTACAAGGAATGGATGATAACGCCGCAGGTTTAGGTGTCATGCTGGAACTGGCTGAACGTCTGAAAAATACGCCTACCGAGTATGGTATTCGTTTTGTGGCAACCAGTGGAGAAGAAGAAGGGAAATTAGGCGCTGAGAATTTACTCAAGCGCATGAGCGATACTGAAAAGAAAAATACGCTGCTGGTGATTAATCTCGATAACTTAATTGTTGGCGATAAATTGTATTTTAATAGTGGTGTAAATACACCAGAGGCTGTCAGGAAATTAACCCGTGATCGAGCGCTGGCAATTGCGCGTAATCATGGGATTGCAGCGACAACAAATCCAGGTTTGAATAAAAACTATCCGAAAGGCACTGGGTGTTGTAACGATGCAGAAGTTTTCGACAAAGCCGGTATTGCGGTACTTTCGGTGGAGGCGACCAACTGGAATCTTGGAAATAAGGATGGTTATCAGCAACGCGCAAAAACACCGGCCTTCCCGGCGGGAAATAGCTGGCATGATGTAAGGCTTGATAATCAACAGCATATTGATAAGGCGCTTCCTGGAAGAATAGAACGTCGCTGCCGTGACGTTATGCGGATAATGCTACCGCTGGTGAAGGAACTGGCGAAGGCGTCATGAGGCGTTTGAAAATGGGAGTTGGGAGTTCCCCCGCTGACGCGGGGGAGCTCAGTTATGGGTAACAGTACCCCAGAACCGAGAGCGGTTTATCCCCGCTGGCGCGGGGAACACGTCAGCTCCGCTAAGAAAATGTGATCCGGCTTCGGTTTATCCCCGCTGGCGCGGGGAACACTTACCCCTAAATCATCCGCTCTTCCTGCCATGGGGTTTATCCCCGCTGGCGCGGGGAACACCGATCGCGAGCGGATTTAATTTCCGAAATTTCCGGTTTATCCCCGCTGGCGCGGGGAACACACTCTCTCGCGCTCGAAATAGCGCTGGGTATTCGGTTTATCCCCGCTGGCGCGGGGAACACACTAAGCATACGTATCTGTTTTTAAACAATTTTATTCCACATCAACAATCTACCAACTAAATTCAAACATTTCCTTATTTTTAAAGAACGGGTAACTTATTGATTCTCAACAGGAAGAAACGAAACCAACCGTAACCCATCCAAATCCACCGGAATACGTCTGTTTTCACCCCAGGTCTGAAATTCAAAACCCGACTCGGTATTGGTCGCCCAGGCCATGACCACATTTCCGCAACCTGCCAGTTGGGGGATTTGCTGCCAGATCATCTCCCGAATACGTTTGGATGTATCACCAACATAAACACCAGCACGCACTTCCAGTAGCCAGATCGCGAGCCGTCCACGTAAGCGCGGCGGGACATTTTCTGTAACAACCACGACCATGCTCATCCGCTGCGCCCCCGGTGACCACTATCACCCAGCGTTTCAGGTTCCGGGATAGCTGGCGGTAACATATCCGGCGCGGGTTGTGGTGGTTCAATTTCACCGGCGGCAAGGACTTCCTCAATTAACGGGATTAATTTGCCCGTTAACTTAGTGCTACGGAAAATATCGCGACAGGCCAACCTGACTTCTTTATCTGGTTCTGCGGGTTGCCTCGCCGCTATTTCAAATGCCTTTGGCACAACCAAATCAAATTTAATGATATCGGCTATGTCATAAACAAATGAAAGCGGTTTGCCACTATGGATAAAACCAATAGCGGGCGCATATCCCGCGGCTAATACAGCCGCTTCAGATATACCGTACAGGCATGATGTGGCAGCACTGATGCAGCGATTCACAACATCGCCTTTTTCCCAGTCTTTAGGATCGTAGTTGCGACCATTCCATTTCACACCATATTGCTTCGCCAGTAATGCATAGGTCTGGCGTACTCGGGCTCCCTCAATTCCCCGTAGCTGCTCCACTGAACGGCGAGCTGGCGGTGGTTCACGAAAACGTAATTCATACATTTTGCGCACCACCTTCAACCGTAGATCTTCCGTTAAAGCCAGCTTTGCCTGGTAGAGTAATTTATCTGCCCGCGCCCCTCCAGGTTGTCCGGGGGAGTAAACGCGAACGCCCGCTTCACCGACCCAGACCAGCAGTGTCCCCACCGTGGCGGCCAGATGCACCGCCGCGTGGGAAACTCTCGTTCCTGGTTCGAGCATTATGCAAGCGACCGATCCCACCGGAATATGCGTGCGGATCCCTGTTTTGTCGATCAGCACGAAAGCGCCATCCAGTACGTCGATCTGACCGTACTGGAGGAAGATCATGGAGGTGCGATCTTTTAATGGGATCGGACTCAGTGGTACAAACGTCACGCCTCTGCTCCGGGTTTGATTAACATCAGACCACAGCCGAACGCCCGGCTTTTGCCATACCCCAGGCAGAGACGTTGCAGAAATAACCCTGGCTCGGTGACCGTCAGCATCCCCGTATAATCCACGCTACTGAACTGGATCAGTTGCCGGGCATTTTCCCGCCGCAGTTGCTGTTGTCGGTAGGCATCGACCGAGGTATCCAGCAGTGTAAAACCACTTCTCTCTCCCTGCGCAGCCAGCCAGCCCAGCGCCGCCTGTTGTTGATGCAACCAGACATCACTTCCTTCCGCCTGCCCCCTCACCTGCCGTTTCGCCTCCATCAGCAGATCGTGGCGCTTACCCGCTTTACAGACTGTTGGATTCGCCCGCAGGTTGAAACAAAGGGATTGTCCGGTACGCAGCTCCGGCGCAAATGACCGGCATTCGATGGTGAACATTTCACTTTCCGCCGGGCGTTCCTGCGACAGGACAAAAAAGCGAAACGCGCCCTGGAGTTCTTCCCGACGATAAAGAAATTGCCTTTCTTTGCCGCCAGGAAAAAGATCCCACAGCCACTGATGCATCACATATTCACCGCGATCCACCAGATGCAGTAACTGCGCAGGCGAAAGCTGGCCGGTATGTAAGGTTATTCTTGAGAGGTACATGGTTCCTCCTTGCTGAGCCACGGCCCCTGATTGACGGTGCGTTCCCCAAACAGCCACTGCTGACGATTTAAAGGAACATCCCGGCGGCGTAATATTTTGCTCGAGACCAGGCCATCGTGCTCCCCTTCCCACCAGCATTCATCCTGAAGTTTCGGGAGTGAGACTTTCAGTTCGTGGAAACGATCCTGATACTGTTGGTATGCGTTACGTAAGGCATCAGACGCGTTACCTTCAAGCAGTAACGGCGCAAGGGGTAATGCCAGCGGATGGCTTTTTCGCCCCAGATAAAGCGGAAAAACCGGATGGCGTAAACCTTCCTGCAACTGTTCGAGGCTGTAAGGCGCATCAGCTGTTGTTGCCACGGCCACCATCCACCAGGCATCGGTGTAGTAGTCGCGCCGGGAGATAATCGCGCTTAGAAGATCAGGGGCGCTCAACTCTTCGCGACGGCTGAAATAACGCGCTTTACGCACCTCTTTTGGCATCTGGACCGTGTGATAATCCCGTGCCCAGCGCGGGTTACGGCTGGCGCAAACCACCAGTGAATAGTGGCGATTAAACGCGTTTAAGCATTCGGTGTCATCACGCCGTATCCCTACCCCGGCAGCCAGCAGCCCCAGCAATGCTGAACGCGAAGGCAGTTCATGGGTATGACGCACCTCACCGGGTGCATCAACGCCCTAGGATGCCATTGGCCCATGAAGCTGAAAAATCAGATATTGGCTCATAAGCCGCCCCTTACGCGCAGATAAAGTCCAGCACGTCCTTCATGCTTCCCTGTTTGTTCATCACGTCAAAACTTGCGCATTCGGTCTTCTGTTCGTAAACCGTATTCATGTTTTCGCGAAGCGTTGTAATACGCTGCACTGCCACATCTAACTGACGTGTGCCATTAATGGGTTCATAGAAAGCCGCCGCCAGAGAACGCGGTTGTTCGGTGCCTTTTTCTGCCAGCGCCCAGGAGGCGTAGGCACGGCTGGCAAAGCTGTTTTGTTTACCGGTTGGGGAAACTTTAAACGCTGCTTCCGTAAAGGCGCGCAGGGTCTGATTAGCTAATGCTTCGTCACCGCCGAGGTTTTCGACCAGCAGATCTTTATCAATGCAGATATAGGTGTAGAACAGCGCAGAACCAAATCCAGTTTCACCAAGATGCCCTGCACCAGCATCTTCAGAGACCTGGCGCAAATCATCAACGGCGGTGAAAAAATCATCTTCGACAATCGTTTCACTGACACCAAACGCGTGCGCGACCTGACAGGCGGCTTCAACATTAAACTCGGGTTTATTCGCCAGCATACGACCAAACATGGCGATATCTACCGCCATGCGGTCTTTACGTAACAAAGCGAGATCGTCCTCTTTTGGCGCGCGCTTTTCTTCTGCCAGTTGATGGGCCAGCGCTTTTACGGCGTCAAATTCTGCCGGGCTGATATGGACGAGCTGTTCAGTTTCAGCGTTAGTGAGCGGATCTTTTGGTTTTTTGTCTTTTTTGGCTTTACCAAGATAATCGGCAATATCTGCCGCCCATTCGATGGCTTTTTTTTCTTCGATTCCTTTCTCAATCATGATAGTTGCTGCCTCGCGCGCGATACGCCCACTACGAATACCAATATGGCCCGCCAGCGCCTGTTCAAAAAGTGCAGAAGTGCGCCACGCACGTTTCAGACTTTGCGAGGAAACGCGCAGACGCGTTGCTCCACCCAGCACCACGGTTTTCGGCGCACCGGTGTCATCACGGTTAAGATTGGCTGCAGGGTAAGCGGTTAACAAATGGAGCTGAATAAATGTCGTCATGAGATAGTCCTTTATTAATTTTGTTCGTTATCGGCGTCGCCAGCCTGGTAATATTCCAGCGCCCAGCGGATACGGATAAATTCTGTTGGCCGCTGCTGACGGCGGTGATGGTTGAGCAGGTCGTCACTCTCCTGGCACCAGCGGAAAATATCGTCTGCCAAAGAGATAAGATTGACGGAACCGTTTAATAATTTGACCGCGCGACGTAACTGGCGCAGTAAATCATCCGGCGTTTTTACTGCCGACAGGCGCGAAAACCGCCCTTCTGACATTACTGCCGCCAGCTGCGCGGCAAAAGGCTGCCGTTCATCAATGGCTTTTACATTGGCGCTAACTGCAGCGACCAGTGCCAGTGCGGTAAAACGCCACTCTTGCGCTTCAACTTTCCACAACGTGTGGGTCTGCATTAGCAGAGAACGAAACCCTTCTGACAAACAAACATCATTAACCGTCGTACTACGCCGCAGACTGGCACGATTGCCGCGTTTTTCCTGCAATTCCTCGTGCCATTTGCGCAGCGTGGCTTTGTGCTCCTCTTTTACAATACTCATTCAGCAGCCTCCTGCTTTTTCTCCCTGGCGGCTTTAGCACTTTGCTTCTCCGCCGATGTTGTAAAATATTTCTTGCGCGCGGTCATGACGCGTTTCAAATCAACGGGCTCATAAGGATTAGTGAATACCCGCTCGTCAAAATCCTGACGCGCGAATAACCACATTTCCTTTTGCCATTTGCTGAGTAATTCATCCGGCTCCTGACCTTCTTCAATTTGACGCACTAACCTCAGGAAGCGATGCTGAGTTTTGTTCCAGAAGTCGATATCCACAAAACTGAAATCACCCCGTGCACCTTTTGGATCGGAGAACCATGCTTCTTTCAATGCACTCCGTAATAGACTTAGAATCCGTGAAGCCGTTTGCGCAGCCAGCCGCAGCTTTGGTATCTGGCCTTCTTTTTTATTGAGCAGTAGCGGGAAATGGTGTTCGTACCAACAGCGCGCTTTCATGTTGTCGAAATCATAGCCAAATCCCCACAGGCCCACTTTTGCCTGTTTCAGACTGCTGGCATTAAAGAGTTTCACCACCAGCGCGGGAAGTTCCGTATTGTTTTCTGACTTACCCGTTTCGATAAGACCTAACCAGTCGCGCCAGATTAAACCGCCCGGTTGTGGCTTGACCGAGTAAAGCTCGCCGCCCTCTTTAAGTGGTACACGGTAGGGCGTTAAGGGATGCTGCCACATGGCATAATTCGCACCGTACTTTTTGGTCGTCATCAGGCTCAGGAGCGCATCGCTCTGCTCACCGCAAATATCGCAGTTGCCGACTGTCGTGGTATTAAAATCAACACGTATGCGCCGAGGCATTCCCCAGTACGCCTGGAGTTTGTTGACCTGATCATCAGTTACCACCGCACCGGCCAGTTCACTGGTACGCGTCGGGCCAAGCCAGGGGAAAACCAGATCGTCAAATTTTTTGGGTAGCGGTAAGTCAGATTCATCCTGCGGCATCACGTTGAGCCACAGTTTGCGCCACAAGGGTGTTTGTTGATTGCCCTGATATTCCTGTAATTCAATCAGCGTCGTCATCGGCCCACCGCCGCGCAAACCGGTGCGATAGCCTTTGCCGCCCGCTGGTGCATTCAACTGTAAAGAGAACAAGGCCAATGCTAAGCAATGGGGGCACAGGTGTTCCGTTACACCACGCTTGATAAAGTGGTCTTTATTAAACTTCGTCGTTTGAGAGCCGGGAATTTCAGGCAGTAATGAAGCTACCGGAACTTTATCTCCCGTAAGCGCCTCGAAATCCTGCATAAATGAAGGGGAATCTGGGCCAAACTGGAAAGCGTGTTCTAAAGACAGCAATGCTTCCCGTAGCTTTTCAACCTCCAGCCCGTCTTCCCAGATATCATCCCAACGACCGTGATTTTTGGGCGCGAAGCTGGTTTGTAGTAGTCCCAGCAAAAACTGCCATGCCGCCCCCTGGAGATCTGCCCGCGGCGCAGCGATATCGACAACATTTTCATCCGCCAGATCGACTGGCGCCAGTTTGCCTGTCGTTCCGTCTTTATAACGAACGGGCAACCACGGGGTTGTCAGAAGTGAAAACGAGTTCATACGCATCCTCTCGTAAAAAAGACCATCCCAGGTCGGTTATCCATCCTTCCATCCTTTTTTGTGTATCAACTATTCAGAGAATCCTGTCGCAGGCATCTCAACCAACCTTGCCAATCAATCCCTCCGTAGCCGAATATCCACAACTTTCGTCATCGGTGACTAAAATCACGTTTGCCATCTCCGGATCTTGCCGCTGTTCAACGCGCCACTGCCTGAACGCATCCCCTTCCAGTAAAGAAAACTCATCCCGATGTTTTTTCCACCAGCTTTGGCGCACTTTGACAACGCTCATTTCCCATGCGTGAGCGCCAGTGGCATAAGGCTTCACCACACCGTCAATACAGGTAGCCAACCACAAGGAAACAGACTCCTCAGCCAGACGTGTCGACAGTTTTTCCGGAAGGTAATCGTTGATATTGGCGGCATAGCCGGGCCTGAAGTTCAGCACAAACTTATTAGCCATTGAACGATCGCAGTAGTATTTGCCCACTTGCTCCTGCTCGCTGCGGGCAAACCCTTCCGGCATTACCACGTCCTCACCGTAGACTGATTCAATCAGAAGCCGGGCTGAGTGTGGCATCTGAATCGCGCCTTGTTCACGCAGCACACGCTGCGTCAACCAGATTCGCCCATGATCGGGATAGACAAATGCACTGTTACGCATGGCACTGGCAAACCATTCTTCACCCGGAGAGTCGTCCCAGACGGGGGCCAGAATCAGCAATACAGGAGGGTGACGCTCGTCTTTACCGTCACGCTTTAACTGACCATTAATATCGCGGATATGTCGCTGTAATCGCCCTGCTCGCTGGATCAGCAAATCAACATGGGCAAGGTCGGAAATCATTTCGTCCAGGTCGCAGTCGACGCTCTGCTCCAGGACCTGAGTACAAATGAGGACTTTTCCGGCACGCTGTGAACAGTCTTCTTTACCAAAGCGTGCCAGCGTCTCCGTTTCAATTCGCTGGCGATCGCTGAAAGCAAAGCGGCTATGAAAAAGTGAAAGGCTGGAAGCAGGAATGACGCCGCGGGCAAGCAGCTGACGATGAACCTGGATGGCGTCATCGACAGAATTCCGAATCCAGGCGATGCATTTCCCCTGACTTACCGCCGATTCGATACGCGCAATACACTCTTGTTCGCTATGAAGCCAACCCACACTCACGCTGCGCTCAACGTCTTTGCGCGTCGCTACCCGGTGCGAATGCACATCGGATTTCGTGACATGCGTCAGCCAGGGATAATCATCTTTTTCCAGCAACGGAGCTTCTTGCTGGCCCTCTGCACCACGCGCAAAGGCGGCGACGAGTTTGTCACGCTGCTGTTGAGACAACGTAGCAGAAAGCAAAATAACGCTGTTTCCGCCACGCGCCTGCCGCTCGATCAGCCCTTCAAGAATGCACGACATATAAGCGTCACAGGCGTGGATCTCATCGGCTAGCAGGATTTTGTTACTCAGCCCCAGAAGCCGCAGATTATTATGTTTGAACGGCATCACCGCCATCATCGCCTGATCCAGCGTGCCGACGCCAATTTCAGCCAGCAACGCCTTCTTGTTACTGTCAGCAAACCAGGCCGCACATCCCTGACTGAACGCTTGTTCATCCGGTTCTTCTGACCCCACAAAATCACCAGACCACAGCGATGCGTTAAAGCGATCCATTAGCGAACGAGCGCTGTGTGCCAGCACCAGGCTGGGGCGGGATTGTGGCGAATAGAAAGCAAGCCAGGTTTTTACCAGCCTATCGTACATGGCATTGGCCGTTGCCATTGTTGGCAAACCAAAAAACAAACCCTGTGCTTTCCCCGCAGACATCAACCTGTGCGCCAGGATAAGCGCCGCTTCTGTTTTACCTGCGCCAGTCACATCTTCCAGAATAAACAACTGTGGTCCTGGCTGGCTGATATCCAGATCCAACACCTTTTGCTGTAACGGTGTTGGGTTCTCAATAAAAGGAAACAGCGTATTAATTCCAGTGAAAGGCGCGCTTTCTGCTTTTGGGGGAAAGACGGTTAATGCGTTTTGAGCCTGAACTAAAGCCTTCTGCCAGTAATCTTTAATATCCATTGCCTGTGCAACGCGTGGAAAAAACCGCGTTGACGATCCCGTCCAGTCTGCGAGTACGACGGTTGCAGAGATATACCAGGAAAAATGTTTTATAAGTTCAACGCCCTCGTCATCATCCCAGAATGTAGGGATCTCGATGAGCGGAAACAGTACCTTGATTTCAAGGAGAAAATCCCGTGCGGCAGCTTTGTCTTCAGGCAGAAAGTTGTCCAGTTCATCGATACGGTCAGGAGGCCGACCATGATGCCCGGTCGTCACGGGCATCCACATATCTATTACCCGTTTAAGTTTGCGCAAAGAGAGTGAAGATGAAGGAAGCAACTCTTCACATTCAATTAAATAATGATGCCACAACCAGTAACCCAGCGTTGAATGAGAGATCTTTTCGTAATTCTTTCTTGCGCCTTCCGGAACCTTGAGTTGTGGGTGCAGGTAAAGTTGCTGAAATGAGCGGGCAAATTTTCCAGTATCGTGCCAGCACAACAACCAGGCGAAAAATTGTGCTGCCTGATCCGTGTCAGCGAAACCTAATTGACGAAAATAGTCAGCCAGCCCGAAACAGTTGTTTTTGACCATTAAATAGCCTATCGCGGCTACATCCAGCGAATGCCAGCAAAGAAGGTGATAATCGTCGCCACCCTCTTTCTCGCCACGTCGGTTTTTTCCCCAGAAATCAAAGAAAGTCACAATGTTTTTATCCTTCAGTAAAACTTAAAGGATATTTACGCATATATTAAAAATTATCTGTGATATATATCGTTCAATAAAATATTTACATTATGAATAATTCAATGATTTTCATCTGTGATATATATAAATAATAAACACAGGCATAATATTCACAAAAACAATATAAATGAAAAAAGGGTGCAGGAGACCAAACCATCACAATTCAATACGCGGGGTTTTACCCCCGCGTGGTGGCTACTTCTTCGATTCGTAAGCGAGAACTGCCTTAAACTCCATACCACGTTCTCTGATACTCAACTCACACAACGAGTCGCCTACCATCAGCGTGAATCCCAGTACTGTACAACACAGTACGATGATTGCCACAAGGGCATATTTTGTCAGCATGTCTTGCCTCCCTGCAAAGAAGAGACTAACATCCGAATTGCTACGTTCGAACGCGAGCCTCAGGTTGATAGATATATCGCCTGGGGCTTTTGTCCATCTGGAACCTCGCGAATGCTTAACGCCAGACAGCCTCAAGCACCCGACGCCATTCTATAACTGTTGATTTCCCCTGCTATATTCACGTTTAAATGCCGGAATGCTGCTCGCAAAATAAAAACACCCCCATCATTTCTGACAGAGGCGTTTATTTTATCCGACAATATTTACCCTTCGTGCAGCCCACATTCCCTTTTTAAGCCAAAGAAACGCGTTTCTTCTTCCGCCATACCGGGTTCCCATTTACGGGTTGTATGTGTATCACCAACCGATAAATATCCTTCGTCCCATAATGGGTGATATTTCAGGCCATGTTTTTGCAGATACTGATAAATAGTTCGGTTATCCCAGTCGATAATCGGCAGCACTTTAAATACACCACGTTGAATTGCCAACACCGGTAAATTAGCGCGGCTGCCGGATTGTTCACGGCGCAGGCCAGCAAACCACGTTTGTGCGTTCAGTTCTTTCAGCGCCCGGTTCATCGGTTCGACTTTGTTGATATCGTTGTACTTTTCAATGCCTTCAACGCCCTGCTCCCACAGTTTGCCGTAGCGTGCTTCCTGCCAGGCGGCGCTTTCGGTAGCGCGGTACACTTTCAGGTTGAGCTTGAGTTTGTCCGTTAACTCGTCAATAAAGCGGTAGGTTTCCGGGAACAGATAACCCGTATCGGTCAGGATCACCGGGATATCCGGGCGAATCTGATTAACCAGATGCAGGCTCACCGCCGCCTGAATGCCGAAACTGGAAGAAAGCACATATTCACCGGGCAGATTTTCCAGCGCCCAGGCAACGCGGCCTTCAGCATCCAGTTTTTCAAGCTCGGCGTTAGTTTCCGCCAGCGCCAGAATGCGATCTACCTTCGGCAGTTCGTTCAGGGCATTTAGATCGAGTTTGGACATAGATTCCTCACTGTTTGCCTTGCCTGATGCGACGCTTACGCGTCTTATCAGGCCTACAAGACTGGACTGATGGTTAATCCCACAAATCACGCGCCGGATCGAGCACCGGGCGAATGATGCCCGCACGCACCGTAAAGTCACCGAAGCCTTCACCCGCTTCACGCTCTTTCGCCCAGCGCCCTATCAGTTCATCAAGCGTCGCCAGGATTTCCGGCTCGGTGATGTTTTCTTTATACATCCGTGGGATACGCGTTCCCATGCGGTTGCCGCCAAGATGCAGGTTGTAGCGACCCGGCGCTTTACCCACCAGGCCCACTTCCGCCAGCATCGCGCGACCACAACCGTTCGGGCAGCCTGTTACACGCATCACGATGTGCTCATCGCTGACACCATGTTTCGCCATTAAATTATCGATGTTATCGATAAACGACGGCAGGAAACGCTCCGCTTCCGCCATCGCCAACGGGCAAGTCGGGAATGACACGCAGGCCATTGAGTTTTCGCGCTGCGGCGTGACGGCATTCATCAATCCGCTCTCTTTGGCGATCTTCTCAATCTTCGCTTTCTCGCTTTCCGGTACACCGGCGATGATCAGATTCTGGTTCGCCGTAATGCGGAAATCACCTTTGTGGATCTTCGCGATCTCCAGCAGGCCGGTTTTCAGCGGACGCCCCGGATAATCAAGAATTCGGCCATTTTCGATAAACAGCGTCAGGTGCCATTTGTCATCGATCCCTTTTACCCAGCCGATACGATCGCCGCGTCCGGTAAATTCATAAGGACGGATCGGTTCGAACTTGATCCCCGCGCGACGTTCCACTTCTGCTTTAAACGTCTCGACCCCCACGCGCTCCAGCGTGTATTTGGTTTTGGCGTTTTTACGGTCAGTACGATTACCCCAGTCACGCTGAGTGGTAACGACCGCTTCCGCCACCGCCAGCGTATGCTCCAGTGGCAGATAGCCAAACTCGCTCGCCGTGCGGGCGTAGGTTTTCTTGTTGCCGTGTTCGATAGAAAGCCCACCGCCCACCAACAGGTTAAAGCCCACCAGCTTGCCGTTTTCGGCGATTGCCACGAAGTTCATGTCGTTGGCATGCAGATCGATATCGTTCTGCGGCGGGATCACTACCGTGGTTTTGAATTTACGCGGCAGGTAGGTCTGACCGAGGATTGGTTCTTCATCGGTGGTGGCGACTTTCTCCTGATCGAGCCAGATCTCCGCGTAGGCGCGGGTACGCGGCAGCAGATGTTCAGAGATTTTCTTCGCCCACTCATACGCTTCCGCGTGCAACTGAGATTCAAATGGGTTCGAGGTGCAGAGTACATTACGGTTCATGTCGTTGGCGGTCGCCAGCGCATCAAGACCGACCGAATGCAGCATCTGGTGCACCGGTTTGACGTTCTTTTTCAGAATGCCGTGGAACTGGAACGTCTGGCGGTTGGTCAGGCGAATGCTGCCATAAATGGTGTTTTCACCGGCGAATTTATCAATTGCCTGCCACTGTTTAGTGGTGATCACCCCACCCGGCAGACGGCAGCGCAGCAGCATCGCATGACGCGGTTCCAGCTTCTGTTCAGCACGTTCGGCGCGGATATCGCGGTCATCCTGCTGATACATACCGTGGAAACGGATCAGCAGGAAGTTGTCGCCCTTAAAGCCGCCGGTCAGACCGTCGTTTAAATCTTCCGCAATGGTCCCGCGCAGGTAGTTGCTCTCAAGCTTCATGCGCTCGGCGTCTGTCAGTTTTCCTTCGACCACTAAAGGCCCTGGATGTTTTTCGTTCATTAGTAGACATCTCGCTGATAACGGCGCTCTACGCGCAGCTCACTTAAAAATTCATCCGCCGCTTCGGTGTCCATGCCACCAAATTCGGCAATCACTTCCAGAAGTGCCTGTTCAACGTCTTTCGCCATGCGATTAGCGTCGCCGCAGACATAAATGTGGGCACCGTCATTGATCCAGCGCCACAGCTCTGCGCCCTGTTCGCGCAGTTTGTCTTGTACGTAAATTTTTTCTTTTTGATCGCGCGACCAGGCGAGATCGATACGTGTCAGCACTCCCTCTTTGACGTAGCGCTGCCACTCCACCTGGTAGAGGAAATCTTCCGTAAAGTGTGGGTTGCCGAAGAACAGCCAGTTTTTACCCGGCGCTTCGTCAGCAGCACGTTGCTGCATAAAGGCGCGGAACGGTGCGATGCCGGTGCCCGGGCCAATCATAATCACCGGCGTTTCCGGGTTGGCTGGTAGGCGGAAGTTGTCGTTATGTTCGATAAATACGCGGACTTCGCCCTCTTCTTCCACACGGTCCGCAAGGAAGCTGGAGGCACCGCCAGCACGGGCGCGGCCTTCCACGTCATAACGCACCACGCCAACGGTGACGTGTACTTCGTTCTCGACTTCCGCCTGCGAGGAGGCGATGGAGTACAGGCGCGGCGTCAGCGGGCGCAGCAAGTTAATCAGGGCTTCAGCGTCAAGCTGTGCCGGAGAAAAACGCACCATGTCGACAATCGGCGTCGTCGCGGCGTAATGCTGTAACTTCGATTTATCGCCCACCAGCGGCAGCAGCGTTTCACTGCGGGTTAGCGTGGCGTAGTTCTCAACGATGTTGGCGGTGTTGACGGTGAGTTCAAAATGCCACTGTAGCGCCTCATTCAGCGGCAGGGTTTTGCCCTCAACGGTGACAGGTTCATCACCTTTCAGCCACAGCAGTTCGACAAGTTCTTTCACCAGTGCCGGATCGTTCTGATACCAGACGCCCAGCGCGTCACCCGGCTGATAACGCAGGCCAGAGTCACCTAAGTCAATTTCGATATGGCGAACGTCTTTTTCAGAGTTACGCCCGGTAATTTTCTGGTTAACCGAAAGGCTCGCCACCAGCGGCGCGTCTTTGCTGTACGGGCTGGTGTGGATTTCATTTACCGCGCCAGTAGCGACGGATTGTGAAGGTGCTGCGACAGGCGCGCGCGATTTAAGAACATCGACCACGCGGGCGCGCCACTCGCTGGCAGCAGCCTGGTATTCAACGTCGGCATCGACACGGTCGAGCAGGCGTTCACCGCCCAGTTCCGCCAGCTTGCTATCGAAATCTTTCCCGGACTGGCAGAAAAATTCATAAGAGCTATCGCCGAGACTAAACACGGCAAACGCGGTGTTTTCCAGCTTCGGCGCTTTTTTGGAGAACAGGAACTTATGCAGCGCGACGGCCTCTTCCGGCGGTTCCCCTTCACCTTGCGTTGACGTCACCACGATGAGCAGTTTTTCGCTGGCGATTTGTTTGAATTTATAGTCGCCCGCGTTCACCAGCTTAACGTTCAGTTTTGCCGCTAATAAATCATCGCGTAATGTTTCAGCAACCCGGCGCGCATTGCCGGTTTGCGAAGCGGAGATAATAGTTATACCCGGCATTTCTGCGGCGGGCGCTGGCGTCGCTGTAAGCGCAGCAGGCTGCTGGTTGAGCACGCCCCAGAAATAGCCAGAAACCCAGGCAAGCTGGGTGGGAGTTAAATCGGTCGTGGCCGCCTGAAGGCGTGCCAGTTGCTCCGGGTTCAACGGAAGCAACGCGGAAGGTGGGACCTGTGTCGTCATGCGTCGTTATGTTCCAGTAAGCAAAGCTGTTTCTGCGCCCTGTCAGCGCCCATAAAACAGAAGAGAAGGTAAGGTTAACGGGATGAACGGTGTGGATTAAAGACGGGATAGCGATAACTAATAACCAAATCGACTAACCTGTTTTAGCAATAGTCTTTAACAACAAAATAGATTACTCAACCCAATGAAAAACAAATGAATTTATCCAATCATTAAGATAAATCAGCGATTTTGCGCAACAAAGTCGTTTTAGATAATGCGAAAAAACAGCCTTTCCGGTACTCTACGGCGGTTTTATCGTCCTGTAGAGAAATTATGATGTCCACCACGTTATTTAAAGATTTCACCTTCGAAGCCGCTCACCGCTTACCACACGTCCCGGAAGGGCATAAATGTGGTCGCCTGCACGGGCATTCCTTTATGGTGCGACTGGAAATTACCGGGGAAGTCGATCCGCATACGGGCTGGATTATCGATTTCGCTGAACTGAAAGCAGCGTTTAAGCCAACTTATGAGCGCCTCGATCACCATTATCTCAATGATATTCCAGGTCTGGAAAACCCAACCAGCGAAGTTTTAGCAAAATGGATTTGGGATCAGGTTAAACCCGTTGTGCCGCTGTTAAGTGCGGTGATGGTAAAAGAAACCTGCACCGCAGGTTGTATCTATCGCGGCGAATGATAAGAGTGTGTCGGCGGTCAATTTCCCTTAAGTAACGCTATGTTAGGGTGTTGTGTTCTGGATATCTGGGGCATGACATGGAAGACGACTGCGACATTATTATTATTGGTGCCGGTATTGCAGGCACTGCTTGCGCGTTACGCTGCGCGCGAGCGGGTTTATCCGTTTTGTTACTGGAACGCGCTGAAATTCCCGGCAGCAAAAATCTTTCCGGCGGGCGGTTATATACCCATGCACTTGCGGAACTCCTCCCTCAATTTCACCTGACCGCGCCCCTTGAACGACGCATCACTCACGAAAGCCTTTCTCTGTTAACGCCCGATGGCGCAACGACGTTTTCCAGCTTACAGCCCGACGGTGAATCCTGGAGTGTATTACGTGCGCGATTCGATCCGTGGCTGGTTGCCGAAGCCGAAAAAGAAGGTGTCGAATGCATCCCCGGTACGACGGTGGATGCACTGTATGAAGAAAAAGGCAGAGTTTGCGGCGTTATTTGTGGTGACGATATTCTCCGCGCCCGTTATGTGGTGCTGGCAGAAGGTGCCAACAGCGTCCTGTCTGAGCGTCACGGGTTAGTGACTCGTCCTGCTGGCGAAGTGATGGCGTTGGGGATTAAAGAAGTTCTGTCACTGGAAACATCCGCTATTGAAGAACGTTTTCATCTGGAGAATAACGAAGGCGCAGCGTTGTTATTCAGCGGCGAAATCTGTGATGACTTACCCGGCGGCGCATTTCTTTATACTAATCAACAAACGCTCTCGTTAGGGATTGTTTGCCCGCTCTCTTCACTTACGCAAAGTCGTGTTCCGGCAAGCGAGCTGCTGGCTCGCTTTAAAACGCATCCGGCAGTGCGCCCGCTTATCAAAAACACGGAATCACTGGAGTATGGCGCGCATCTGGTGCCGGAAGGTGGGCTGCACAGTATGCCGGTGCAATATGGCGGTAACGGCTGGCTGCTGGTGGGCGATACGTTGCGCAGTTGCGTCAATACCGGAATTTCCGTGCGCGGCATGGATATGGCGCTGACTGGCGCGCAGGCGGCGGCACACACGCTGATAAGCGCCTGTCAGCACCGCGAGCCGCAAAATCTGTTTCCGCTTTATCATCACAATGTAGAGCACAGCATGTTGTGGGATGTTCTACAGCGTTATCAGCATGTTCCGGCGCTTTTGCAACGCCCGGGCTGGTACCGTAAGTGGCCTGCGTTAATGCAGGATATTTCCCGTGATTTATGGGATCAAGGTGATAAACCTGTTCCGCCGCTGCGCCAGTTGCTCTGGCGTCATTTACGTCGTCATGGCCTGTGGCATCTGGCGGGCGATGTTGTCAGGAGTATTCGATGTCTGTAGCCCGTAATCTCTGGCGCGCTGCTGATGCGCCACATATTGTTCCGGCAGACTCCGTTGAGCGCCAGACGGCAGAACGGTTGATTAACGCTTGTCCGGCTGGTCTTTTTTCGCTCACGCCGGAAGGCGACTTACGCGTTGATTATCGCGGCTGCCTGGAGTGTGGCACCTGCCGTTTACTGTGTGATGAAAAAAACCTACAACAGTGGCGCTATCCGCCTTCCGGATTCGGCATCACCTACCGCTTTGGATAAATAATAAGGATAATTTATGCCCCTCTTACACCTGCTCCGCCAGAATCCGGTGATTGCTGCCGTTAAAGATAATGCCAGCCTGCAGTTGGCAATCGATTCTGAATGCCAGTTTATTTCCGTGTTATACGGCAATATTTGCACCATCAGTCATATCGTCAAAAAGATTAAGAACGCCGGAAAATATGCTTTTATTCATGTCGATTTGCTGGAAGGCGCGTCAAATAAAGAAGTAGTAATTCAGTTTCTGAAACTGGTGACCGAGGCGGACGGCATTATCAGTACCAAAGCGTCAATGCTAAAAGCGGCGAGAGCGGAAGGCTTTTTCTGTATTCATCGCTTGTTTATTGTCGACTCGATTTCTTTTCACAACATTGATAAGCAGGTTGCGCAATCGAATCCTGATTGTATTGAAATTCTGCCAGGCTGTATGCCTAAAGTGCTGGGCTGGGTAACGGAGAAAATCCACCAGCCGCTGATTGCTGGCGGGCTGGTGTGCGATGAAGAAGATGCGCGTAATGCGATTAACGCCGGTGTAGTGGCGCTTTCTACCACGAATACCGGGGTCTGGACGTTAGCGAAAAAATTGCTTTGACGAGATAATCGTAACGAATTGAATTTGTGTGATTTGTAGGCCACATGCCTAATCCGGCATTCAGCGCCTGATACGACGCTTGACGCGTCTTATCAGGCCTACAGTCCCCAGCCCAGAACCGTAGACAGGATCATCCGGCAGCACGTTATTGGCAATCTGCGTGAATGGTTGTCACCAGTGCCTCCAGCACCGCTTTCCAGTCATCAACCACGCCAACATCTGCCTGTGAAAATACCGCCGCGCTGGCGTCATGATTAATCGCCACCACAAACTTGCTATTGCGGACGCCCGCCATTAACGCTGCTGCGCCGGAAGCGCCAACAACAATACACACCTCAGGTGCCAGCAGATGTCCGGAAATACCAATCACTTTTTCGGCATCAACGCCACCGTTCATTACTCGCGCCCGACTGTAGCCCGCTTCGGCTCCCAGCTTTTCTGCCAGCATAGCGATTTCCTGGTTATCTGCCTCTCCGCCCTGCCCCACCACCAGCACCCGTCTGGCCTCAGCTAATGGGTCGTGGGTAACATTTTTCAGATCCTCTGTGCTAACCAGCCAGTCGGGAAGCGCGCCGGGGACAATGTTCAGTTGCTGCATACCAGAGGGCAACGTGGCATTTTTCACTGCTCCCGCCTGGCGGGCAAGGGAAAGGCATAGCGGGCGTTTTTCTGTTTGCAGCGTCGCCGTTAGCGCATTTCCCCAGTGGGATTTGCGTACGCTTCCGGTTGGAATATTTAATGAAGTCACCTGGCATATACTGGCACCATGTAAACGCCAGGACAGGCGGGTAGCCAGTTCATCGCCAAACGTTCCCGGCGGAAAGAGAACAACGTCCGCAGGCGTTCGCTGCCACTGTTCTACCAGCGCATCCAGCACCTGTTCCGCGACCATCGGCTGCGGCTCGATTTGCCAGTGCGTTAATGTGCTGCCGCTGAAATCCTGCTCCGCCAGCCAGCCCGCTATTGCGGCATGTTCCTGATTTATTGTCACAATGGCGATATTCATGGCTGCATCCTTTGGCGTAAATAGTCCTGCCATAGCTTTTGCGCTTTTTCTGCTACCGTTTGCCCATCAAGAAGCGTTGCACCGCGTCGTTGCTCTGGCCTTTCCAGTTGCCGGCACTGCATCGCTGACGATTCAGCAGTAACAGTTTTGCGGATAATTTCAGCTTTCCCCGCAGCCATTCGCTGGCGCATTCCCGGTACTGGCAAGGCCACCTCGCCACACTGGCGCACGGCAATCACCGCAGGCAAGCGAACCCGACAACAGCGTAATCCATGTTCAGTACGCTGTTCGAGCGAGATAAACGGTGCGTCGAGAGTAAAACGCTCCACCTGGGTAAAACAGGGCCAGGTCAGCATTTCCGCCAGCAAAAATGGCGTTTGCCCGTTCTGCCCTTCGCTGCTCTGGCAGCCAGTAATGATCAGATCCAGCGGATTCTGGCGCTGCCATTCGGCAATATGGCGAGCGACAAATTCCGGCGCAAAGCGCAGATCTGCCGCCGTCTCCAGCAATACAGCTTCCTCAAACCCAAGAGCCATGAGATAGCGCAGCCAGTGCAACGCCCGTTCATCCCCCATGCTCAACGCGGTTAAAGACATCGACGTACCGTTTTTTCTCTGCGCCAACAGCAGCGCGGCGGCAGCCTGTTCATCAGCACCGAGTAAACTTCGCAGAAGCGAAACATCCGGTCCGCTATTACCCTGAGCCGCTGCCTGCCACTCTTTTTCCGCCAGCATTCCGGCATCCGGTTCGGCTTTAAATGCTAACAGAATGTTCATTAGTACCTCCTACATTTCCCGCCGCCACCAGCGGGAGTGCTTTGGTTTCTGGTGCCCATAGCCAGGTCACAACAAAACCAACCAACAACACTGCCGCCAGGAGCAATAAGGTGACTTGCATTCCCCACTGCGCCAGCACCCACGGCAGCAGGCCAGTACTTACCGCCGCCCCCAACCGACTCATGGCAGTGGCAAAACCGACACCCAGCGAGCGAATGTCAGTAGGAAAACTTTCCGCAGGCAAAATGCCCACCAGATTACTGACTGCCGAAATGGTGGTGCTGAAGAGAACAAAAAGCAGCAGCGTTAATGAACTGCCAGAAGGCAAACAGGCCATCACTACCAGCGTTGCCGCCAGCAGCAAAAAACTTCCCAGCAAAAATTTGCGATGTGCCAGCAGGTGCGTCAGAAATAATCCCAGCAGCGCGCCCACAATTAACAACGCATTAAGCATCAGGCTGGCAGTCAGCGCATCTTCCAGTCCAATAGTTTGGGCGATAGTTGGCAGCCAGGTATAAATCACAAACCATGGGATTACGAGGCAGACAAAGAAGACGCTGTTAAACGCCGTGCGCCGCCAGTAGCGCGAAGAGAACAAGGTTTTGATGTGTTTATGGGTCGCCGTTGCCACTTCATCGCCCAGTAAAACATGGGGACCAAAATAGCGATGCACGATAGCGTGAGCTTCTGCAAAACGCCCCTGGCGCAGTAGCCAGCGTGGCGATTCTGGCGTTCCCCAACGTAACAACGTAATCAACAGGGCAGGAAATGCCGCCGATGCAAGTAACCATCGCCAGGCTTCGGGGCTTTCGCTAATAAAGTGATGTCCGGCAAGACTTGCCAACACATAACCTACGGTCCACACCACGCTGAAAGCGCCTAGCAAAATACCGCGATGGCGGCGCGGGGAAAATTCAGCCAGCAAGGTGTGACCTACTGAATAGTCGCCTCCCAGACCAATGCCGATCAAAATGCGTAGTCCAATAAGATGCTCTGGCGTGGTGGCAAAAAATTGCAGGAACGAGGCGAGCGTAATCAGCATAAAGCTGAAGGTGAAGATTTTTTGCCGCCCGATATGGTCGGAGATCCAGCCCAAAACCAGGCTGCCGATAAACAGGCCAAGTAGCGCCGAGCCGCCGATCATTCCCGCCATAAACGGCGTCAGTTGCATGGCTGGAGTAAGCTGAATTATGGCGTAACCAATGACGCCGAGAACATAACCGTCGGTCAGGTGTGCGCCGAAAGTCAGCGCAGCAATTCGACAGTGAAAACGGTTAAGCGGTAAATCATCCATTCGCACCGGTGAAGTGTTCATCTTTACCCCTTCATTGTCCGGTAATAAGAACGGCTTCCCGGTTGAGAAGCCGAAAAGACAACGCCCCGTCATCGCGAAACGCTGCCTGACACATTATTTTTCAATCGGATAGATAGTACCCGTATTCATAATACCGTTAGGATCGAACTGTTTTTTCAGCCCTTCCAGCAATGTCCACGCGCTGCCGTGTTCCAGTTTGCTCCAGTGAACACGATGTTTACCGATACCGTGATGGTGTACCATCGAACCGCCGAGGCGAATGGTTTCTTCGCAGATGATTTTGTTGAGCGGATTGTGGTATTTGTCGATTTCCTCTTCCGGCTTACAGTCAACGACGTTGTAGTCGTAGACGAAGTACATGTTGGTGCCGTTCTGATAGCTATGAGAGGAGTGACCGCCCAGCATGGTGATGTCGTCGGCGTGCGCGAACTCGGTACGAATACGGTTAATAACGCTTTCGTAGATTTCGTGTATGCAACTCCAGCAGCCGGACACTTCGGTGGTAAAGCCCATGTTGCCGGTTTTGAGGATCTGCACACGTTCGGCAGCCACTTTATCCGGTCCCCAGTTCAGGTTGTTAAACCAGGTTTCGATCAGCTTGCTGTCCACGCGCTGGCATTGCGGGTAACGTGCCACGATTTCAGCAATCCCTTCGCCCGTCGCCTTCGCAATGCGAGGGTTACCTTCAGCCATAAAGATCAGCACGCATTTTCCGTCGGCAAAATGGGTGAAGTGTTGGGTGCCATCTTCAGCGTCATACAAACGAGCGATCGACGGACGATATCCTTCCACCATGATTTCACGCAGGATGTTGAAGCCGGTTTTCATGTCTTCCAGGATATAGCCGTAGAAGAGGTTGTTTTCCGGGGTGAATTTAAAGATTTTCACAGTGACTTCAGTGATATAGCACAATGCGCCTTCGTTGCCGATGATGATGTGACGAATGTCCGGACCCGCCGCGCGTCGTGGCACGTTTTTAATGCGTGTCACGGTGCCATCAGCCAGTACTGCTTCCAGGCCAACGACCATATCCTCGATTGCGCCGTAGAGTGTGGAGAACTGCCCAATACTACGGGTCGCCACCAGTCCACCCATCTGCGCCAACGGTTTTGACTGCGGAGAGTGCCCCGTGGTGTAACCTTTTTCACGCAACGCGTTTTCCAGCACTTCCAGCGGAACGCCACATTGCGCCGTCGCCTGCATATTCTCTATATCAATATTAATGATTTGATTCATTGCAGAGCCATCAAGCACCACCGAGTTTTCCACAACGGTTTCCAGCCCGCCTTCGGTAGCGGAAGCACCGGTACGTGGTACGCCGTTAATTTTGTGTGCATTCATAAAATTCAGCACACGGGACACTTGCTCAGTGGAACCGAGTTTTACGACCGCTGCCGGAATAGGCAAAGTATAAATACCATGAATATCCGGAAATTTACGAAAACGATCAATACTGTTTTTCTTCAATACCGTTTCATCGGTAATTACGCGATCTGCACCAACAATTTCCTTTAGCTGGTCGACAATCGCTGCGCGAGATAAAGACATAGTAATTCCTTCCTGATAATAAAAATGGAATAGTCATTAATAAAAGAAATCAGAAACCACCGTTATGGATTAGCGCACTAAATAACCGCCATCAACCACTAATAAATGCCCGTTGACATAATTCGATGCCGGACTTGCGAGAAATATGGCTGCGCCCATTAAATCCTGAGTATCGCCCCAACGGTTTGCTGGAATATGATCAAGAACGCGCTGATTGGTTTCTGGATTACTGCGTGTCGCCAGGGTGATATCGGTAGCGTAATATCCTGGGGCAATACCATTTACCTGAATATTATATTGACCTAATTCATCGCAATAGGCTTTGGTAAATCCGGCAAGGGCGTGTTTAGTGGCAGAATAAGCAGGAGACCATTGACCACCTAAGTAAGAAAACAGTGAACAGATATTAATGATTTTACCGCTTTTCTGCGGGATCATAATTTTTGCCGCTTCGTAGCTTAACTCGAATGCGGCGGTCAGGTTCACGTCAATCATCGGGTCCCAGTCGGCACGACCGAAATCCAGCACCTTATTCAGCTTACATATACCGGCATTGTTAACCAGAATATCGACGGTGCCGAAACGTTCACAACAGGCGGCAATTATCTTCTGCGGCGCGCCTTCTGCGGTGATATCCACCTGCATGAAGCCCACCTCAACCCCCTGTTTTTCAATCATTTCCTTTGTTTCGCCATTATCTTTAACGAAACTAGGAATAAAGATATTTGCGCCTGCTTTTGCCAGTGCCATGGCAAATGCCTGGCCTAAACCGCTATTCCCACCAGTAACAATTGCGGTTTTACCTTTCAGGGAGAAAAAATCCATTGAGAACGCATTGAGAGATTCGATTGACATAGTTAGCTCCAATTTCCGTAAGGCAAAAAAAAAGAAAGGTAACTTCCCCCGCGAGAGGGAAGTTACCTTTCTCATTATCTCTGGTAACTGGAGATAATTTTTAGCATAAGGGCATAAGCGCTAATGTGATCGTAATCACAGTGTGATATTCGAATTGTCAAATAATTTTAAAAAGCAGAAGCGTGACTACTCTCACACAACACCCCTGCTTTCCATGTTATTTCTTATTGCAATTACTAGAGACCTGAGAAAAGTAATCCACCTGAAAGGGCGGCTTACTTTTCTCTTTTTTTTGTCTATTACAAATGGGAATACGATATGCAACACAACTCATATCGCCGTTGGATAACCCTCGCGATAATTAGTTTTAGTGGCGGCGTTAGTTTTGATCTGGCTTATTTACGTTATATTTATCAAATTCCCATGGCTAAATTTATGGGATTCAGCAATACCGAGATAGGTTTAATAATGAGTACCTTTGGTATTGCGGCTATTATTCTTTATGCCCCCAGCGGCGTTATTGCCGATAAATTTTCGCATCGCAAAATGATTACTTCCGCGATGATCATTACCGGATTGCTGGGTCTGTTAATGGCAACGTATCCACCGCTGTGGGTAATGCTCTGTATTCAGGTCGCCTTTGCGATAACGACGATTTTAATGCTGTGGTCGGTGTCGATTAAAGCCGCATCGTTGCTTGGCGATCATAGCGAGCAGGGGAAAATTATGGGCTGGATGGAAGGGCTGCGCGGCGTCGGTGTAATGTCGCTGGCGGTGTTTACCATGTGGGTCTTTTCTCGCTTTGCACCGGATGACAGCGCCAGCCTGAAAACGGTCATTATCATCTATAGTGTGGTCTACATTTTATTGGGGATTCTGTGCTGGTTTTTTGTTAGCGATAACAACAACCTGCGCAATGCCAATAACGAAGAAAAACAGTCATTCCAGCTTAGCGACATCCTGGCCGTTTTGCGCATCAGCACCACATGGTACTGCAGCATGGTGATTTTTGGCGTCTTCACCATCTACGCCATTCTGAGTTACTCCACCAACTATCTGACCGAAATGTACGGCATGTCGCTGGTGGCGGCGAGCTACATGGGGATTGTGATCAACAAAATCTTCCGCGCACTGTGCGGCCCACTTGGTGGCATTATCACCACCTACAGCAAAGTGAAATCCCCTACCCGCGTGATTCAAATACTTTCCGTACTCGGCCTGCTGGCGTTAACTGCCCTGCTCATCACGAACTCTAACCCGCAATCGGTCGCGATGGGGATTGGTCTGATTTTACTTCTGGGATTCACCTGTTACGCCTCACGCGGGCTGTACTGGGCCTGCCCTGGCGAAGCGAGAACACCGTCTTACATTATGGGCACCACGGTAGGTATTTGTTCGGTGATTGGATTTCTGCCGGATGTCTTCGTTTACCCAATTATCGGCTACTGGCAAGACACCCTGCCCGCTGCAGAAGCCTACCGCAATATGTGGCTGATGGGCATGGCGGCGCTTGGCATGGTGATCGTCTTTACCTTTTTGCTGTTCCAAAAAATTCGTACTGCTGATAGCACCCCCGCAATGGCTAGCAGCAAGTAAGCCAGGAAAATTACAGGAGAAAAATCATGTCGAAAAAATACATCATAGGGATTGATGGCGGAAGTCAGAGCACAAAAGTGGTGATGTACGATCTGGAAGGTAACGTGGTTTGCGAAGGCAAAGGCTTATTACAACCGATGCACACTCCAGATGCCGATACCGCAGAACATCCTGACGATGATTTATGGGCATCATTATGTTTTGCTGGTCACGATTTGATGAGCCAGTTTGCCGGGAATAAAGAAGATATTGTCGGCATTGGTCTGGGATCTATCCGTTGCTGCCGTGCGTTATTGAAAGCCGATGGCACGCCAGCTGCGCCGTTGATTAGCTGGCAGGATGCACGCGTAACACGTCCCTACGAGCACACCAATCCTGATGTGGCATATGTCACCTCTTTTTCAGGTTATCTGACACACCGTTTAACCGGCGAGTTTAAAGACAATATCGCCAACTATTTTGGTCAGTGGCCGGTGGATTATAAGACCTGGGCATGGAGCGAAGATACCGCGGTAATGGAGAAGTTTAATATTCCCCGACAGATGCTTTTTGATGTGCAAATGCCGGGCACTGTTCTTGGGCATATCACACCACAAGCCGCGCTGGCGACACATTTCCCGGCTGGGCTGCCAGTTGTTTGTACCACCAGTGATAAACCGGTAGAAGCACTGGGAGCCGGGTTACTGGATGATGAAACGGCGGTAATTTCTCTTGGCACTTACATCGCGTTGATGATGAACGGCAAAGTACTGCCGAAAGATCCGGTAGCGTACTGGCCGATTATGTCTTCTATTCCGCAAACCTTGCTGTATGAAGGTTACGGTATTCGCAAAGGCATGTGGACGGTGAGCTGGCTTCGCGACATGTTAGGCGAGTCGTTAATTCAGGATGCCAGGGCACAGGATCTTTCACCGGAAGATTTGCTCAACAAAAAAGCTTCTTGTGTGCCGCCTGGCTGTAATGGTCTGATGACGGTGCTGGACTGGCTGACCAATCCGTGGGAACCGTACAAACGCGGGATTATGATCGGCTTTGATTCCAGCATGGATTACGCATGGATATATCGTTCGATACTGGAAAGCGTGGCGCTGACGCTGAAGAACAATTACGACAATATGTGTCATGAAATGAATCACTTTGCGAAACATGTGATCATTACTGGCGGCGGTTCGAACAGCGATCTGTTTATGCAAATTTTTGCCGACGTGTTCAACCTTCCGGCACGACGTAACGCCATTAACGGTTGTGCAAGCCTGGGGGCAGCGATTAATACGGCGGTAGGTCTGGGGCTATACCCGGATTACGCAACGGCTGTCGACAAAATGGTTCGCGTGAAAGATATCTTTATGCCGATTGAGAGCAATGCCAAACGCTACGACGCGATGAATAAAGGCATTTTCAAAGACCTAACCAAACACACTGATGTGATCCTGAAAAAATCGTATGAAGTGATGCATGGTGAGTTGGGGAATGCAGATTCGATCCAGAGCTGGTCGAATGCGTAAGTGAGGAAGGCCGGGCGGGAAAATGCCCGGCCTGAACATACCTGAATGGTTATCCCCGCTGGCGCGGGGAACATAAGTTCGACAACATCAAGAATTATAACAAGTCCGGTTTATCCCTGTTTTTACAAGGAATATTAACTACAATCGATGTCCTTAGAATAAAAGACTATGCGAATCGTACTTTATCAATTTTCACTTAAAGTATGAACTGGATATCTTTATTCATAAGAACTATTCATCAACAGCGTATAGAGGCGATTATGTAAAATCACTCATTAGCCTCAAAACAAAGACAAACTTCCAGATTTATTACTTAATCAATGAATAATAAGCTTAAAAAACAAACCATTATCCTAAAGAAAAAATTAACAAACATCAATTCAATATTAAAAAAATAATATATGATAATTTCTTAATGATTTAAGTATCATACAACTAACACTTTAATTAAATTTGATTTTTTGTATCGATAATTGTGAACTTCTCATATATGGAGAGCTATTTTGAACATGAGGTGTTACGTGGATATGTTGCTTAATACGAGTACTGCTAATATAAAAACTTGAGAAAGAGATAACGGGTTATATGGTGGTTTATTCCCGCTGGTGCGGGGAACTCTTGGCATAGGCGCTATAGCAGCGCTCTGTGTCCGGTTTATCCCCGCTGGCGCGGGGAACTCCGTAGTTCGTTCAATTCCGTGAGATCATCTTACGGTTTATCCCCGCTGGCGCGGGGAACTCTGGAGCGCGGGAAATGGGATCCGGAGGAGTTGTGGTTTATCCCCGCTGGCGCGGGGAACTCACTCGCTCCGGTTTCGAGCGGGTGCTGCATAGCGGTTTATCCCCGCTGGCGCGGGGAACTCCAGTAGCGGGAGCGGGCTGGCTGACCTGACGCCGGTTTATCCCCGCTGGCGCGGGGAACTCATTACGTGGCACCACCGACGAGCCTGAATATACGGTTTATCCCCGCTGGCGCGGGGAACTCTTGACGCTAGCAGCGAGATATCGACCAGGCCGCGGTTTATCCCCGCTGGCGCGGGGAACTCCGTAAACTGGCATCATATAACCCTCAACCATCCGGTTTATCCCCGCTGGCGCGGGGAACTCCGATTCCTCGTAGCTGCCGCTGGACTGAAAACCGGTTTATCCCCGCTGGCGCGGGGAACTCATGAACTGTGGCACGAGGTTGCAGGCGTAAGGCGGTTTATCCCCGCTGGCGCGGGGAACTCCCGGTCCGCGTCGTGCGTATCGGGGATATAAACGGTTTATCCCCGCTGGCGCGGGGAACTCTGTGACAATAACTACCGACGACCGCGAATTCACGGTTTATCCCCGCTGGCGCGGGGAACTCGGCGATATGAGGCGATTAGAGGCATGTTTTTGCGGTTTATCCCCGCTGGCGCGGGGAACTCTCTAAACATAACCTATTATTAATTAATGATTTTTTAAGCCAGTCACAATCTACCAACTTTACAGGATCACACAAACAACACATCCATTATGTTAAAGAACACTTAATCCATTGATTAAAAAAGTAAATATTTTAGATAACTCTATACCCACTAAAATCTACCAAACTTTACCGCAATAATTTTCACTCCAACGAAAAATTAACGCCATAGAATTTGTAGAGAATGATAATGATTAGTCCAGGATGAGCAAAATGGAGGTTTTTCAGAGGCGACAAAGAATATAAATGAGTGGAAGTCTTTACAGGTTCCACCCATTTATAACGCTTATAAATGTTTAATCAGGCAATATTTAAATATTTATGTGTTTGCATCGATAAACGCCAGTTACGCGCAATACAGGTTTCAATGCACAAACGTGTGGCATCGTCCTTCTGGCTAATTGGCTGCAGTGCAATGACTCGTGGTTTATCATCGGTCAGCGTTGCCAGTAGTTCATCCAGTGCTTCAATATCACGTACGCGTCCCACTGGATGCTTGATTTCGTTGGCTCGTTCCAGTGCCTGTGACAACACTTCATAGCCGCCGCGCATGTTCAGCTTTGGCGATACGGTAACCCAGGTATTCGGCGTGCAGCGTACTTCATGAGTACCGCTGGTTTCGATCTGGCAGCTAAAACCGTTCTTTTCGAGCAGGTCAGTCAGTGGCAGCAAATCATGAATGCAAGGCTCACCACCCGTAATCACCACATGCCGCGCGGTGTATCCCTGACGACCAATGACAGCCAGCAAATCTTCACTGCTCGCCGCCCCCCACTTATCACTCTCTTTGGTCTTCGCCAGAATGCTGAAAAGGGAGACTTCCCGATCCTCAAGCTTTTCCCAGGTGTGTTTGGTGTCGCACCAGGCACAGCCGACCGGGCATCCCTGTAAACGAATAAAAATGGCGGGGACGCCGGTAAAGTAACCCTCACCTTGCAGGGTCTGGAACATCTCGTTAATCGGGTACTGCATAGCATTCTCTGTGAAGTGGATAATTGTTAATTATTGCAGATCCTGCCACAACAATCATGTCTTATTAACATTCTGTTACAGGCAGGTTTAAGGCAAAAAGTGGATTAGATCATAAAGAATAAAATGAAGTGGCGTATTATGTTTTAAGGAATTAATTAAAAGGGATTTAACCATGCTCAGAATATTCATCGTAATTATATTTATTTTCAATTTATCAGGCTGTGGATATAACGATATTCAAACCTATGATGAGCAGGTTAACGCTTCCTGGTCTGAGGTATTAAATCAATATCAACGTCGCGCCGATCTTATTCCTAATCTTGTCGCCAGTATTAAAGGTTATTCCAGCCATGAACAAGAGGTACTGGAAGCCGTAACATTGGCACGTAGTCAGGCTAATCGCGCCAGTAGCGCTCTTCAGCAAACTCCGGGAGATGAACAAAAATTACAAACCTGGCAACAAGCTCAGGCGCAGGTGTCTCGCACTCTCGGTCAGTTAACGATAATTAGTGAACGTTACCCTGAGTTAAAGGCCCAGGAACTCTATCAAAATTTGATGGTACAGCTCGAAGGAAGTGAAAATCGAATTGCCGTTGCGCGAGGAAGATATATTAAAGCCATCGAACAATATAATGTCACTATCCGCAAATTCCCCGCAGTGTTAACCGCAAAAGTCATGGATTACACACCGAAGAAAAATTATTTGCCGGATGATGTCGCCGCTGTGAGTAAAGCCCCAACAATAGATTTTAGCCAGAATGCTAATGCTCATTAAGCGAGGAAGTCCTGTGCGAAATTTTATCTTCCTTATGGCTTTCTTTTGTTCATCTGTGTTTGCCATACAAATTCCAGTGCCTGAATCACCCAGGTATGTGAATGACTTAACCGGCAAATTGACGAACGATGAAGTAAATACGTTGACCAATCAGATTAAAGAGCTGACGCAAAAAAGCCACGCACAACTGGTCGTGTTAGTGGTTGAAACAACGGGCGATGAAACCATCGAGCAGTACGCTACGCGGGTATTCGATAGCTGGAAACCAGGTGATAAAGACCGCGATGATGGCATTCTACTGTTAGTCGCCTGGCAGGATCAGGCCGTGCGTATTGAAATCGGTTACGGACTGGAAGGCGTTATTACGGATGCGCAGTCCGGGAAAATTATTCGCAACAGTATTATTCCGGCATTTAAAAATGGCGACCTGGCTGGCGGCTTGCAAAAGGGAATAAGCGATATTGATAATCGTCTGACGGGGAATAATTTAGCAACGATAACACCGACCGATCACCCTTTGCCCTTTAACGGTTGGTGGGCTTTGTTAGTCTGGGCAATAGTACTGACCTTTATTTCCGCCAGAGGATATTTCAAAACGCTGGGACTAATTTGCTTCACAGCTATTGTACTGGCCTTTGTTTTACCTATAGCAGGTTTCGGCGGAAGCTGGGGAGTACTCGCAACATTACTCTGCTTCGCCACACCGTTCCTGGCTGTCGCCATCGCTTTTACCCCCTTCGGCAAAAAGGTTCGGGATTCGATGCGCAGTGCCAACCGACCGTCACATTACGAAAGAAGTAACTCGGCCTCCAGGCGTTCTTCATCATCGTCGTCATCTTCCTCTTCATCCTCTTTTGACAATGATAATTTCAGCGGCGGCGGCGGTTCATCTGGCGGCGGTGGCGCCTCCGGGCGCTGGTAACAAAAGGAATTGAAATGCGTATTTTTCTCTTACTTCTGATGCTATGTGGTTTCCAGGCATTCGCTGAACAATTGCCTTCAGTAACTGACTTAACCGGGACATTAACGACAGAAGAACAAACTGCTTTAACTCAACAATTACAGACTCTCGAGCAGCAAAACCACTTTCAGGTTGCCGTGTTGGTAACGCCGACCACTGGGGGTAAAGACATTAAACTTGCAGCCTCGCAAAGCTACGGGTTATATCACTGGAAACCTGTTGGAGAGAAGCGGTACGGCGAAGGTATCTTAATTCTCGTCGTTTGGCCGGAAGGGCTGGCGTCAATGAAGATTGGGCATGGACTGGAAGAGATGCTGCCACCGGAACAAGCTGCGCAAATTGTTCATTACCATATGCAACCGGAATTCAAAAAAAATAATCTCTTCTCCGGGTTAACGCAGGGAATTGAAGGCATCGCACAGTTTACCTATATAAAAGCGAATCTTAGCCCTTTGGATGCTTTAGCCAATCATCTGTTTGCTAATCCGCAACGCTCTCTGCCATGTCTTGCCTGGACACTGCTGATGATCGTTGCCATCGTTGTCCTCTGGCGATTTACCACCCATCCAGGGCCTGGCATATGGATGATATCGATGATTACCCCTATGGTCTGGTTTTTCTGCTTTCAGAACGATGTCATCATTCGACGGGTATCGGTCGTTTGTTTTAGTTTATTTTTCGCAGCAATCTGCTGGCAGCGTCTCGCGGTAGTTTTTAATATATGCCGCGCATTTCCTATGATGCTGGCCCCCCAAAATAAAAACGCTAAAGTGAAAAAACAAAAGAAGGCTCCGCAGGTTCGTGAATCAGGACGAAATTCATTGTTTGTCGTGCTGCTGATAATTGTTGTGGGATGGTGCCTGGTATTCGCCAGTAATAAAGATATTGCGTTCATCTCAACAATTATTGGGCTAATTGATCATTTTATCGGCCCAATAACCATTGCTGGCATCGTTCTGCTGATCATTGTGGCCAAATTTACTGGCAATCTTAAACTGGGATCAGGGCATAAAAGCAACAAGAAAACGGGGAATCGTAATGCTCATTCTCGTTCTTCGTCGAAAAACTCTTTCCGCGGTGGCGGCGGTTCTTCTGGCGGTGGCGGTTCATCCGACCGTTGGTGATCGTTATGCGTATAATCCTTTTTCTACTCACTTTATGGTGCCTTCCTGTGCTTGCCCAGCAAATTGCTGTGCCGGAGCTGCGCCAACAGGTGACCGATATTACTGGTACCTTAAGCATGTCTGAACAACAATCACTGACACAACAGCTGCAGGATATTACACAAAAAACACGGGCACAGGTTGCCGTATTAATAGTGCCATCCACCGGAGACGATACCATTGAACAATATGCAACACGCGTTTTTGATAGCTGGAAACTGGGAGATAAGCAGCGAAACGATGGCATTTTACTTCTGGTTGCCTGGGAAGATCATGCTGTTCGTATAGAAGTCGGCTATGGGCTGGAAGGGGTGGTTACCGACCTGCAAGCGGCAAAGATTATCCGTGATATATTAATCCCTGCTTTCAAAAGTGATGACCTGATGGGGGGGTTAACACTGGCAAGCGAAAATATCGGCGCACTTCTGATGAATGGTGAATTACCGGAAGGCAGGGGGAATTATTACAGTATCAATCCCCCTATCCCATTTTCGCTTGCTGTAATTATATTGCTGGCAGTGCTTTCATATTTTATTGTTTTTACCGATCCGTCGAATTTACCCTGGATAACTCTCACTGCCGCAATTTACGGGATGGTATTCCTCTATGTTGCCGAGCCAGGACCATGGACGAATTTAATCGTTGCCTGCGGTATGTTAACGCCTTTTGCGATCGTACCACTGGTTATCTTTTGGCTTATCGTTAATAAAAAGCTACGGGCCAAATACAAGACGCTCGGTAAAGAAAGAGCTTCAAGAAAAGGTTCTTCTTCATCCTCTTCCGGTGGCGGCTCAAGTGGCGGCGGATTTAGCGGAGGTGGCGGTTCTTCTGGCGGTGGCGGTGCTTCTGGTCGCTGGTAACTCAACCATAAAAAATGCCAGCCCGAAGGCTGGCATTTTTAAATAAGATAAAGTCAGACTTATGCCTGGCCTTTGATCTCTTTACGACCGTTGTACGGTGCTTTTTCGCCCAGAGCTTCTTCGATACGAATCAGCTGGTTGTATTTAGCAACACGGTCAGAACGGCTCATAGAACCCGTTTTGATCTGGCCTGCAGCAGTACCAACAGCCAGGTCAGCGATGGTAGCATCTTCAGTTTCACCGGAACGGTGAGAGATTACTGCAGTGTAGCCAGCGTCTTTCGCCATCTTGATTGCAGCCAGAGTTTCGGTCAGAGAACCGATCTGGTTGAATTTGATCAGGATGGAGTTAGCGATGCCTTTTTCGATACCTTCTTTCAGGATCTTGGTGTTGGTTACGAACAGGTCGTCACCAACCAGCTGGATTTTGTCGCCCAGAACTTTGGTCTGGTATGCGAAACCGTCCCAGTCAGATTCGTCCAGACCGTCTTCGATAGAAACGATCGGGTACTGTTTGGTCAGTTCTTCCAGGAAGTGAGTGAATTCTTCAGAGGTGAACGCTTTGTTGCCTTCGCCAGCCAGAACGTATTTACCGTCTTTGTAGAATTCAGAAGCTGCGCAGTCCATCGCCAGAGTGATGTCTTTGCCCAGTTCATAACCAGCAGCTTTAACAGCTTCAGCGATAACAGCCAGAGCTTCAGCGTTGGAACCCAGGTTCGGCGCATAGCCACCTTCGTCACCAACAGCAGTGTTCATGCCTTTCGCTTTCAGAACTTTTGCCAGGTGATGGAAAACTTCAGAACCCATGCGGATGGCTTCTTTCACAGTTTTCGCGCCAACCGGCTGAATCATGAATTCCTGGATATCAACGTTGTTGTCAGCGTGCTCACCACCGTTGATGATGTTCATCATCGGAACCGGCATGGAGTATTTGCCCGGAGTACCGTTCAGTTCAGCGATGTGCTCGTACAGCGGCATGCCTTTAGCGGCAGCAGCAGCTTTGGCGTTAGCCAGAGATACAGCCAGGATTGCGTTCGCGCCGAATTTGGATTTGTTTTCGGTGCCGTCCAGGTCGATCATGATCTTGTCAATGCCAGCCTGATCTTTGGCATCTTTGCCAATCAGCGCCTGAGCGATCGGGCCGTTAACTGCAGCAACAGCTTTAGTTACGCCTTTGCCCAGGAAACGGGATTTGTCACCATCGCGCAGTTCCAGAGCTTCACGGGAACCAGTAGAAGCACCTGACGGAGCAGCTGCCATACCGACGAAACCACCCTCCAGATGTACTTCGGCTTCAACAGTCGGGTTACCACGGGAGTCGATGATTTCACGACCGATGATTTTTACGATTTTGGACATTAGGTTTTCCTCAAGTCACTAGTTAAACTGAAACTCCAGACAAACAACGCGTACCCTGGGTACGCGTTGCCGTTCTAACTTTTTTACTTACTTCGCCTGACGTTTCTGGAACTCACTGGCGGCTTTCACAAAGCCTGCAAACAGCGGGTGGCCATCACGTGGAGTAGAAGTAAACTCCGGATGGAACTGACAAGCCACGAACCACGGGTGATTCGGAACTTCGATGATCTCGACCAACTGATCATCCCCGGAACGGCCCGCAACGCGCAGACCTGCATCTTCAATCTGTTTCAACAGCATGTTGTTGACTTCGTAACGGTGACGATGACGCTCAACAATTGTCGGCGCATTGTACAGCTGGCGAACCAGGCTATCGTCAACCAACTGGCACTGCTGTGCGCCGAGACGCATGGTACCGCCGAGATCGCTCTTCTCGCTACGAACTTCAACGTTGCCGTTTTCATCGCGCCACTCGGTAATCAGCGCCACAACCGGGTACTTACAGTCTGGCACAAATTCCGTAGAGTTGGCGTTCTCCATGTTGGCAACATGGCGAGCGTAATCAATTAACGCCACCTGCATACCCAGGCAAATGCCCAGATAAGGAATATTGTTCTCACGCGCAAAACGCGCGGTCGTAATCATGCCTTCTACGCCACGATAGCCGAAACCGCCAGGTACGAGGATTGCGTCAAGACCTTTAAGGATTTCAACACCGCGCGTTTCAACATCTTGTGAATCGATCAGTTTGATGTTGACGCTGACACGATTCTTCAGCCCACCGTGTTTCAGTGCTTCGATCACGGATTTGTATGCATCCGGCAGTTCAATGTACTTACCGACCATACCGATGGTAACTTCACTTACCGGATTCGCTTCTTCGAAGATAACCTGTTCCCATTCGGACAGATTTGCTTCCGGGCAGTTTAAGCTGAATCGTTTACAAATATAATCGTCCAGCCCCTGAGATTTCAACAGGCCCGGAATTTTATAGATGGAATCGACGTCTTTCAGAGAAATAACCGCTTTTTCCGGAACATTACAGAACAATGCAATCTTCGCACGTTCGTTCGCCGGAACAGCGCGATCTGAACGACAAATCAGGATGTCAGGCTGGATACCGATGGAGAGCAGTTCTTTTACAGAGTGCTGAGTCGGTTTGGTTTTGACTTCACCAGACGCTGCCATGTACGGCACCAGCGTCAGGTGCATAAACAGGGTGTGCTCACGGCCAATTTCAACAGCCATCTGGCGAATCGCTTCAAGGAACGGCAGGGATTCGATATCACCTACAGTACCGCCGATTTCAACCAGTACCACGTCATGACCTTCGCCGCCTTCCAGCACGCGCTCTTTGATAGCGTTAGTGATGTGCGGAATAACCTGTACGGTTGCGCCGAGGTAGTCGCCGCGGCGTTCTTTGCGCAGAACGTCAGAGTAGATACGACCCGTGGTGAAGTTGTTGCGGCGGCTCATTTTGGTACGAATGAAACGCTCGTAGTGCCCCAGGTCCAGGTCGGTTTCAGCGCCGTCTTCAGTAACGAACACTTCCCCGTGTTGGATTGGGCTCATAGTACCTGGATCGACGTTGATGTACGGATCCAGTTTCATGATGGTCACATTGAGGCCACGGGCTTCAAGAATGGCTGCGAGGGAGGCTGCGGCAATGCCTTTACCCAGAGAGGATACGACCCCGCCGGTCACAAAAATATAGTTCGTTGTCATGCTGAACCTGAGAAGTTAGGTTGAAAAGACGATGGAATAACCAGGACGGGAAAGCAGTATACCCGAACATGACCTGTGCCACAAACTTTCATTATCCCTCCTCTTCGCCAGCGCACCATTGAAATCAGGAGTGAGAAAATAGCCCCTTTGGGGTAAATGTTTTTGACGCAAATCAAGCGCTTGTCATTTAAAAAATGACACAAATCGCGCTTGACCGCGTAATTCCCTTAGAGATCAATTTCCTGCCGTTTTACCTGTTGCCAGACTTCTTCCATTGTTTCGAGGTCAACACCTGTCATTTCCAGTCCACGCGCGGCAACAATACGCTCCACTTCGCGAAAACGACGCTCGAATTTTTCGTTCGCTTTTTGCAATGCGATTTCCGCTTTTGTCCCTAAATGGCGAGCCAGATTGACCGTGGCAAACAGCAGGTCACCCATTTCCTCCTCCAGTTTAGCCTGGTCGACAACAGCCTGCCGCGCCTCGTACATCACCTCGTCGATCTCTTCGTAGACCTTATCGACTACCGGGCCGAGTGTCGTCCAGTCAAAGCCAACGTTGGCGCAACGTTTCTGGATTTTTTGCGCACGCATTAAAGCCGGTAAACTACGAGGAATATCGTCCAGCGCCGAATGCTGCGCTTTCTGCGCGCGCTCTTCGGTTTTGATTTGCTCCCAACGGGCAAGCACTTCATTACTGTTTTCGGCAGAACTGCCTGCAAAAACATGTGGATGGCGACGTTCTAGCTTATCGCTAATCGCGGCGCAGATATCATTAAAATCAAAGCGCCCCTCTTCCTGAGCCATTTGCGCGTAAAACACCACCTGGAACAACAGATCGCCGAGTTCACCGCGCAGATCGTCAAAGTCTTCACGGGCGATGGCGTCCAGCACTTCGTAGGTTTCTTCAAGAGTGTAAGGTGCAATGGTGGCGAATGTCTGCTCTTTATCCCACGGGCAGCCATTTTCCGGGTCGCGAAGACGCTGCATAATAGTGAGCAAACGATCGATTTGATTCATTAGAATGTCCTGAAAATTGCGGGTCTGTCAGGTGTAATACCTTCGAGTAAAAGATACCGCTGGATACAGCTGATGCCATATCCAGCTATGCAGATTAATTCCCATGCAACCGACGTGCGTCGATAACATCCGGCACCTGGTTGAGTTTACCCAGCACGCGGCCCAGCACTTGCAGGTTGTAAATCTCAATAGTCATGTCGATGGTTGCCAGTTGCTGTTTGGTGTCGCTACGGCTGGCAACGCCAAGCACGTTCACCTTCTCGTTGGCGAGAATGGTCGTGATATCACGTAACAACCCACTACGATCATTAGCCAGAACACGAACCACCAGCGAATATCCGGCGGAGTAACTCTCGCCCCATACAGCGTCAACAATGCGTTCCGGCGCATGGGAGCGCAGTTCCGCCAGTTGTTCGCAATCGGCGCGGTGTACTGAAATACCGCGCCCCTGGGTAATGAAGCCGACAATCTCATCTCCAGGAATCGGCTGGCAGCAACGCGCGATGTGGTGCATCAGGTTGCCGACACCTTCTACCACCACACGACCGTTATCTTTACTGCGGTTTTGCGGCGTATAGCTTTTTTGCTGAAGTTGCTTCAGCGCGGCGGCATCCTGCTCTTCGGCACTCGGCTTATTAAATTGCGATTGCAGGAAGTTCACCATCTGATTGAGACGGATATCCCCGCCACCAATCGCTGCTAACAACTCGTCGACATCATTGAAGTTGTAACGCGGCAGCAGATGTTTTTCTGCTTCTTTCAGGCTGATCCCCAGATGTTCCAGCTCGTCGTCAAGGATTTGCCGCCCTGCCAGAATATTTTTGTCACGATCCTGTTTACGGAACCAGGCGTGAATTTTCGAACGCCCACGGCTGGTTGTGACGTAACCGAGGTTTGGGTTTAACCAGTCACGGCTGGGGTTCGGCTGTTTCTGGGTGATAATTTCAATCTGGTCGCCCATCTGCAACTGGTAGGTGAACGGCACAATGCGCCCGCCTATTTTTGCCCCGATGCAGCGGTGTCCGACATCACTGTGGATGTGGTAAGCGAAGTCCAGCGGCGTTGATCCCGCAGGCAAATCAACGACATCACCTTTCGGCGTAAAGACATACACCCGGTCGTCAAAGACCTGGCTGCGTACTTCGTCGAGCATTTCGCCGGAATCAGCCATCTCTTCCTGCCACGCAATCAGTTTACGCAGCCAGGCAATTCGGTCTTCATGTCCCGAACGTGCGCCGCCAGCTGCCGCGCCTTCTTTATATTTCCAGTGCGCAGCAACACCCAACTCTGCATCTTCATGCATCTGTTTGGTGCGGATTTGGATCTCAACGGTTTTGCCACCCGGCCCCAGAACCACGGTATGAATAGACTGATAACCGTTTGGTTTCGGGTTAGCAACGTAATCGTCAAACTCATCCGGCAGGTGGCGATAGTGAGTGTGCACTATCCCCAGTGCGGCATAACAATCCTGTAAACGCTCGGCGACAATACGTACCGCACGCACATCAAACAGCTCATCGAAGGCGAGGTTCTTTTTCTGCATTTTGCGCCAGATACTGTAGATGTGTTTCGGACGACCATACACTTCAGCTTTAACGCCTTCAGCTTTCATCTCAGCGCGCAGATGACCGACAAACTCTTCGATATAGTGTTCGCGGTCGAGACGGCGTTCATGCAGCAGTTTTGCGATGCGTTTGTATTCGGTCGGGTGGAGATAACGGAAGCAGTAATCTTCCAGCTCCCATTTCAGTTGCCCAATCCCAAGACGGTTCGCCAACGGCGCGTAGATATTGGTGCACTCTTTTGCCGCCAGTACGCGTTCATCTTCCGGCGCGTCTTTTACTTCGCGCAGATGAGCAATACGCTCTGCCAGTTTGATGACCACGCAGCGGAAATCATCGACCATCGCCAATAACATCCGGCGAACGTTATCGACCTGTTCGGAGGAAACAGAATCGGTATGCGTCGCTTTCAGCTGGCGGATCGCCGCCATATCACGCACGCCGTGAATAAGGTTAACGACCGACTTACCGACGCTCTCACGCAGCACATCTTCGCTAACTACGTTGGCATCCGCCAGAGGGAACAGCAGCGCCGCCCGCAGCGTGTCAATGTCCATACTTAATGTCGAGAGGATCTCCACCATCTCAACACCACGCCACAATAACAGACTGGCATCCGGATGCCCCTGCGTCTGCTGCAGACAATACGCCCAGGTTTCGGCTAAGCACTCACACGACTTCTGGCTGGTAATTCCCAGACTTGCGATCCATTTTTCCGGATCAAATTCACCAGCCTTATTTATATGTGCACTTCTTACCGCAACCATCGTCCTCTCCTTTAGGGACCAGACCTGCCGAAATCGGCAAATCGTAACTATTTAACGCGCGAGAAAAGTACCATCGATTCCAGATGTCCCGTGTGTGGGAACATATCCAGCATCGCCAGTCGCGCAATGGTATATCCTGCTTTTAATAACGCTTCGCTATCCCGAGCCAGCGTTGCAGGATTACAGGATACATAAACTATACGAATAGGTTCCAGTTTTATAATTTGCTGCATAACACCTGCGGCACCTGCTCGCGCCGGGTCCAGCAACACTTTATCGAAGCCGTTTTTCGCCCACGGCTGCTTTGTGACATCTTCTTCAAGATTTTCGTGATAAAACGTCACATTGTGTAAGCTATTAAGACGCGCATTCTGCTGGCCTTTTTCAACCAGCGCCGGAACGCCTTCTACACCCACCACACTGGCAGCTTGTGTCGCCAATGGCAGTGTAAAGTTGCCCATACCGCAGAACAGATCCAGTACGCGATCTTCAGGTTGTACATCCAGCCATTCCAACGCACGCGCTACCATTTTTTGGTTCACACCCGCATTGACCTGAATAAAATCGCGCGGGCTAAAAGTTAAGCGCAACCCGTTTGAGTCATACCAGGGCATCTCACCAGAGACGGTTTCGAGTATCTCACTATCGGGGGCGAGATACAGATCCAGGCCTTCAGAATGCGAAAAGCGTTCCAGTTTTTCGCGATCTGCCGAACTTAGCGGTGCGGTATGGCGCAAAATCATCAGCGTGCCGCTGGTTGCCTGTACCAGTTCAACATGACCAAGATGGCGCATAGCTTGTAAGCTGCCCAGGCATGCCCTGACTTTGGGCAGCAATGCTTCAAGTTGGGGCACTAAAATGGGGCATTGTTTAACGTCGACAATGTCACTGGAGCCCGCTTTGCGAAACCCCATCTGAAGTTGCTGTGTTTTCGGTAAGTAGTTCAAACTTAAACGTGCGCGACGGCGATAGCCCCAGGGAACATCGGCGATCACTTCAGAGACTTCGTGTTTCATTAATCGGGCGAGTGCCGCACTTTTGCTTCGCTGCTGTAAATCCTCGCTGGCGTGTTGTTGCTGACAGCCACCGCATACGCCAAAATGAGGGCAGCGTGGCGTTTCGCGTTCCGGGCTATCGCTTAACCGGCGCACGACTTTAGCGCGGGCGTACTGTTTTTTATCTTCAGTAACAGTAACTTCCGCGTTTTCCTGTGGCAATAATCCAGGAATAAATAACGCTTTGCCGTTATGTCGTGCCACGCCCTGACCAAAAGAGTCGAGGTCGTTGACTGAAACAGTTATGATCTGACGCGTCGTCGTGCGTCGTTTTGCAGAGTAGAATTGCGCCATTGGCGAGACTTTCTCAATTTAACAGTGTGACCTTAATTGTCCCATAACGGAACTCCATGACCAACTACAGCCTGCGCGCACGCATGATGATTCTGATCCTGGCACCGACCGTCCTGATTGGTTTATTGCTAAGTATCTTTTTCGTCGTGCATCGCTATAACGACTTGCAGCGTCAACTGGAAGATGCCGGTGCCAGCATTATTGAGCCGCTTGCAGTTTCTACTGAATATGGCATGAGCCTGCAAAATCGCGAATCTATCGGTCAGTTAATAAGCGTACTGCATCGTCGCCATTCCGATATTGTTCGCGCGATTTCGGTTTATGATGAAAATAACCGACTCTTTGTCACCTCCAATTTTCATCTTGATCCCTCATCAATGCAGCTCGGCAGCAACGTGCCGTTTCCTCGCCAGCTCACTGTCACACGTGACGGTGATATTATGATCTTACGCACACCAATTATTTCAGAGAGTTATTCCCCCGACGAATCGCCCAGTAGCGATGCCAAAAATAGTCAAAATATGTTGGGATATATTGCGCTTGAGCTGGATCTTAAATCGGTTCGCTTGCAGCAGTATAAAGAGATCTTTATTTCCAGCGTGATGATGCTGTTTTGTATCGGTATTGCGCTTATTTTTGGCTGGCGCTTAATGCGCGATGTAACCGGTCCGATTCGCAATATGGTGAATACCGTCGACCGCATCCGTCGCGGGCAACTCGACAGCCGTGTGGAAGGATTTATGCTCGGCGAGCTGGATATGCTGAAAAACGGTATCAACTCGATGGCAATGTCGCTGGCTGCTTATCACGAAGAGATGCAGCACAATATCGACCAGGCGACGTCCGATCTACGTGAAACGCTGGAGCAGATGGAAATTCAGAACGTTGAGTTGGATCTGGCGAAAAAACGTGCCCAGGAAGCGGCGCGGATTAAGTCTGAGTTTCTGGCAAATATGTCCCACGAGCTGCGAACTCCGCTCAATGGCGTTATTGGCTTTACCCGCCTGACGCTGAAAACAGAATTAACACCAACGCAGCGCGATCACCTGAATACGATTGAACGTTCGGCAAATAATTTGCTGGCAATTATTAATGATGTTCTCGACTTCTCGAAACTGGAAGCAGGTAAGCTGATTCTGGAAAGTATTCCATTCCCACTACGCAGCACGCTGGATGAAGTCGTTACCCTGCTGGCACATTCTTCTCACGATAAAGGGCTGGAACTGACGCTCAATATTAAGAGCGACGTGCCCGATAACGTAATTGGCGACCCACTGCGATTACAGCAAATCATCACTAACCTGGTGGGGAATGCAATTAAATTCACCGAGAATGGCAACATTGATATTCTGGTAGAAAAACGTGCGCTGAGTAATACCAAAGTGCAGATTGAAGTGCAGATTCGGGATACCGGCATTGGTATTCCTGAACGCGATCAATCGCGCTTATTCCAGGCCTTCCGACAGGCTGATGCCAGTATATCCCGCCGTCATGGTGGCACCGGGCTGGGGCTGGTGATCACACAGAAACTGGTTAATGAAATGGGCGGCGATATTTCGTTCCATAGCCAGCCGAATCGCGGTTCAACTTTCTGGTTCCACATTAATCTCGATCTGAATCCGAACATTATTATCGAAGGGCCATCCACCCAGTGCCTCGCCGGCAAGCGCCTGGCCTATGTCGAACCAAACTCCGCAGCAGCGCAATGCACGCTGGATATTTTAAGTGAAACGCCTCTGGAAGTGGTTTATAGCCCAACGTTCTCCGCGCTGCCTCCCGCGCATTACGACATGATGTTATTAGGCATTGCGGTGACCTTCCGCGAGCCGCTAACAATGCAACATGAGCGATTAGCGAAAGCGGTATCGATGACCGATTTTCTGATGCTGGCACTTCCTTGCCATGCACAGGTCAACGCTGAAAAACTCAAGCAAGATGGTATCGGCGCGTGTCTGCTGAAACCATTAACACCTACGCGCCTGTTCCCTGCCCTGACGGAATTTTGTCATCACAAACAAAACACGCTTTTGCCTGTTACCGATGAAAGTAAGCTGGCAATGACAGTCATGGCGGTTGATGACAACCCCGCTAACCTGAAACTTATCGGCGCGTTACTGGAAGATATGGTGCAACATGTGGAACTTTGCGATAGCGGGCATCAGGCGGTTGAACGGGCGAAACAGATGCCGTTCGATTTGATCTTAATGGATATTCAAATGCCGGACATGGACGGTATTCGGGCCTGCGAACTCATCCACCAGCTCCCCCATCAGCAACAAACGCCGGTTATCGCGGTAACGGCGCATGCAATGGCCGGGCAAAAAGAGAAGCTGCTTGGCGCAGGGATGAGCGATTATCTGGCGAAACCGATTGAAGAAGAACGATTGCATAATTTGCTGTTGCGCTACAAGCCTGGCAGCGGTATTTCCTCTCGCGTCGTGACCCCCGAAGTCAATGAAATTGTGGTGAACCCGAATGCGACCCTCGACTGGCAACTGGCACTACGCCAGGCAGCAGGAAAAACCGATTTAGCGCGCGATATGCTGCAAATGTTACTCGATTTCCTGCCTGAAGTTCGCAACAAAGTTGAGGAACAACTGGTTGGAGAAAACCCGGAAGGCCTGGTTGATTTGATTCATAAACTGCATGGCAGTTGCGGCTATAGCGGTGTGCCGCGTATGAAGAATCTCTGCCAACTGATCGAACAACAGCTACGTAGCGGTACTAAAGAAGAAGATTTGGAGCCGGAGCTGCTGGAACTGTTGGACGAGATGGATAATGTAGCGCGCGAAGCCAGCAAAATTCTCGGGTAATGGACGTCTTGTCGAGTAGCAATCGGCTTTTTATAACGCTGGTTTTAGACTGGTGACAAGGTGCCTGTGTTTATGCCGGATGCGGCGTTAACGCCTTATCCGGCATAAACACCAATTAAATTCAATGAATTAAAAAAATAATGTAGGCCTGATACGTAGCGCAACAGGCAATTTTGCGTTTGGCATTAGACTCAACCCGGCTCCAGACAGAGCCGGTTTTGGTTTTCTGTCTTAACGCACCATGCACGGACGCTTGTTATCGAACGTCCAGCCAGGAATCAGATACTGCATTCCCATTGCATCGTCACGCGCGCCAAGCCCGTGTTTCTGATACAGCTCGTGGGCTTTCATCACCTGATCCATATCGATTTCTACGCCCAATCCTGGTTTTTGCGGCACCTGTACCAGCCCGCCTTTGATCTCAAACGGTTCTTTGGTCAGACGCTGATTGCCTTCCTGCCAGATCCAGTGCGTATCAATAGCAGTAATTTTACCCGGTGCAGCAGCGGCTACATGGGTAAACATCGCAAGGGAAATATCGAAGTGGTTGTTAGAGTGTGAACCCCAGGTCAGGCCAAATTCATGGCACATTTGCGCCACACGTACCGAACCTTGCATCGTCCAGAAATGCGGATCCGCCAGCGGGATATCAACGGATTGTAACGAGAGCGTATGGCCCATCTGCCGCCAGTCAGTGGCGATCATATTGGTTGCGGTCGGCAGGCCAGTCGCGCGACGGAACTCTGCCATCACTTCACGCCCGGAGAAACCTTGCTCCGCACCACACGGATCTTCTGCATAAGCCAGCGAACCTTTCAGGTATTTACCGATTTTAATCGCTTCGTTCAGCGACCAGGCACCGTTAGGATCGAGGGTAATACGCGCCTGCGGGAAGCGTTGCGCCAGTGCCACAATAGATTCGGCTTCTTCTTCTCCGGCCAGTACACCGCCCTTCAGTTTGAAATCGTTGAAGCCATATTTTTCATATGCCGCTTCCGCCAGGCGCACCACCGCATCCGGCGTCATCGCTTCTTCGTGACGCAGGCGATACCAGTCGCATGAGTCATCCGGCTGGCTTTGATACGGCAGCGGTGTGGCTTTGCGATTACCGACGAAGAACAGATAACCGAGCATTTCGACTTCGCTACGCTGTTGACCATCGCCCAGCAGCGATGCCACGTTAACCCCCAGATGCTGCCCCAGCAGATCCAGCATTGCCGCTTCTATCCCAGTAACCACATGAATAGTGGTCCGCAAATCAAATGTCTGCAAACCGCGCCCGCCGGCATCACGATCGGCAAATGTATTACGCACCAGCGTCAGAACGTTTTTGTATTCACCCAGCGTTTTACCCACCACCAGCGGAATTGCATCTTCCAGCGTTTTACGGATTTTCTCGCCGCCGGGAATTTCCCCTACGCCAGTGTGACCAGAATTATCTTTGATAATCACAATATTACGCGTGAAGAACGGTGCGTGTGCACCACTCAGATTCATCAGCATACTGTCATGGCCCGCCACCGGGATGACCTGCATTTCAGTAACAACAGGCGTCGTAAATTGAAAACTCATATCTATGTCCTTTTTCAAAATCAATGACGGCCGAAAACGGGACGTTTACGGTCAAAAGTCCAGCCGGGGATCAGGTACTGCATCGGGCCTGCGTCGTTACGCGCACCGCCAGGCAGACGTTTATAGGCCTCATGTGCCTTTTGTACCTGTTCCCAGTCCAGTTCCACGCCCAGACCGGGCGCATCAGGAACGGCAATTTTTCCGTTTTTAATCTCCAGCGGATTTTTGGTCAGGCGACAATCTCCCTCCTGCCAAATCCAGTGGGTATCGATAGCGGTAGGATTACCCGGTGCCGCCGCACCCACATGGGTAAACATCGCCAGAGAGATATCAAAGTGGTTATTGGAATGGCAGCCCCAGGTCAGCCCCCAGTCGTCGCAAAGCTGCGCCACGCGGACTGCACCGGAAAGCGTCCAGAAGTGCGGATCGGCAAGTGGAATATCTACCGCATTGAGCATCACCGCATGGCCCATTTCGCGCCAGTTGGTGGCGATCATATTAGTCGCGACGGGCAAGCCGGTCGCCCGCCGAAACTCAGCCATCACTTCACGTCCGGAGAAACCCTGCTCAGCGCCGCACGGGTCTTCCGCATAGGTGAGAACATCATTCAGCCCTTTGCACAGAGAAATGGCTTCATCAAGCAGCCATGCACCGTTGGGATCAACGGTAATCCGCGCATCCGGGAAGCGTTTCTTCAATGCACGAACAGTGTCGATTTCTTGCTCGCCAGGTAACACTCCGCCCTTAAGTTTGAAATCTTTAAAGCCGTAGCGATCCTGTGAGGCTTCCGCCAGACGCACAACGGCTTCGCTGTTCATCGCTTTCTGATGCCGCAATTGATACCACTCATGGTTGCCCGGCGTATTTTCCAGATAAGGAAGATCGGTTTTGGTCCGATCACCGATATAAAACAGATAACCGAGGACAGTAATAGCATCGCGTTGCTTGCCTGGCCCTAACAGTTCGCAGACCGGAACATTCAGCGCCTTACCTAGCAGGTCAAGCAAGGCGGCTTCCAGCGCCGCCACGGCATTAACGCGCAATTCAAAAGTCCAGGCACCTTTGCCGAAGGTATCAAAATCGGCTGCCTGATTACCTTTATGCACCTGCTGAACCACTTTATTCAGTCGTGCGATCTCCTGGCCCAGCACCATCGGAATAGCATCGACCAGTGTCTGATAAATCACCTCTCCGCCGGGCGCTTCACCAATACCGGTATGCCCGGCGTTATCGGTGAGTACCACAATATTGCGGGTGAAATATGCGTTATGTGCACCACCAATATTAAGCAACATGCTGTCATGCCCGGCCACCGGAATGACTTTCATATCAGTAATAACAGGACTGGATTGTGTCGCCATCTTATTGCCCCGCAACAGGTTTCAACTCGATACGCTTGATATCGCCCACCAGCACCAGGTAGCTCAGTACCGCGATTAAGGCATGAACACCAACATAAATCAGCGCCCCATTAAACGAGCCAGTCGTGCCAACGATATAACCAATTGCGATTGGCGTGACGATGCCAGAAATGTTACCGAACATGTTGAACAGGCCACCGGAAAGACCGCTGATCTCTTTTGGGGCGGTATCTGCCATTACTGCCCAACCCAGCGCCCCGATGCCCTTACCGAAGAAGGCCAGCGCCATAAAGCCGATGATCATCCACTCAACGTTGACGTAGTTGCAGAACACCATCACCATCGACAGCAACATGCCCATTACGATCGGTGTTTTACGCGCAATGTTCAGCGATCCCGTGCGGCGCATCAGCCAGTCAGAAATAATCCCACCCAGCACACCGCCGATAAAACCGCAAACCGCCGGAACGGAAGCCACAAAGCCCGCTTTCAGAATCGACATCCCGCGTGCCTGCACCAGATAAACCGGGAACCAGGTAATAAAGAAGTAAGTCAGGGCGTTGATACAGTACTGACCGATATAAACGCCGATCATCATCCGTGACCCGAGCAGCTGTTTGATCTGCCCCCACTTCACGCTGAACGGTACTTTAACTTTGGTGTTTTGCTGATCCATATTGATCAGCGCACCACCCGCGGCGATGTACTCCAGCTCTTTCTGATTTACGCCCGGATGTTGATTTGGCTCATGGATGACTTTCAACCAGATAAAGCTGATGACAATGCCCAGACCGCCCATGAAGAAGAAGACATGTGACCAACCCACTTCATGAGTCAGCCAGCCCATAATCGGCGCGAAGATCACCGTTGCGAAGTATTGGGCGGAGTTAAAAATAGACACCGCCGTTCCCCTTTCCTGCGCCGGAAACCAGGCCGCTACAATGCGACTGTTACCGGGGAAAGATGGCGCTTCAGCAAGCCCGACTAGGAAGCGCAGCGTAAACAGGGCAACGATAATGCCGAATCCACTAAAAATATCGACGAAGCCTTGCAGCAAGGTAAACATCGACCAGATAAAGATCGACCAGAAGTAGACGCGTTTTGAACCAAAACGGTCCAGCAACCAGCCACCAGGGATCTGCCCGATAACATAAGCCCATGAGAAAGCTGAGAACACATAACCCATTCCCACTGGATCAAGGCCGATATCTTTGGCCATTTCCGAACCGGCGATAGAGAGCGTAGCGCGGTCGCCGTAGTTGAAGGATGTGACGATAAACAACATCACCACTATCCAGTAACGAGCATTCGTGCGTTTTTCCACACTGCTCGCAGCCTGACTTAAAGAACTCATTGTTGCACTCCTGAAAATTCGCGTTAGCCACGCTCACTCTGGACTGCGACATCGCCAGGAAATCAGAGGTGACGTAGGGTGTTTTTTGCCGTTTTTATAGGTCGTTCGCCGAATACGGCGCGTGTTTATATCTGGCAATAACAGTATAAAAAGCGCGCCATAGCGGCTCACCGTGCAACAACACAACATTAATGCGTTCAATGAGGCCCGATTTTGGCATTAGCCCTGGACGGTGGAATCCACTTCACGGAAATGAAAACAAGAACAAGAAAGGAAGGGTTAAAACGAAGAAATAAAGAAGAGTATGAAATGGATCGCTTGACTCCAGGCAAACGCCAGTAAAAATCCGCGCTATGAAGCAGTTTTTACTGGCATTTGCCTGAAAAGATTCGATTCAGCACCGCTAAAACGGCATTTACCGCTCGCTGAACGTATCAGGACAACAGCGTGCCCCACTGTTCGACCCACGGATTTGATTCCGTTTCCGGTTCCGGGTTATCACTGGCGTCAATCAGCAGCATTTCCCCTATCCGCTGCGCACTCTGTTCCTGCAACAAGGCATCGAACTGTTTGCCGCCGTTGCAGAAATTCACATAGCTACTGTCGCCGAGCGCAATTACGCCATAACGCAGATTAGGCTGGAAGCCCAGGCTATCTTTGATTCCCTGAAAAAGTGGCACAATGCTATCAGGAAGGTCGCCCTGCCCGGTCGTGGACGTAACCACCAGAACGAACTTATCCTGATAGGGCAGCCAGTCACTTAATTCAGGATCTTCAAATACCGTTGCTTTGTGGCCCTGCGCGGTCAGAATTGCTTCCGCTTCTTCCGCCACTAACAGTGAATTTCCGTACATGGTGCCCACAAAAATACCAATTTCCGCCATACCGTTTTCTCCCTGGATTAGGAACTTATCTCTCCATCCTGACCCGATGGCGCGCTGAACTCAACCCTTTCATTTTCAGGAAGCAGACCACGCCAGCCAAATTGTGATAACGCCTGCATCCAGGTGTCGTCCAGGCCCGCGTGAATAGTCAGCGGCTCGCCAGTAAATGGATGTGTCAATGACAACTGACTGGCATGCAGCATTAACCGCTGAAGGCCAAAATGTTCAGCACCGCTACGATTCTGACGTAAATCACCATGTTTGCTGTCGCCAATAATCGGATGGCGCAAGTGGGCAAGATGGCGACGGAGCTGATGCTTGCGTCCTGTTTTCGGCTCCAGTTCCACCAGACCGTAGCGCGTAGTCGGGTAACGTCCGGTCGCTACCGGCATTTCTACGGTCGCCAGACCGCGATAATGTGTCACCGCTGGCTGTGGACCTTTATCTTCGCGGGCGAATTTATCAGCGATTTTGTCCAGTTCTTCCACCAGCGGATAATCCAGCACAGCCTCTTCCATCAGCCAGCCGCGCACAATCGCATGGTAACGTTTCTGGATTTGGTGCTGTTCAAACTGTTGTGCCAGCAGCCGTCCGGCCTCGCTGGATAGTCCCATCAGCAATACGCCGGACGTCGGTCGATCCAGCCGATGCGCGGTAAATACATGCTGACCAATCTGGTCACGCACGGTTTGCATAACCACCACTTTCTCGTCGCGATCCAGCCAGCTGCGGTGAACCAGCCAGCCGGAGGGTTTATTTACCGCAACCAGCCATTCATCCTGGTAGATTATTTCCAGCATCAGCTCGCATCATCCGCAAAAAGAGCATCCAGTTTTTCCAGCTCAGCCAGAATAAGCGCGCGTTGCGGATGGTCCGTCGCCAGCGCCATTTCATAATAGGGTGCAACAGCAAAAGCGCCCGGTAATGGCTGGTTATTATCTAACAAATCGTGCATTCGCGGGATCAGCACCCACTGCAACCACTCCAGTGGTTCCATGGTGTCCATAAAGAACGGTTGGGTACTGTTAAATTGATGCGGCTGGGGTTCATCGTTTCGCCAGTGCTGATGTTCACGCAGTAACGCTTCAAGCGCCTGCAACTGGAGACGAACGCGGTCATGAGTGGTCATAAAGCAACCTCAATAAGAAAAACTGCCGCGAAGGATAGCAGGAATAAAAAAAGGGAGCACTGTATTCACAGTGCTCCCGGTTCGTTTCGCAGCATTCCAGCTACTTTTGTTGCTCCCTGCTCATCCTTGACAACTTTTCCTCTGGCCTTGCGGCCAATCGTTCATCCTGAACTATTGCTTCCTGCTCACACCACCCCGATGTGATACTTCATCCTGAAGTGTCCCTGGCCTTCCTGACCCACCGAATCATCCTGACCGGTTCTCATTCTCCATCCTGGAGGTGTCCTTTAACGCGTCCTGCGTCATCCTCTTCGCTTCATCCAGAAGCCTTTCCCTGAAACACCCTCCTGGTGTGTCCTTCAGAAGTGTCATCATCCTGATGTTCACTTCGTTGTCTGACTCCCTGTCGACGAAGATAGAATCGTCTTTTTCGCGAAGTCTTACAAGGCGCTTACAGACAATGCCTTAAGGAAAATTTCATATGAAAGTTAAGAATTAACAAGCAATATATTGATTTTAAATGAAAATAACGATTCTTATCTTTTTAAGTATTCGCTTATTTCCTGGCGATCTCCTACAGAGTCTGTAAGAGATCTCTCACAACAAGATGGGGTATTTGGATTACAGAAGAGGCTTAAGTTGATTAAGGAATTCCGCAAGATTTGAGGCTAAATGCGTCCGTTTGCGTGTTCCCAGCGTCTCTTTGCACACTTCACCGGAGAGATTACACACCGAGATGACCTCTAACTCTTCTTCCAGCGTCGCGATAAATAGCGTGGGCGGCAGTTTTAGCCTTTTCTGAGTCACCAGATGACCAATCAGATTTTCCTGCACCCGACGGAAGTCGTCTTCACTCCAGGTTTGCAGCAATGTCAGTTTGATATCGCCAAACTGCGCGTGCATATCCCCGGCAAACTGGGTCGTGTAAAAAGTATGAACCGTGGGTTGTATCACAATATCAAAAGCACGTTCAACCGCGTTTACATTTTGTTCACCGGTAAACGGCTGGGGTTGCCAGTATACAGCGTCTTCGGTGGTTGAAATAATGCACGGTGAAGGAACGCCGTACAGTTCCTCACTTAACGGCCAGCTTTTATGCTCTTCATGCCACGCATCGCAGTAGCGTGCAGTAAAATCTTTCAAGGCTTGTGCGGTCAAATCGTCCACTAATTTCTCTCTTCACTTAAACCAGATACACTTGTCGTTTAGTTTATCTGGTTTATGACGGTGAAACATGTCTTCTTATGCAAACCATCAGGCACTTGCGGGCCTGACTCTTGGAAAATCAACCGATTACCGGGATACCTATGACGCCAGCCTGCTACAAGGCGTTCCGCGTAGTCTGAATCGCGATCCGCTGGGTCTGAAAGCGGATAACCTGCCTTTTCATGGTACGGATATCTGGACGCTATATGAACTTTCCTGGCTGAATGCGAAAGGTTTGCCGCAGGTCGCCGTCGGTCATGTTGAACTTGATTACACCAGCGCAAATCTGATTGAGTCGAAGAGTTTTAAGCTCTATCTCAACAGTTTTAACCAGACGCGTTTTAATAACTGGGATGAGGTGCGTCAGACGCTGGAGCGCGACTTAAGCACTTGCGCCCAGGGTAATGTTAGCGTGGCGTTATATCGTCTTGATGAACTGGAAGGCCAACCGATAGGTCATTTCAATGGCACTTGCATTGATAACCAGGATATCACTATCGATAACTATGAATTCACTACTGACTATCTGGAGAATGCCACCAGTGGCGAAAAAGTAGTAGAAGAGACGCTTGTCAGCCACCTGCTGAAATCAAACTGCCTGATCACCCATCAACCAGATTGGGGTTCGATCCAAATTCAGTATCGCGGACGCCAAATTGACAGGGAAAAACTGCTGCGTTACCTGGTCTCTTTCCGTCATCACAACGAGTTCCATGAACAGTGCGTGGAACGCATCTTTAATGACCTGTTACGCTTCTGCCAGCCAGAGAAATTGAGCGTTTACGCACGTTATACCCGTCGTGGCGGTCTGGACATTAACCCGTGGCGCAGTAACAGCGATTTTGTCCCATCGACCACAAGACTGGTTCGGCAATAAATTTTTTCTCAATTTTGCGTGCTGGATTCACGCAGAAGGTTGTGAAAGGTCATCAGGCAGGGCTATTGTAATCAAAGGGAATGACGATATTCGTCCCATAAGGAGTTTTTCTTGATTACACATATTAGCCCGCTTGGCTCCATGGATATGCTGTCGCAGCTGGAAGTGGATATGCTTAAACGCACCGCCAGCAGCGACCTCTATCAACTGTTTCGCAACTGTTCACTTGCCGTACTGAACTCCGGTAGTTTGACTGATAACAGCAAAGAATTGCTGTCTCGTTTTGAAAATTTCGATATTAACGTCCTGCGCCGTGAACGCGGCGTAAAGCTGGAACTGATTAATCCCCCGGAAGAAGCTTTTGTCGATGGGCGTATTATCCGCGCTTTGCAGGCCAACTTGTTCGCGGTTCTGCGTGACATTCTCTTCGTTTACGGGCAAATCCATAACACCGTTCGTTTTCCCAACCTGAATCTCGACAACTCCGTCCACATCACTAACCTGGTCTTTTCCATCTTGCGTAACGCTCGCGCACTGCATGTCGGTGAAGCGCCAAATATGGTGGTCTGCTGGGGCGGGCACTCAATTAACGAAAACGAGTATTTGTATGCCCGTCGCGTCGGGAATCAGCTGGGCCTGCGTGAGCTGAATATCTGCACCGGCTGTGGTCCGGGAGCGATGGAAGCGCCGATGAAAGGTGCTGCGGTCGGACACGCACAGCAGCGTTACAAAGACAGTCGTTTTATTGGTATGACAGAGCCGTCGATTATCGCCGCTGAACCGCCTAACCCGCTGGTCAACGAATTGATCATCATGCCAGATATCGAAAAACGTCTGGAAGCGTTTGTCCGTATCGCTCACGGTATCATTATCTTCCCTGGCGGTGTGGGTACGGCAGAAGAGTTGCTGTATTTGCTGGGAATTTTAATGAACCCGGCCAACAAAGATCAGGTTTTACCATTGATCCTCACCGGCCCGAAAGAGAGCGCAGACTACTTCCGCGTACTGGACGAGTTTGTCGTGCATACGCTGGGAGAAAACGCGCGACGCCATTATCGCATCATCATTGATGACGCCGCTGAAGTCGCTCGTCAGATGAAAAAATCGATGCCGCTGGTGAAAGAAAACCGTCGCGATACGGGCGATGCCTACAGCTTTAACTGGTCAATGCGCATTGCGCCCGATCTGCAAATGCCGTTTGAGCCGTCTCACGAGAACATGGCTAATCTGAAACTGTACCCGGATCAGCCAGTAGAAGTTTTGGCCGCTGATCTACGTCGTGCGTTCTCCGGTATTGTGGCGGGTAACGTAAAAGAAGTCGGTATTCGCGCCATTGAAGAGTTTGGTCCTTATAAAATCAACGGCGATAAAGAGATTATGCGTCGTATGGACGACCTGCTACAGGGTTTTGTTGCCCAGCATCGTATGAAGTTGCCAGGCTCAGCGTACATCCCTTGCTACGAAATCTGCACGTAATCTCCCCTTCCCCGGTGACATTTGTTGCCGGGTTTTCTCGTTTTTGGTTACTTACTCATCAATTCATTTCATTTGTTATATAAATGTTTCTTACCGTCCTCACGCGATAAATATCATCACAGTTAATATGTCATACAATTTATATTGCAACGCAAACGTTTCCCTATTTTCACAAACCACATTTTATCGCTATGAAAAATAAATTATCCCCATTATTCACTAAAAGTATTGATTTTTTCAGCTCAACCTACATATATTGCGCGCCCCGGAAGAGGTCAGATGTCGTTTAATGGGCAAATATTGCCCTTAAATTCTCTTTTACTTTTGATTTACAGAGTAAAGCGTTGAGATTATCTATCTTCCAAGTAGATTATTGTATTTGAGATCAAGATCACTGATAGATACATAACTTGTGTGTATCTTTCCGCCCTCAAATTATTACGGCGGAAAATGATTAAGCCATCGCCGATAGACAGATTTCATTTTTACGGTCAGGCACCTTCCCGGGCTGAACTGGCTAAAAGCTGAATTATTTGCATTCCTCCAGGAGAAATTGATGGAAACGACTCAAACCAGCACGATTGTGTCGAAAGACTCACGTAGTGCATGGCGCAAGACAGACACCATGTGGATGCTGGGCCTTTACGGCACGGCAATCGGCGCGGGCGTGCTGTTCCTGCCAATCAACGCCGGTGTTGGCGGTATGATCCCGCTGATCATCATGGCTATCCTTGCGTTCCCGATGACGTTTTTTGCTCACCGCGGCCTGACTCGCTTCGTACTGTCTGGTAAAAACCCAGGCGAAGACATCACCGAGGTTGTAGAAGAACACTTTGGTATTGGTGCAGGTAAACTGATTACCCTGCTCTACTTCTTTGCTATCTACCCGATCCTGCTGGTTTACAGTGTGGCAATCACCAACACGGTTGAAAGCTTCATGTCTCACCAGCTGGGTATGACGCCGCCGCCGCGTGCGATTCTGTCTCTGATCCTGATTGTGGGTATGATGACCATTGTTCGCTTCGGTGAGCAGATGATCGTGAAGGCGATGAGTATTCTGGTATTCCCGTTTGTTGGTGTACTGATGCTGCTGGCTCTGTACCTGATCCCGCAGTGGAACGGCGCAGCACTGGAAACGCTGTCTCTGGACACTGCATCGGCAACCGGCAACGGTCTGTGGATGACCCTGTGGCTGGCGATTCCGGTCATGGTGTTCTCGTTCAACCACTCTCCGATCATCTCTTCTTTCGCCGTTGCGAAGCGTGAAGAGTACGGCGATATGGCAGAACAGAAATGCTCGAAGATCCTGGCATTCGCACACATCATGATGGTGCTGACCGTAATGTTCTTCGTATTCAGCTGCGTACTGAGCCTGACTCCGGCAGACCTGGCTGCGGCTAAAGAGCAGAACATCTCGATTCTGTCTTACCTGGCTAACCACTTTAACGCACCGGTTATCGCGTGGATGGCTCCGATTATCGCGATTATCGCTATCACCAAATCCTTCCTCGGCCACTACCTGGGTGCACGTGAAGGCTTCAACGGTATGGTGATTAAATCTCTGCGTGGTAAAGGTAAGTCTATCGAAATCAACAAGCTGAACCGTATCACTGCGCTGTTCATGCTGGTAACGACCTGGATTGTTGCCACCCTGAACCCGAGCATCCTGGGTATGATTGAAACCCTGGGCGGCCCAATCATCGCAATGATCCTGTTCCTGATGCCGATGTACGCAATCCAGAAAGTACCGGCAATGCGTAAGTACAGCGGTCACATCAGCAACGTATTCGTTGTCGTGATGGGTCTGATTGCAATCTCCGCAATCTTCTACTCCCTGTTCAGCTAAGTTCTTTCGCGCCGCTTTCGGGCGGCGCTTCCTCCGTTTTAACGCGATGTATTTCCTATGATTAGCGTATTCGATATTTTCAAAATCGGCATTGGCCCTTCCAGTTCTCATACCGTTGGACCAATGAAAGCGGGTAAACAATTTACCGACGATCTGATTGCCCGTAACCTGCTTAAAGACGTGACCCGCGTGGTGGTTGACGTGTACGGCTCGCTCTCTCTGACTGGTAAAGGCCACCACACTGATATCGCCATTATTATGGGCCTGGCGGGTAACCTGCCGGATACCGTGGATATCGATTCCATCCCTGGTTTTATTCAGGATGTGAATACTCATGGTCGCCTGATGCTGGCAAATGGTCAGCATGAAGTGGAGTTCCCGGTTGATCAGTGCATGAACTTCCATGCCGACAACCTTTCTCTGCATGAAAACGGTATGCGCATTACCGCACTGGCGGGCGATAAAGTCGTTTACAATCAGACTTACTACTCTATCGGCGGTGGCTTTATCGTTGATGAAGAACATTTTGGTCAGCAGGTTAGCGCACCGGTTGAAGTTCCTTATCCGTACAGTTCCGCTGCCGATCTTCAAAAACATTGTCAGGAGACCGGGCTGTCACTCTCTGGTCTGATGATGAAAAACGAACTGGCGCTGCACAGCAAAGAAGAACTGGAACAGCACCTGGCGAACGTCTGGGAAGTAATGCGTGGCGGTATTGAGCGCGGTATTGCCACCGAAGGCGTTTTGCCAGGCAAACTGCGCGTTCCACGCCGCGCTGCGGCACTGCGCCGGATGCTGGTTAGCCAGGATAAAACCACCACTGATCCGATGGCCGTTGTTGACTGGATCAACATGTTTGCGCTGGCAGTGAACGAAGAGAACGCTGCGGGCGGTCGCGTGGTGACTGCGCCGACTAACGGTGCGTGCGGGATTATCCCGGCAGTGCTGGCGTACTACGACAAGTTTATCCGCGAAGTGAACGCTAACTCACTGGCTCGTTACCTGCTGGTAGCAAGCGCGATTGGTTCTCTTTATAAGATGAACGCCTCGATTTCTGGTGCCGAAGTGGGTTGCCAGGGTGAAGTTGGCGTGGCGTGCTCTATGGCGGCAGCTGGTCTGGCAGAACTGTTAGGCGCAAGCCCGGCGCAGGTGTGCATCGCGGCGGAAATCGCCATGGAACACAACCTCGGTCTGACTTGTGACCCGGTTGCTGGACAAGTTCAGGTACCGTGCATTGAGCGTAACGCCATTGCGGCAGTAAAAGCGGTGAACGCTGCACGTATGGCGCTACGCCGTACCAGCGAACCACGTGTCTGCCTCGATAAAGTTATCGAAACCATGTACGAAACAGGTAAAGATATGAATGCCAAGTACCGCGAAACCTCTCGTGGTGGCCTGGCGATGAAGATTGTTGCCTGCGATTAATCGCTCTCCAGAGGCCTCGATTTGCGAGGCCTCTTCCCGTTTTCTCATCCAGCCGTAGCCTCTTCCAGTAGTGAATGTTACCCTTATCACCTGATCTTTAAGGGGGTTATCGTGGCTGTTCATTTGCTTATTGTCGATGCACTGAATCTTATCCGTCGCATTCATGCCGTTCAGGGTTCGCCCTGTGTCGAAACCTGCCAGCACGCGCTCGATCAGCTCATTATGCACAGCCAGCCAACCCACGCGGTCGCCGTTTTTGATGATGAAAACCGCAGTAGCGGCTGGCGTCATCAGCGTTTACCAGATTACAAAGCGGGTCGACCACCAATGCCGGAAGAGTTGCACAACGAAATGCCTGCATTACGCGCCGCCTTTGAGCAACGAGGCGTCCCGTGCTGGTCAGCCAGCGGCAACGAAGCCGATGACTTAGCCGCCACGCTGGCGGTCAAAGTAACTCAGGCCGGGCATCAGGCAACGATTGTTTCGACAGATAAAGGCTACTGCCAGTTACTTTCACCGACATTACGTATTCGTGATTACTTCCAGAAACGTTGGCTGGATGCGCCATTTATCGATAAAGAATTTGGCGTTCAACCGCAGCAGTTGCCCGATTACTGGGGGCTTGCGGGGATCAGCAGTTCAAAGGTACCAGGCGTTGCGGGGATCGGACCAAAAAGCGCCACGCAGCTGCTGGTCGAGTTTCAGAGTCTGGAAGGGATCTATGAGAATCTGGATGCGGTTGCCGAAAAGTGGCGCAAAAAATTAGAAATGCATAAAGAGATGGCATTTCTGTGCCGCGATATTGCTCGCTTACAGACTGATTTGCATATCGACGGCAATTTACAGCAATTGCGGTTGGTACGGTAACGGCGTGCCGGATACGGCGCAAACGTCGCATCCGGCATCGTCACATCAGCGCAATTACCAGGCGGTATGGTAAAGCGCTACAATATCCTCAAGCGTTGCTTCACGCGGGTTGCCACCGGTACAAACATCGTCCAGAGCCGCCTGCGCCAGTGCCGGAATGTCTTCCTTGCGTACACCAACATCACGCAAATGTGGCGGAATACCGACATCACGGTTGAGAGCAAATACCGCTTCAACAGCGGCATTACGTGCCTCTTCCAGGCTAATACCTTCCACTTTCACGCCCATAACGCGCGCGATATCGCGGTACTTCTCACCGGTAAAGTCAGCGTTATAGCGCATGACATGCGGTAACAGGATGGCGTTCGCAACACCGTGTGGCGTGTTGTAAAACGCGCCCAGCGGATGCGCCATACCATGCACCAGCCCTAACCCAACATTCGAGAAGCCCATACCCGCAACATACTGCCCGAGCGCCATTTCTTCTCCGGCATCCTTATCACCAGCAACCGATCCTCGTAGCGCCCCAGCAATAATTTCAATCGCTTTAATGTGCAGCGCATCGGTTAGCGCCCACGCACCACGAGTAATATACCCCTCAATAGCATGAGTGAGCGCATCGACACCCGTCGCGGCTTTCAGCGCAGGCGGCATACCATCCATCATGTCAGCGTCAATAAATGCCACCTGCGGGATATCATGCGGATCAACACAAACGAACTTGCGTCGTTTTTCTTCGTCAGTGATCACATAGTTAATGGTCACTTCTGCCGCAGTGCCTGCTGTGGTGGGGATTGCCAGAATCGGTACACTGGGTTTATTGGTCGGGGAAAGCCCTTCCAGACTGCGCACATCGGCGAATTCCGGGTTGTTGCTGATGATGCCAATCGCTTTACACGTGTCCTGTGGAGAACCACCACCAATAGCGATCAGGTAATCCGCGCCGCTATTCTGGAATACACCAAGCCCTTCTTTGACGACAGTAATTGTCGGGTTGGGCACTACACCATCGTAAATCGCCCATGCCAGCCCTGCAGCATCCATCTTATCGGTCACTTTCGCCACCACGCCGCATTGCACCAGCGTTTTATCGGTGACGATCAGTGCCTTCTGATAACCACGGCGTTTCACCTCATCAGTTAAGGCCCCAACAGCTCCCCGACCAAACCATGCCGTTTCGTTCAGAATCATTCTGTTAGCCATCATCCTGCTCCTTTTTGCTTTACGAAATTACTCTTCAATCCGTAACCCGTAGGTTTTGAATTTCTCCAGCACTACGGCAATCTCTTCATCGCTCAGCACTGGCACCGGGTCCGTAATCGCCAGGGTCGTCAGGTAAAGTTGCGCCAGCACTTCAACCTCATGCGCCAGCCATAACGCTTTCTCCAGATTCACCTCACAAGCGATAAGCCCATGATGTTGTAACAAAGTTGCCTTACGATTTTTGAGAGCCAGCGCAACATGTTCAGAAAGTTCGCGTGTTCCAAAGGTCGCATAAGGCGCGCAAGGAATAGAATTACCGCCAGCCGCCGCAATCATGTAGTGAATAGCGGGGATCGGTCGGTTAAGAATGGAAACTGCCGTGCAATGAACGGCATGATTGTGAACAACCGCGTTGGCATCCGGTCTGCTTTGATAGGCCGCCATATGGAAACGCCATTCGCTTGAGGGAAGCTTTCCTTCCTCATGTTTACCGTTGCCATCAATAAAGACAATATGCGACTCCGTCAGTTTTTCATACGGAATGCCTGTAGGCGTAATCAGCATCCCATCCTGATAACGTACACTGACGTTACCCGCTGTCCCCTGGTTCAGTCCCAGGCGGGTCATTTCCAGGCAAGTGTCAATAATCTGACGAGCAAGTTTATTTCGTTCCATTAGCTACCTCTCTCTGATTCAAAACAGGGCAATAATGTTGTTCCTTTCACACTATTGAATTAGCCGTTTAATTACCCACCATCTTCTTCCTGATTAACCAGAAAGAAATTCACAAGCTTATATTTTGTGACCTGGTTCAACTAATCACAGTAAATAACTGCAAGTTCTCTTTTCATAACCCCGTTAAAAATGACCGCTCTTAAAAATATTTATTAAAACGGTCATTTTTCCATTCCCCCTCGCCAGAAATGCCCGTTTTCGGCACAAACAATTAATACGGTCATCGGGTTTGTGTTTTTTATGATTTATTTTCTGAAACGGGCATGAAATTTCGATTATTAAAGTGATGGTAGTCACATAAAGTCACCTTCCAGCTAATAAGTGTGACCGCCGTCATATTACAGAGCGTTTTTTATTTGAAAATGAATCCATGAGTTCATTTCAGACAGGCAAATATTCACTGATATGAAGCCCGAACTCGCTGGTTTTGCACTTTTGAAAACATAACCGATTACGTGCTTAAGCTTCTGAACCTAAGAGGATGCTATGGGAAACACATCAATACAAACGCAGAGTTACCGTGCGGTAGATAAAGATGCAGGGCAAAGCAGAAGTTACATTATTCCATTCGCGCTGCTGTGCTCACTGTTTTTTCTTTGGGCGGTAGCCAATAACCTTAACGACATTTTATTGCCTCAATTTCAGCAGGCTTTTACGCTGACAAACTTTCAGGCAGGTCTGATCCAATCGGCCTTTTACTTTGGTTATTTCATTATCCCAATCCCTGCCGGGATATTGATGAAAAAACTCAGTTATAAAGCAGGGATTATTACCGGATTATTTTTATATGCCTTGGGCGCTGCATTATTCTGGCCCGCTGCAGAAATAATGAACTACACCTTATTTTTAGTTGGCCTATTTATTATTGCAGCCGGATTAGGTTGTCTGGAAACTGCCGCAAACCCTTTTGTTACGGTATTAGGGCCGGAAAGCAGTGGTCACTTCCGCTTAAATCTTGCGCAAACATTTAACTCGTTTGGCGCAATTATCGCGGTTGTCTTTGGGCAAAGTCTTATTTTGTCTAACGTGCCACATCAATCGCAAGACGTTCTCGATAAAATGTCTCCAGAGCAATTGAGTGCGTATAAACACAGCCTGGTATTATCGGTACAGACACCTTATATGATCATCGTGGCTATCGTGTTACTGGTCGCCCTGCTGATCATGCTGACGAAATTCCCGGCATTGCAGAGTGATAATCACAGTGACGCCAAACAAGGATCGTTCTCCGCATCGCTTTCTCGTCTGGCGCGTATTCGTCACTGGCGCTGGGCGGTATTAGCGCAATTCTGCTATGTCGGCGCACAAACGGCCTGCTGGAGCTATTTGATTCGCTACGCTGTAGAAGAAATTCCAGGTATGACCGCAGGCTTTGCCGCTAACTATTTAACCGGAACCATGGTGTGCTTCTTTATTGGTCGTTTCACCGGCACCTGGCTCATCAGTCGCTTCGCACCACACAAAGTCCTGGCAGCCTACGCATTAATCGCTATGGCACTGTGCCTGATCTCAGCCTTCGCTGGCGGTCATGTGGGTTTAATAGCCCTGACTTTATGCAGCGCCTTTATGTCGATTCAGTACCCAACAATCTTCTCGCTGGGCATAAAGAATCTCGGCCAGGACACCAAATACGGCTCGTCCTTCATCGTTATGACCATTATTGGCGGCGGTATTGTCACTCCGGTCATGGGGTTTGTCAGTGACGCGGCGGGCAACATCCCTACAGCCGAACTGATCCCCGCACTCTGCTTCGCGGTCATCTTTATCTTTGCCCGTTTCCGTTCTCAAACGGCAACTAACTGAACATATTTTCCGAATAAAGTGAGGAATCTGTAATGAAAAAAATCAGCTTACCGAAAATTGGTATCCGCCCGGTTATTGACGGTCGTCGCATGGGTGTTCGTGAGTCGCTTGAAGAACAAACAATGAATATGGCGAAAGCCACGGCCGCTCTGCTGACCGAGAAACTGCGCCATGCTTGCGGAGCTGCCGTCGAGTGTGTCATTTCCGATACCTGTATCGCGGGTATGGCTGAAGCCGCTGCTTGCGAAGAAAAATTCAGCAGTCAGAATGTAGGCCTCACCATTACGGTAACCCCTTGCTGGTGCTATGGCAGTGAAACCATCGACATGGATCCAACCCGCCCGAAAGCCATTTGGGGCTTTAACGGCACTGAACGTCCCGGCGCTGTTTACCTGGCAGCGGCTCTGGCAGCTCACAGCCAGAAAGGCATCCCGGCGTTCTCCATTTACGGTCATGACGTTCAGGATGCCGATGACACATCGATTCCTGCCGACGTTGAAGAAAAACTGCTGCGCTTTGCCCGCGCCGGTTTGGCAGTCGCCAGTATGAAAGGTAAAAGCTATCTGTCGCTGGGCGGCGTTTCGATGGGGATCGCCGGTTCCATCGTTGACCACAACTTCTTTGAATCCTGGCTGGGAATGAAAGTCCAGGCGGTGGATATGACCGAACTGCGTCGCCGTATTGATCAGAAGATTTACGACGAAGCAGAACTGGAAATGGCGCTGGCCTGGGCTGATAAAAACTTCCGCTATGGCGAAGATGAAAATAACAAACAGTATCAACGCAATGCCGAGCAAAGCCGCGCAGTTCTGCGCGAAAGTTTACTGATGGCGATGTGTATCCGCGACATGATGCAAGGCAACAGCAAACTGGCCGATATTGGTCGCGTGGAAGAATCACTTGGCTACAACGCCATCGCTGCGGGCTTCCAGGGGCAACGTCACTGGACCGATCAATATCCCAACGGCGATACCGCTGAAGCGATCCTTAACAGTTCATTTGACTGGAATGGCGTGCGTGAACCCTTAGTCGTGGCGACCGAAAACGACAGTCTTAACGGCGTGGCAATGCTAATGGGCCACCAGCTCACCGGTACCGCTCAGGTATTTGCCGATGTCCGTACCTACTGGTCACCAGAAGCAATTGAGCGTGTAACGGGGCATAAACTGGACGGACTGGCAGAACACGGCATCATCCACTTGATCAACTCCGGTTCTGCTGCGCTGGACGGATCCTGTAAACAACGCGACAGCGAAGGTAAACCGACGATGAAGCCGCACTGGGAAATCTCTCAGCAAGAGGCTGACGCTTGCCTCGCCGCGACCGAATGGTGCCCGGCTATCCACGAATATTTCCGTGGCGGTGGTTACTCTTCCCGCTTCCTTACTGAAGGCGGTGTCCCGTTCACCATGACCCGTGTCAACATCATCAAAGGCCTGGGCCCGGTACTGCAAATCGCGGAAGGCTGGAGCGTTGAGTTACCGAAGGATGTGCATGACATCCTCAACAAACGCACCAACTCAACCTGGCCAACCACCTGGTTTGCACCGCGCCTCACCGGTAAAGGGCCGTTTACGGATGTGTACTCGGTAATGGCGAACTGGGGCGCTAACCACGGGGTTCTGACCATCGGCCACGTTGGCGCTGACTTTATCACTCTCGCCTCCATGCTGCGTATCCCGGTATGTATGCATAACGTTGAAGAGACCAAAGTGTATCGTCCTTCTGCCTGGGCCGCGCACGGCATGGATATTGAAGGCCAGGATTACCGCGCTTGCCAGAACTACGGCCCGTTGTACAAGCGTTAATACATTACTCCCTGATGTGATGCCCGGTCGCTCCGGCTTCCGGGCCTGAACAAGCAAGAGTGGTTAGCCGGATAAGCAATGTTATCCGGCTATATTGCAGGAGCGATTATGAAACAAGAAGTTATCCTGGTACTCGACTGTGGCGCGACCAATGTCAGGGCCATCGCAGTTAATCGGCAGGGAAAAATTGTTGCCCGCGCCTCAACGCCTAATGCCAGCGATATCGCGGTGGAAAACAACACCTGGCACCAGTGGTCTTTAGACGCCATTTTGCAACGCTTTGCTGATTGCTGTCGGCAAATCAATAGTGAACTGACTGAATGCCACATCCGCGGTATCACCGCCACCACCTTTGGTGTGGATGGCGCTCTGGTAGATAAGCAAGGCAATCTGCTCTATCCGATCATTAGCTGGAAATGTCCGCGAACAGCAGCGGTAATGGACAATATTGAACGGTTGATCTCCGCACAGCAGTTGCAGGCTATTTCTGGCGTCGGAGCCTTTAGTTTCAATACGTTATATAAATTGGTGTGGTTGAAAGAAAATCATCCACAACTGCTGGAACGCGCGCACGCCTGGCTCTTTATTTCGTCGCTGATTAACCACCGTTTAACCGGCGAATTCACTACTGATATCACGATGGCCGGAACCAGCCAGATGCTGGATATCCAGCAACGCGATTTCAGTCCGCAAATTTTACAAGCCACCGGTATTCCACGCCGACTCTTCCCTCGTCTGGTGGAAGCGGGTGAACAGATTGGTACGCTACAGAACAGCGCCGCAGCAATGCTCGGCTTACCCGTTGGCATACCGGTAATTTCTGCAGGTCACGATACCCAGTTCGCCCTTTTTGGTGCTGGTGCCGAACAAAATGAACCCGTGCTCTCTTCCGGTACCTGGGAAATTTTAATGGTCCGTAGCGCCCAGGTTGATACTTCGCTGTTAAGTCAGTACGCCGGTTCGACCTGCGAACTGGATAGTCAGGCAGGGTTGTATAACCCAGGTATGCAATGGCTGGCATCCGGCGTGCTGGAATGGGTGAGAAAGCTGTTCTGGACGGCTGAAACTCCCTGGCAAATGTTGATTGAAGAGGCTCGTCTGATCGCGCCTGGCGCGGATGGCGTGAAAATGCAGTGTGATTTATTGTCGTGTCAGAACGCTGGCTGGCAAGGAGTGACGCTCAATACCACGCGGGGGCATTTCTATCGCGCGGCGCTGGAAGGGTTAACCGCGCAATTACAGCGCAATCTACAGATGCTGGAAAAAATCGGGCACTTTAAAGCCTCTGAATTATTGTTAGTCGGTGGAGGAAGTCGCAACACATTGTGGAATCAGATTAAAGCCAATATGCTTGATATTCCGGTAAAAGTTCTCGACGACGCCGAAACGACCGTCGCAGGAGCTGCGCTGTTCGGTTGGTATGGCGTAGGGGAATTTAACAGCCCGGAAGAAGCTCGCGCGCAGATTCATTATCAGTACCGTTATTTCTACCCACAAACTGAACCTGAATTTATAGAGGAAGTGTGAAATGCTGAAAACAATTTCGCCGTTAATTTCTCCCGAACTATTGAAAGTGCTGGCAGAGATGGGACATGGAGATGAAATTATTTTTTCCGATGCTCACTTTCCCGCCCATTCGATGGGACCGCAGGTGATCCGCGCTGATGGCCTGTTGGTGAGCGACTTGCTCCAGGCGATAATCCCGTTATTTGAACTGGACAGTTATGCACCGCCGCTGGTGATGATGGCGGCGGTAGAAGGTGACACTCTCGATCCTGAAGTAGAACGACGTTATCGTAATGCGCTTTCACTACAAGCCCCCTGTCCTGACATCATCCGCATCAATCGTTTTGCGTTTTATGAGCGGGCGCAAAAAGCCTTTGCGATCGTTATCACAGGCGAACGAGCGAAGTACGGGAATATTCTTTTAAAAAAAGGGGTAACACCGTAATCTCATACCGGTACGCCCGCATGACGCGGGCGGTTATCGAATGATGGGGTGAAAAATATGAAAGCGGCACGCCAGCAAGCGATAGTCGACCTGCTGCTGAACCATACCAGCCTGACCACGGAAGCTCTCTCTGAACAGCTAAAGGTCAGTAAAGAAACCATTCGTCGCGATCTCAATGAATTACAGACGCAGGGTAAAATTCTGCGCAATCATGGGCGCGCTAAATATATCCACCGTCAAAATCAAGACAGTGGCGATCCCTTTCACATCCGGCTGAAAAGCCATTATGCGCATAAAGCAGATATCGCGCGCGAGGCGCTCGCGTGGATTGAAGAAGGGATGGTGATAGCCTTAGACGCCAGTTCAACCTGCTGGTATCTGGCACGCCAGTTGCCTGACATCGACATTCAGGTCTTCACCAATAGCCATCCGATTTGCCATGAACTCGGTAAACGTGAACGCATTCAACTGATCAGTTCCGGCGGCACACTTGAGCGCAAATATGGCTGTTACGTCAATCCCTCGCTGATTTCCCAACTTAAATCGCTGGAAATCGATCTGTTTATTTTTTCTTGTGAAGGGATCGATAGCAGCGGTGCACTGTGGGACTCCAATGCCATCAACGCTGATTACAAATCGATGCTATTAAAACGTGCCGCGCAATCGTTGTTATTGATTGATAAAAGTAAATTTAATCGTTCAGGGGAAGCCCGCATCGGGCATCTGGATGAGGTCACGCACATTATTTCTGATGAGCGCCAGGTTGCGGCTTCTTTGGTAACAGCCTGACGGAAAGGGTAGCAGGCCGGAGACGACGCCCCGGCCTTGTTAGTTATCGCTCGTCGCGACGGCCTCCCACCGCAGCCCAGATGCGGCGGACATGCACCGTCACTTCTTCACGATCGTGATACAACTGTCGCGCCTGAATCTGAGCATTTATGCCATGTTCATCAAGCTGTGCCTGAATATACGCCAGATTATGTGACACTTCTTCGTAGCGTTTTTTCATCGGCAGTTTGAGGTTGAAAATGGTTTCACGGCACCAGCCATTAACCAGCCACTGCGCCATCAATGCCGCAACTTTCGCCGGTTTTTCAACCATATCGCATACCATCCAGGAGATATTGCTGCGTGTCGGACGGAATTTGAAACCGTCTTCCCGCAGCCACGTCACCTGCCCGGTATCCATCAGGCTTTGTGCCATCGGGCCGTTATCAACGGAATATACCCACATGTTGCGCTTCACCAGTTGGTAGGTCCAGCCGCCTGGGCAAGCACCTAAATCCACCGCCCACATCCCGTTCGCCAGACGTTCATCCCACTCATCCGCCGGAATAAACACATGAAATGCCTCTTCCAGTTTGAGCGTGGAACGACTCGGCGCATCTGCCGGAAATTTCAGGCGCGGAATGCCCATATAGAACGGCGAATTATTGTTGCTGTATGAGTAACCGGTATAGCAGCAACCTGGTGCAATAAAGAATACATGCACAACCGGACGCTTCGGCGTTTCATAGTTCGCCAGCACCCCGGCATCGCGCAAGGCAGCGCGTAGCGGCACGGTGAATTTACGGCAGAATTTCAGCAACTCTTTGCTTTCGTTGGTATCGGCAACTTCAACACGCAGTTCACCGCCCTTCTCTACTACGCCCTGTAACATGCCGACAATGGGGGTAATACGATCTTCTGGCGGCAAATGCTGCAGGAGTTCCCCGACCACAAACCACTGGCGGGCAAAAATTAATGAACTGAACGGCAGCTCACGGATTAACTTATCGCCATCATCAGGTTGATAACATTCATAAATGACATAACCCGCATTCTCTTTCACGCGGGCAAAACCGAAAATTTCCCGCTGGCCGGCTTTATCGGTAATTTCTGCGGCGCACTCTTTTTCAAAGCCCGGACGGCACAGCAATACAACCTTATTCATGACTTACGCCCTTGCGCTTTAAACGGATAGCACCAACTAACATTAACGCCCAGCCCGCGAGGAAGCTCACGCCGCCAACCGGTGTGACAAATGCCCACAAACGCAGATGGGACAGCGCCAGGCAATAAAGGCTGCCGCTGAACAGCACCGTGCCTAACGCAAGGAAAACGCTACTCCAGTAAAACCAGATACTGATGCGACGCTGCATTGCCACCGCCAGACCTAAGATCGCCAGCGTATGGAACGCCTGGTATTCGAGGCCGGTCTGGATCCAGCCCATCTCAACGGCCCCCATGGTTTTACTTAACACATGCGCGCCAAAAGCGCCCAGCGCCACAAAAATGAAGCCGCTAATGGCGGCGAAAATCAGCATAAAACGGCTGGTCATGGTCGTACCCTACGTAAATTATTGTTCATAACGAAAGCGGAATTTTTCTTGTTCAGCAGCGGCTTTCGCCAGGATCCATTGACGAAAGGCGGCTATTTTACCCAGTTCTGCCTGACTGTCATGACAAACCAGATAAAAAGCATTTTTACTGACCAGAACATCATTAAACGGGCAAACAAGACGTCCGGCCTCGATTTCAGATTGCGCCATCACGTTATTTGCCAGCGCCACTCCCTGCCCGTGGATAGCCGCTTGCAGCACCATGGCGCTATGACTAAATATTGGTCCTTGCTGAACGTTGATATGATTTAACCCCAACTGTCGGGTATATGTCTGCCAGTCACGGCGAGACGCATCATGTAATAACGTATGTTTAGCCAAGTCTTCAGGGGTCTTCAAGGGTTTATCGCCTGTCAGCAGTAGCGGCGAACACACCGGCAATAAATATTCGGCGTAAAGTTTTTCCACCCGTAGCCCCGGCCAGTTGCCCCGACCATAGAATATCGCCACGTCAACATCATCCGCCAACTTATCTTCCTGACGATCAACCGCCTGGATGCGAACGTCAATTCCCGGATAAGCTGAATTAAAGCTGGAAAGTCGTGGAACCAACCAATGAATGGCGAAACTGGGGAGTAAACTGACCGTCAACGCCCCCTTGGCGCTACGGGCCTGGAGTTTACGTGTCGCTTCGGTTAATTGCGAAAATATCTCTTTGATATCGAGGAAATAGCTTTGCCCTTCCTCGGTCAGCAGGAGTGAACGATTACGGCGGCGGAACAGTTTTAGCCCCAGAAAATCCTCAAGAGACTTGATTTGATGACTTACTGCGGCCTGGGTCACAAAAAGCTCTTCTGCTGCGCGAGTGAAACTTAAATGGCGTGCTGCGGCATCAAAAACTCGTAAGGCATTTAGCGGTGGTAATCGTTTAGACATGGCTTTTAAACTTTGATGTTAAATGAATTTAACAATTAGATCACACTGTGTAACCTATTAGTTTTTTTAATCTGAGCCATTATAAATTGTCCGTTGAGCTTCTACCAGCAAATACCTATAGTGGCGGCACTTCCTGAGCCGGAACGAAAAGTTTTATCGGAATGCGTGTTCTGGTGAACTTTTGGCTTACGGTTGTGATGTTGTGTTGTTGTGTTTGCAATTGGTCTGCGATTCAGACCATGGTAGCAAAGCTACCTTTTTTCACTTCCTGTACATTTACCCTGTCTGTCCATAGTGATTAATGTAGCACCGCCTTATTGCGGTGCTTTTTTTTACCTTTCGAACGCGAATTATTGATCCAGTTCGACCATCTCTTTCACGTCGGTACGGTTGATCTGCTGTTTGTTGCCATTAGCGTCTTTATACGAAATCATACCGGTATCGTTATCAGTCTGTGGTTTGCCGTCAGAGACGATGGTACGTCCGTCATTGGTGTGCATCACATAGTTCGAACCGGAACAGGCGCTCAGGGCAAAAGTCAGCATACAGGCAGAAATAATTGCGGCAGTCTTTTTCATCATCTTCTCCTTAAAGCGATTAATAAATCTTAATAGTATTGATTAACAGGCTAAAATTAACGCCTAACACTATTTAGCATATGTTACTTACGCGGCTTCGCCAGGATATCCAGATAATTCTGATGGTTAGCACTCTCCTTGTATCAAAGTGAATTTTGCGTCACGATCGGTGCATCAAGCCGAGGAGTACCATGAACGTTTTTAATCCCGCGCAGTTTCGCGCCCAGTTTCCCGCGCTACAGGATGCGGGCGTCTATCTCGACAGTGCCGCGACCGCGCTTAAACCTGAAGCCGTGGTTGAAGCAACCCGACAGTTTTACAGCCTGAGCGCCGGAAACGTCCATCGTAGCCAGTTTGCCGAGGCCCAACGCCTGACCGCGCGTTACGAAGCTGCACGGGAAAAAGTGGCGCTATTACTGAATGCACCAGATGACAAAACTATCGTCTGGACGCGCGGCACCACTGAATCCATCAACATGGTGGCGCAATGCTATGCCCGTCCGCGTCTGCAACCGGGCGATGAAATTATTGTCAGTGTGGCAGAGCATCACGCCAACCTCGTCCCCTGGCTGATGGTCGCCCAACAAACCGGAGCCAAAGTGGTGAAATTGCCGCTTAATGCGCAGCGGTTGCCGGATGTCGATTTGTTGCCTGAACTGATTACTCCCCATAGTCGGATTCTGGCGTTGGGCCAGATGTCTAACGTCACTGGCGGTTGCCCGGATCTGGCACGAGCGATTACCTTTGCTCATTCAGCCGGGATGGTGGTGATGGTTGATGGTGCTCAGGGGGCGGTGCATTTCCCCGCGGATGTTCAGCAACTGGATATTGATTTTTACGCTTTCTCTGGTCACAAACTGTATGGCCCGACAGGGATAGGCGTACTTTACGGCAAACCAGAACTGCTGGAAGCAATGTCGCCCTGGCTGGGCGGCGGCAAAATGGTTCACGAAGTGAGTTTTGACGGCTTCATCACTCAATCTGCGCCGTGGAAACTGGAAGCCGGAACGCCAAATGTGGCTGGCGTAATTGGGTTAAGCGCGGCGCTGGAATGGCTGGCAGATTACGATATCAACCAGGCAGAAAGCTGGAGTCGCAGCCTGGCGACGATTGCAGAAGAGGCGCTGGCAAAACGTCCAGGCTTTCGTTCATTCCGCAGCCAGGATTCCAGCCTGCTAGCCTTTGATTTTGCTGGCGTTCATCACAGCGATATGGTGACGCTGCTGGCGGAGTACGGCATTGCCCTGCGGGCCGGGCAGCATTGCGCTCAGCCGCTACTGGCAGAATTAGGCGTAACCGGCACACTGCGCGCCTCGTTTGCGCCATATAATACAAAGAGTGATGTGGATGCGCTGGTGAATGCCGTTGACCGTGCGCTGGAATTATTGGTGGATTAATGACAAACCCGCAATTCGCCGGACATCCGTTCGGCACAACCGTTACCATAGAGACGTTACGCGATACTTTCGCGCCACTGACGCAATGGGAAGACAAATATCGCCAGCTGATTATGTTGGGGAAACAGCTTCCTGCTTTGCCAGACGAATTAAAAGCACAGGCCAAAGAGATTGCCGGGTGTGAAAACCGCGTCTGGCTTGGATATACCGTCGCAGAAAACGGCAGGATGCATTTCTTTGGTGATAGCGAAGGGCGTATTGTGCGCGGCCTGCTGGCCGTGCTGCTGACCGCCGTTGAGGGCAAAACCGCCGCCGAATTGCAAGCACAGTCGCCGCTGGCATTGTTTGATGAGCTGGGATTGCGTGCGCAACTTAGCGCCTCTCGCAGTCAGGGGTTGAATGCGTTAAGCGAGGCGATTATCGCTGCGGCGAAGCAGGTTTAAGCACAGAACCAGGTCGGAAAGGACGTTTGCGTCGCATCCGACCTGATTGTTTAACCCTGACGCGCCGCTTTCGCCATCATCTTCTTCAACGCATGAGAAACCGCAACAAAACCAAAGGTGGCAGTCACCATCGTCGCCGCACCAAATCCAGATGCACAATCCATCCGCTTCGGCCCTTCTGCCGTGGCTTTCATCGCGCACACCGTACCGTCTGACTGCGGGTACACCAGCGCTTCGGTAGAGAACACGCAATCCACGCCGAGCTTACCTTTGCTGTTTTTCACTACGCCAAAATCGCTTTTCAGGCGCTCGCGCAACTTCGCCGCCAAAGGGTCCTGAATTGTTTTCGCCAGATCGGTAACCTGAATCTGCGTCGGATCAATCTGCCCACCAGCACCACCAGTCGTGACCAGAGGGATTTTATTGCGCCGACAATAAGCAATCAGCGCCGCTTTGGGTCGCACACTATCAATGGCATCAATCACGTACGAATAACCGGCACTCATATATTGCGCTACGTTATCCACCGTCACGAAGTCATCCACCACCGTTACACGGCACTCCGGGTTAATCTGGCGAATACGTTCGGCCATGACTTCCGCTTTGGCCAGCCCGACGTTATCTCGCAGCGCGTGAATTTGCCGATTGGTATTAGTGACGCACACATCATCCATATCGATAAGTGTGATTGCGCCAATCCCCGTACGCGCCAGCGCTTCCGCCGCCCAGGAACCGACGCCACCGATACCGACCACACAAATATGCGCATCAGCAAACAGTTGCAACGCTTTTTCACCATACAGACGCGCAGTGCCACCAAAACGCTGACGCCATGCATCACTAATTACCACAGACATAGCACCTCAGAATTAAAAAGGGCGAGGTTATCCCTCACCCTGTCGTATCCGTCAAAACGGTATACAGAATAACACATCAGCCGCTAAAGACGTTACCTGCGCCCGGGGCGGTTTTCAGCACCCAAACACGTCCATAGTGGTTGTACCAACCTGCGCGGTGTCCGGCTTCCGGCCCGATACCTTGATAAATATCGAAGTGTTGGCCTTTGATTGCACCACCGACATCCAGCGCCACCATCAGCCGCAGTTCGTACTGACCGTTAAATTTGCCGTTATTATCCAGCAGCGGCACTTCTGCCAGTAAGGTTGTACCAGGCGGGATAATGGAACGATCGGACGCAACTGAAGCGCGACCAACCAGCGGCACCGCACTTGCCCCTTTCACCGGAGCAAAAGATTGCGGTTTAAAGAAGACGAAAGACGGGTTCTGTTCCAGCAGCTCGCGAACCTCGGCTTCACTGTGTGTTTCACCCCAGTGACGAATCGCCTGCATCGACATATCTTCTTTTTTCACTTCGCCACGGTCAATCAGCACCTTACCAATACTGCGATAGGCATGACCATTCTTTCCGGCATAGCTGAAGAAGTTAAGCGGACTGCCATCACCAAAATCGATATACCCGCTACCCTGCACATCCATAATGAAGTTATCCATCAGAGAGTTGCTGTAAGCGAGGATGTATTTATCGCTCAATGCTCCCGCGTAGATCTCCGCACGAGACGGCAGACGACCACGTTTTGGTGGCATACGGTAAATCGGATACTGGAACTCGCCCTGGCGGGTATGGCGTGCCTGAATTACCGGCGTGTAATAGCCTGTAAACTGCACGTTACCATAGTTGTCGGCACCTTCCATCTGCCAGGCATCAATGCCGAACTGACGCATATTGCGGGTATCACCGCCTGCGCGTAGCCACTCCTGCACCGCATTATAAACATTACTCTGGTTGCCATACAGACGCGGTGACGAAGTACGGATATGGTTAATTTGCTCGGCAAAATCACCGGCGTTAATTGGCGCGCCAACGGCATCTGGCTGGTTTACCAGAGAGAAAGGCTGGGTAAATTTCCCGTCTTTATATTGCTGTCCGCGATCGGTTGGTTTGGAAGAGCAGGCGGCAAGCATTGCCACAACCGTGCCCATAAGAAGGTACTTTACCCAACGTCCTTTCATTGTTCTCTTCTTCAGTTTAAAAAATAAGGCGCAATGAAGATAACAAACCGCCGCGTTTAATGAAATGAGCAGCCTCTCCCTGACGCAAATTTTGCACAAAAAACAGGCTTTAGTGATTTGTTTTTGCTCAAAATCATACCAAATCCGTGATCTGGGTAAAAAAAAGGTTGCATGAAAACGCGAGCGGAGTATAGTGCGCATCCACGGACGCGGGGTGGAGCAGCCTGGTAGCTCGTCGGGCTCATAACCCGAAGGTCGTCGGTTCAAATCCGGCCCCCGCAACCAACACTTATGATGCTGATAAACCGCAATGTGTTTCACAAATTGCGGTTTTTTTGTACCTGAAATCTTCCTTAGCTGAACTCACAGCACGTTTTTTATCTCCCTTCCTGCAAAGAAATCTATTATCGACCTGGCAACGTATATCCCGGTTTGCTGGTATGACTCAACGGTGGCGGCCGCAATATGCGGCGTTGTAATGATATTCCTGGCATGTAGCAATGGGCTAAATTGCGCTAGCGGTTCAGAGCTAAACACATCCAGTGCTGCAAAAACATTTCGTTCTTCAATTACCTGAAGTAAAGCACCCTCATCCAGCAACTTTCCCCTTGCGGCGTTGATGATAAGAGCACCATTGCGCATCATCGACAAATATTTATGACTAATGAAGTTCTCCAGCTCCGGAGAAAATGGCAAAAGAACGATGATGACATGAGACTGCATAAAGATATCTTCAATTGATACGAACTGAACTCCATCTTTGCCTGCGGCCTGGAAATCGGGTTGTTTATCAAAAGCTAAAAGCTCAACATCAAAACCAGATAACCTTTTCGCCAGTGTTTTGCCAATATTGCCGTAGCCAAGCAGGCCAATACGTTTACCTTGTAACTCGCAGCCATGCGACTCGCCCCAATAACCATTTTGCATCGCATGATAGCTACCGGGGATATTTCTCATGCTCGCAAAAATAAGACCAATGATAAATTCCGCGACTGCATTTGAATTAATCCCAACAGCATTATTGACCACAATACCTGATTGTCGAGCCGTATGAAGATCAATATTATCAATCCCTGTCCCGAATCTCGATATTATTTTCACTCCTGGTAGTCGCGATAACGTATCCGCTTGATAACAATCTTTTCCGGCAATGACTGCGCAAATAGATTCTCGTAATACTGTGGATTCTGATTTAACCAGATGCTCCACATTATTCTTGATAATAAGGTTAAAATGATTTTCTCTTAGCAGCTTGCTGGCAGAAACACAACGCGCTGAAAAGCTGGGAACGGTGACCAGAACGTTTTTCATAGCTGACACTCACATCAATGAACGCCACCCCAAAAGATGGCGTGACCGGTTACTGTTTTATATTCTAAAATTATGAGTTTGCTTTAATACCGAGCGCACCTCCTGGATGATATAAGCCGAAATCAGCACGAGTAAACTTTTTCAATTCGGAGAGCGCAAGCGCCACCGCATCACCAACAACCAGAACGACTGTTGATGAGCATGACGGCGCTAAACCTAAATTATCCGCCTCACTTTTTACGGGAATTTCAACGGATAAATCACAACTTATCGCAAGCGATGAGCGATGACTGCGGGTAAAGGAGATCAAATAATTACCCATTTTTTTCAGACTAGGTAGTGTTGCCAGGATTTCTGTCGTCTCACCACTGTTTGAAATAAGAATAACAACATCATCTTTCGCCACCATCCCAAGATCGCCGTGTACGGCTTCAGTACCGTGAACAAAAAACGAGGGAGTTCCAGTGCTGGCAAATGTTGCGGCGAGTTTTCGGGCAATAATACCGGACTTACCGACACCAATAAAAACAACTTTCCCCTGACAAGACTGTAATACTTTAATTAAATTTGCGACCTCCGAAAGGGGGGAATCAATAACTTCTTCAACTGCTTTATGTTCGTTACGCATAAAATGTTTAATGAGATGGATAAGATCCGTGCTGTTCATTTTTATTTTCCTTGATTAATATTTTTAATTACACTCGCAAGACGCGTAAGCCCCATATATAATTTTTCTCGACCGCAGGCCAGGTTCAGACGAAGGTAGCCCTCCCCCTCCGTTCCATAGACATTCCCCGCCATAATGCCCACTTTGCCTTCATGAATTAATCGACTGTAGAATTCATCAAAGGGATAACCAATAGCAGAGCAATCTATCCACGAAAAATAGCAACCATCAGCAGGCCTTACGATCAATTCTGGAGTATTTTCGTTCAGATACTGCTGGGTGAATTGAATGTTAGAGGCAATATGTGCCTTTAATGACTTTAACCATCCCTCACATTCGTTATAGGCAATAATAGTTGCAATTATATTCAGTACGGATGGGGAGTTTACAAAATCGCGATATCTTGATATCGTCCTGAACTTATGATTAAAATTATCGTCAGTTGAAATCATATACGATCCTGTTAGCGCAGGAACATTAAATGTCTTCGATATCGAATTAAACACCACTACTTTTTCTTTTTTTATTTTAAGCGCAGATGTAAAGCTACGATTAAAAACAAAATCACTGTGAATTTCATCTGAACATAACCAGACATTATGTCTTGCACAGCTTGCAGCGATTTTATGCAGATCTTCTTCCGACCAGACGGTTCCTGTCGGGTTATGAGGATTACATAATAACACTATCTTTGCGCTTTGAATCTTAAGATCAAAATCTTGCCAATTGATAGCGTAGCCCCCCTCATTTTTTATAATCAAAGAGGCTGTCAGAATATTTCTCTCGCTATGTTTAATTATATCAAAAAATGCATTATAGATAGGTGTAAAAACGAGAATATTATCACCATGCGATGTCAATAACTCTATTGCTTTAGCAATGGAGTACATCACGCTTGGGCTATAGGTGATCCATTCTGGTTTGATTTCAGTTTTATATTGTTGATGATACCAATTGGCTATCGCATTCAGATAGTCATCATGCTGCCAACGGCTGTACCCTAAAATCGGGTGTTCCAGACGTTTTTTTAATGCCCTGATGATAGCTTCCGGTATCGGAAGATCCATATCTGAAATAGAGAATGGTAATACATCTTTTACACCAAATCTGTCCTCGCAAAAGTCCCATTGGGTACAATATGTTCCTTTGCGGGAAATAGGAGTATTAAAAACATCCATCAGCATATCCCCATGTAGTTATCCATATCCCGACGCAAGGCGATGACTTTAGTACCGATAATGACTTGTAGGGTATTTTGATCAAGTTTAACAACCGCAATTCCGCCAGCTCTTTTTATTGCTGCCTCGTCAATCAATCCCATATCTGCGATTGTTAAACGTAAACGAGTTACGCAATTATCCAGGGATTTAATATTCTCTTTACCACCAAGTGCCTTAACCATCTGCTCCGCTGCTTGCAGCTCTGATTTATCAAGCGTTGGGATATCCGCTATAGCCGTATCCTCATGAGCGTTCAGCGTGACAGGACTAGACTCTTCACGGCCTACCGTCATCAGGTTAAATTTGAGAATAGTCCAACGGAACACAAAGTAATAAATAAAGAAATAGGCCACTTCGACACACACCGCTATTGGCCAACCTGTTCTTGTGCCACGCAATACGCCAAAGCTAATAAATTGAATCAGATCGCCAGTAAATCCCATCTTCACGCCCATATATGGCAAGACCATGTTGGCGAATCCATTCATAAAGGCATGGAAGACAAACAGCAGTGGACTGACAAATAAGAACAGAAATTCAATCGGTTCGCTGACGCCACCAATAATGACTGTAAGCACCCCGGAAATAAGCAATGCTTTGATAGCTTTTCTGTTTTGAGCATGAGCAGTGCGATACATCGCCAGCGCGGCACCAGCCAGACCATACTGAATCATCAGTTTGCCCTGTTCCATTTTCCCCGCCAAATCCAGCGGAATGACCGCATTCTCTTTGACGTACGCCATAAACATGTTCAGGGTGCCATAATACTCTTCGCCGCCGATCACTGCCGATCCGCCGATGGGGGTAAAGCGGAAAACTGACGTCACCAGGTGATTTAAACCAAAAGGTATCGTCACGCGTTCGGCGACTGCATAGAAAAAATAGCCAACAGGACCGGAAGTTGAAATCCAGTGGCCAATGAGCATGAAAAGATTGAAAAATGGCGGCCAGATAAAAGGGATGATCAGACCAAATCCGCTCATCACAATCAGTGTAATAATAGGCACCAGGCGTGGGCCACTATAAAATCCTAATGATTCAGGAATACGTAAGTTAACGATCTTTTTATACATACTGGCGACTAATAATCCTGCTATAATCCCACCCAACACACTGGTATTGTAGGACTGGATTCCCAGAATAATGGTTTGCCCATGTGTCGACATTTGATCAGCAGCGACCAATAAGTCATGTTGTTTAAGATAAAAGTTCGTTCCCAGATGCATCGCCATGAAACCAATTAAGCCAGAAAAAGCGCCATAGGCTTTATCCTCTTTCTCTTTTAATAACCCCAGAGGTATAGCTATCGCAAACAATACAGGTAAATTGACAAAGGCAAACAAACCAAGGCTAACAATAAAATCAAGAATGGTTTTAATTACGGGAATAGCCAGTAGTGGAATTAATTTTGCCATATCATCGCTGGCTAAACCACTTCCTAGCCCTAACATCATGCCACATACACTTAGCAGAGCGATGGGATACATAAATGCCTTTCCCAGGCTCTGAAAAAAACTCCAGGCTTTCTTTTGTTTCATGCGGGTTATCTCATATAAATGTTATATATAATTAGTCCATTAATACTTTGGTGCGAATAGAGAGATATAGTTTTTCTTCCAAAATCAATTCATATTTAAAAGTGGCGTACAAATACCTTTCAATTTCATGAATTGCGCGCTGTAACAGAATGTCTTTCTCAAGAAACTGTTCATAGAGATCACCAATATCTTTCTGTTTTATTTTTTCATTGCATAATACGCGATTTGAAAAATATTTAAGGTGTATCATGAACCTGGAATAATTAAATGAACTTCTGTCCACCTTTCTGTTATAAACAACTTCAATAAGCCCCGTGATTATTTGCGACAACTCAATAATCCGTACTGATTCATAATCAACTGAATTTTCATAATTATTTAAGATATGCAATGCTATAAAACCAATCTCATCATCAGGAAGTTGAACGCTGAATTGCTCATTAATGATAGTTAATGCATCGCGACTTATCGCATACTCTGCTTTGTACAACGCTTTGATTTCATCAAGGAAAACATTATTAATTTGTATGCCTGAAGCGACTCGGGATATTGCATTCGAAATGTGATCAGCAAGAATCAATAGTAGCGATGGATTGAGATTTTTTTCGAGATTGTTCTCCGCATATTGCACTATTTTTTCGGCAACAAAAACATACTCAATATCCACATGCTCAATCAATTTGTAGAGTTTATTTTTTTGTTCATTTCTGACATAAAAAATCCGGTTAGCCGGATGCTCAGGGACCGACATTCCATATTTTTTGTTGTAACCGACGCCAGGCCCAGAAATGATAACCTCCTGTCCATTCATCGATGCCTGTACACAATTATTGTTCATGACTTTTTCGATGATCATTCCATAGCTCCAAAAAAAAAGGCAAGGCACGTCAGAAGTAATAATTACTTCAAACATTGCCTTGCCTGATTTAACAGTTACAAGATGATTAACTAATGCATATACATTACACGGAATTGTGCTTAATTAAAGAGATGGTCGGCTTATTTTTCAAGCCGACATTCAAATATTCGACATCAGTCACAAAACCAACGTCTAATATTCAGGTAAATATTATCTATTCAACGAAATATAAATTCATTGAATAAATAAAAACATTATCCCCTTCTCGCCAGCGTCGCCCCATCGGCAAAATACGCTTTTATCCCTGCGAGGATTGATTCCGCAACCTCCTGCTGGAAGGTTGCCGTTTTCAGTTTACGTTCTTCCTCAACGTTACTGATAAACGCCGTTTCGACCAAAATGGAGGGTATATCAGGCGCTTTCAGCACGGCAAACCCGGCTTGTTCAACCTGATTTTTATGCAGCTTGTTGATTTTACCGAGCTTATTCAACACAGCTTTACCAAACTTCAGACTGTCGGCAATGGTCAGCGACTGCACCATATCGAACATAGTATGGTCGACATAACGGTCGCCGCTCTTACTCACGCCACCAATCAAGTCCGAGGCGTTCTGAGTTTGCGCCAGATATTTTGCCGCGGTACTGGTTGCACCTTTGGTAGAGAGCGCAAACACAGAGGAACCGCTCGGCTGGCGACTGGTAAAGGCATCGGCATGAATAGAGACAAACAAGTCAGCACGCTGTTTCTGTGCTTTTGCTACGCGCACTTGCAACGGAATGAAGATGTCTTCATTACGGGTCATGTAAACTTTCATATTGCCCTCTTTCTCAATCAGAGAGCGCAAACGGCGGGCAATTTGCAATACCACGTCTTTTTCACGCGTTTTGTATTTCCCCACCGCACCGGAGTCTTCGCCGCCATGGCCAGGGTCAAGCATAATGACAATCGGACGATCGCGCCCTGCTTTGCCTGGCTGCGGGCCACTCTGCGCAGGCGGCACCTGCTTTTCGAGATCGCCTTTATTGTAATCCTCCAGCAGCGCCAGCAGCGGGTCCTGCATGTCCTGAGCATTGGCAGGATAGAGATCCATCACCAGACGCTCTTTAAACCCGGCGACCGGAGCAAGGGCAAACAGCTGCGGTTTTACGTTTTGCTTTAACTCAAAAACCATCCGCACGGTTTGCGGGTCAAACTGCCCGACGCGCGCCGACTTGATGAACGGGTCATCAGCACGAATTTGTGCCGCCATCCCCTTGAGCACTGAGTTCAGGTTTACATCTTCGATATCCACCACCACGCGTTCAGGGTTACTCAACGCGAACTGCTTATATTTCAGCTGACGATTAGATTCTACCGTCACACGGGTGTAGCTGGACGCAGGCCAGACGCGCACCGCCACGACCTGGCTGACCGCAGCCAGACTGACCTGACTTACGCTCAATAGCCACATGGCACCCGCGCCTTGCAGTAAACGACGACGGCTGATTGCTGTGTTGGATCCCGACATGCATCTCCCGAGCAAAAAAATCTAAGCTGTGTAACAAATAAACGACTAATTTGACCGGAAACTTTAGCGAAAGACGCATAATCTGTCATCTAATAAACGGTAAACATTCTTTTTATATTCACGGCATTACTGATAAAAAAGTTGCTCATGCGTAAAATTTGCACTTGCACCCAGTGAAAAAACAGAATAAAAATACAATAATTACGAATAATCATGCAAAGAGGTGTGCCGTGGTGAAGGAACGTAAAACCGAGTTGGTCGAGGGATTCCGCCATTCGGTTCCTTATATCAATACCCACCGGGGAAAAACGTTTGTCATCATGCTCGGCGGTGAAGCCATTGAGCATGAGAATTTCTCCAGTATCGTTAATGATATCGGGTTGCTGCACAGCCTCGGCATCCGTCTGGTCGTGGTCTATGGAGCGCGCCCGCAGATCGATGCGAATCTGGCAGCGCATCACCACGAACCGCTATATCACAAAAATATACGCGTGACCGACGCCAAAACACTAGAACTGGTGAAGCAGGCTGCGGGAACATTGCAACTGGACATTACTGCTCGCCTGTCGATGAGTCTCAATAACACGCCGCTGCAGGGCGCGCATATCAACGTCGTCAGTGGCAATTTTATTATTGCCCAGCCGCTGGGCGTGGATGACGGTGTGGATTACTGCCATAGCGGGCGTATCCGGCGGATTGACGAAGATGCGATTCATCGTCAACTGGACAGCGGTGCGATAGTGCTGCTGGGGCCGGTCGCGGTTTCAGTCACTGGCGAGAGCTTTAATCTGACCTCGGAAGAGATCGCCACTCAACTGGCCATCAAACTGAAAGCTGAAAAGATGATTGGTTTTTGCTCTTCACAGGGCGTCACTAATGACGACGGCGATATTGTCTCCGAGCTTTTCCCTAACGAAGCACAAGCACGGGTAGAAGCTCAGGAAGAGAAAGGCGATTACAACTCCGGTACGGTGCGCTTTTTGCGTGGTGCGGTGAAAGCCTGCCGCAGCGGCGTACGTCGCTGTCATTTAATTAGTTACCAGGAAGATGGCGCGCTGTTGCAAGAGTTGTTCTCACGTGACGGTATCGGTACGCAGATTGTGATGGAAAGCGCCGAGCAAATTCGTCGCGCAACAATCAACGATATTGGCGGCATTCTGGAGTTGATTCGCCCACTGGAGCAGCAAGGTATTCTGGTACGCCGTTCTCGCGAGCAACTGGAGATGGAAATCGACAAATTCACCATTATTCAGCGCGATAACACGACTATTGCCTGCGCAGCACTCTATCCGTTCCCGGAAGAGAAGATTGGGGAAATGGCCTGTGTGGCCGTTCACCCGGATTACCGCAGCTCATCAAGGGGCGAGGTTTTGCTGGAGCGCATTGCCGCTCAGGCGAAGCAAAGCGGATTAAGCAAATTGTTTGTACTGACCACGCGCAGTATTCACTGGTTCCAGGAACGTGGATTTACCCCGGTGGATATTGATTTACTGCCCGAGAGCAAAAAGCAGTTGTACAACTACCAGCGTAAATCCAAAGTGTTGATGGCGGATTTGGGGTAAGTGGTGGAAATCGCCAGATGCGACATGCGCAATGCCTGGAGGCATGATAAACACGCTAGCATCGCATCAGGTATTGACGCTCATCGTCGGATGCGGCGTGAACGCCTTATCCGACCTACATCAAATCAAAGGTGTTGATGGCGGATTTAGGGTAAGCGACGGAAATCGCCAGATGCGCATATGCGCAATGCCCGGAGGCATGACAGGACGCGCATGCGTCGCATCAGGCAATCACGTTTATTCCCGCGAACTAAACAACGCCGCCAGACCACTGCGCCGCTCAGTACGAGTGGCGATTGCCGCACTTAATATGCGCTCATCGGCATACAACGACAGACGGCGACGCGCGCGGGTCACCGCAGTGTAAACCAGCTCTCGCGTTACAACTGGCGTGCGTTGGCTCGGTAAAATCAACGCCGCATGGTCAAACTCCGATCCCTGCGATTTATGTACCGTCATCGCCCACGTGGTTTCGTGTTCTGGCAGGCGGCTCGGTTGCACAGACTTAATATTGCCATCCGGCATCGCAAACCAGACGCGCGTCCCCTGCCCGCGATCCAGCGCAATACCGATATCGCCATTAAACAACCCAAGCGCGCTGTCATTACGGGCAATCATTACCGGTCGGCCTTCGTACCAGCGTGAGTGCGGATGACGATGAATTTTGCGCTTCTGTTGCATAAACTGCTCAATTCGCTCATTCAATCCAGCCACACCAAACGGCCCTTCCCGCAGGGCGCACAAAAGCTGGTATTCATTGAACGCCTGAATGATTAAATCCGGCTCGGCACGCGCTTGCAGCAGATCCAGATAACGCCCGTAACCCGCAAGAGCCTCCTCAAGCATCGCAATATAGTCTTCGCCGCTCTGTAAGAGCCGTTTTTCGATATCAGTAAAATCCTGCTGAAAAACGGTTTTCACTGCCGTTTTATCACCACGGTTGATCGCCGCAGCTAACTGACCAATGCCAGAATCGCTGCCGAAACGATAGCTTTTTTGCAGCAGGCAGAGACTGTCGCGCAAAGATGCCGCTTCTGTGCCAGTTCCTGACGGAACGTGAGTTCCCGTCAGGCGGCTTAGCTGCCCGGCACGCTCGGCGGTAAAGCCGGCATTGGCATAAGCGCAGATATCGCCCAGCACAGCCCCAGCCTCAACCGAGGCCAGTTGATCACGATCGCCGAGAAAGATCACTCGCGCATGATCGGGCAAGGCGTCGATCAGTCTCGACATCATAGGCAGATCGATCATTGACGCTTCATCTACCACCAGCACATCAAGATGCAGCGGGTTACCGGCATGATGACGTAAACGCTGGCTACCCGGCTGCGCACCCAGCAATCGGTGCAAAGTGCTGGCATCTTCCGGAATGCGTTTCTTTTGTTCATCGGTCAGCGGTAACTGGCGCAAAGCCTTGCCGAGAGATTCGGTTAAGCGCGCGGCAGCTTTACCCGTTGGTGCAGCCAGACGGATACGGCAGCGTTCGCCGTCTGCCATTTGAATTAACGCTGCCAGCAACTTCGCTACGGTGGTCGTTTTACCGGTGCCAGGGCCGCCGGAAATCACCGAGATCCGCCGCGTCAGCGCCACTGCCGCCGCCACTTTTTGCCAGTTAATTTCATCGCTTACTGGAAAAAGTTTGTCCAGGGTTTGCGCCAGTAGAGCTTCATCAACCTCAATAGCATGATTCACTTCGTTGAAAAAGCGTGCCACTGTGCGCTCGTTACACCACATGCGATTCAAATAAAGACGATCACCACAGAGGATCATCGGCGTTGGTTCATCTCCCCGGCTGACCGCTTGTGAAGCCAGCAAGCATTCTTCCCAATTTTGTAACTCACCGATTTCGCTGACGCAGGTTGCTAACAGCGGATGTGACTCCTCGTTATTTTCCAGTCGTGAGAGCGGTAAACAGACATGCCCTTCCCCGGCGTCGTGGCTTAACAGGGCTGCCGCGAGGGTGACGGCAGGATGTTCATCTCCCGCCACGGTCAGGGCAAATTGCACATCCAGCGGGCGTAGCTGTTTGTGCTCCACAGCTTCCAGTAATTGCTTTTGCAATTTCATTACGCCTCCTCCAGGGTCATACCGGCAAACATCTCATCCATCAGGTCAATCAACCCGGCGTTGGGTCGGGTTGTGTAAATCCCTTGTTGCGGATGTTCTTTATCAACGCCACGCAGGAAAAGATAGATAACGCCGCCAAAGTGACGATCATAGTCGTAATCAGCAATGCGATGGCGCAGATAACGATGCAGCGCCAGGGTATAAAGCTGATATTGCAGATCATAGCGGTGTGCCTGCATCGCCGCTGCCATAGCCTGTTGGGTATAAGCCGAACTGTCTTCACCCAGCCAGTTGGATTTATAGTCGAGCAGGTAATAACGCCCTTCGTGGCGGAATACCAGGTCGATAAAGCCTTTTAACATGCCGCGTACCTGCATGAACTCCAGCGGCGGGCAGCCAGCGGATAGCGGATCAAACTGGCGAATTAGAGCATCAAGCTGGCTGGCGATGAGCGGTTCACTAATCGGCAGGTAAAACTCCATCTCCACCTGTTTATCGCGGTCGGGAAGCTGATTCAGGCTAACACCCGTTTCATTGAGAGGTGCCTGGAGGACAGCCGTGATCCACTCGGTCAACACTGGTTCCCACTGCACTTCAAAGCCGCCCAGTTCCAGTTTTTCCTGTACCCAGTTCGGGTCAACCGGCTGGGTAAAATCGAGGTCTTCAAACAAACTGTGCAAGAATGTCCCTAGTGACGCACCACGCGGGAACTGATGCGGTGTTAACGTCGGTTCTTCTACAGTGCTGACCACGCCTGCGGCATCAACATCCAGCCGTGGCATCAGATCCTGAGCGATACCGTGACCACGCTGCTGCAAACCGGAGTAGCTGGTGACACGCCAGTTATCGCCGGGCAATCGTTGTAGCGTCCTCGCATTCAGTTCTGCAGTTAAAGCATCATTAACCTGCCAGGGCTGGTTATCACCCGTTTGTGCCGTTTGCCAGGCAATATCATCATCGCATAACGCTTCAATACAGGTGCGAAGCCCTGCCGCATCTTGCGGTTCCCCTTTTTGCAGCAAACGCCCGAGCGCACTTTGGTGGACGTCGGTGTCACCTTTTTTATCGCCACGACGGCGCACCAGCGGTGCAACGCCGAGACTGCAATGCCAAACCGAACGCGTCAGCGCCACGTAAAGCAAACGCAGATCTTCCGCCAGACGTTCGGCCTCCGCGAGGTCGACACTTTCTGGTGCAGCGTTAAGATCCAGAACGGCCTCAAACGAGTGGCGATCGTGATAAAACGCCTGATCCTGGACGCGGAAATTGGTGATAAACGGCAGCCAGACCAATGGATATTCCAGCCCTTTCGATTTGTGGATCGTGACAATCTGCACCAGATGTTTATCACTTTCGAGACGCATTTGTTGGCTGGAGGCATTACTGTCTGGCTCGAGGATATGTTGCGATAACCAGCGTACCAGCGCATGTTCACTTTCCAGCTGCGTTCCGGCTTCTTGTAGCAATTCGCTGATATGCAAGATATCGGTAAGACGCCGCTCACCGCCTGCTGTTGCCAGCAAGTTTTCTGCAATGTTACGCGCCGACATCAGCGCCCGCAGCATCGGCATAACGCCACGTTTGCGCCAGATTTGCCGATAACCATCGAACTCTTCGACTACCGCATCCCACGCATGTTCGTCATTATTCAGCGTTTCAATATCCAGCGCATTCAGCCCCATCATTGACGTTGCCAGCGCACTGCGCAGGGTGTTCTCACGTTCTGGTGTCATCACCGCCTGCAACAGCCAAAGCATCTCCTGTGCTTCCAGTGTTTCAAAAACACTGTCGCGGTTCGAAAGGTAAACGGAAGGGATTTCCAGCAGCGTTAAGGCATCGCGCACTTGGGCGGCTTCCTGGCGGCTGCGCACCAGCACACTGATGTCCGAGGCACGTACCGGTCGCGCATCATCGCCGTTCATCAGCAACGCTTCCCCGCGCTGCCCGGCTTGTAACCAGTCGCGGATTTGCGCAGCACATACCTGCGCCATGGTACTTTGATAATCGCCAACGCCGCAGCTTTCGCCTTCCATCAGCCACATTTTCATCGCAGGCTGCGTTTCACCTTTAAACACAAAACGTAACGCCTGATTTTTCCCGGCTGATTTCACTGGAATAAACGGTATTTCGCGAAACATGAACGCGTCATCAGTCTGACTGAAAAGCTTATTCACGCTGTTCACCATTCCTGGTGCGGAGCGCCAGTTGGTATCTAAGGTGTAGTGGGCGTGAACTTCGCTACGCGCCTTCATATAAGTGAAGATATCCGCACCCCGGAATGCATATATGGCCTGTTTCGGGTCGCCAATCAGCAACAAAGCGGTTTCCGGCTGATGGTGCCAGATACGGCGAAAAATTCGGTACTGCTGGGGGTCGGTATCCTGAAATTCATCAATCATTGCCACCGGGAATCGCGTACGGATCGCCGCTGCCAACACCTCGCCGCTTTCGCTACGCAGCGCGGAATCAAGCCGACTTAACATGTCATCAAAACCCAATTCGCCACGGCGGCGTTTTTCACGCGCTACTGTTTCGCGGATCTCTGCCAATGCGCGGGTGATCACCAGATCACGGATCGACAATGGTTCTGCAAGCAGTTGATCGATCGCCTCAAACAGTGGATGTCGCGGGGTTTCCCCCCCGGCTTTCGTGCGATCTTCTAAGAAACGCTGAGAGAATTTTTCCAGCGACTCCGGTAACTGATAACTGTTGGTCTCTTCTTCTGCCCAGGCACTGATCTTCTCGATCCATTTAGCCTGATTGCTACGGTTAAACTTGCGTCGATCAATACCAGAAGATTCGATCAGCGCATCCAGTTCACCCACTGCGTCGCGCCACTGCTGTTTTACCGTATCAATACGCGCCACAATTTGCGCGTGGCGGGAAGCCAGCGTTTCATCATCGGGCGGCGGTGCTTTGATAACCGGTGCTTCGCCTTGCAGATAATGATTAATATCGCGCAGCAACGCCTGCGGTCCTTTCCAGGTTTCAAAGACCACCTGGGCAATTTCACGCGGCAGCGGGTAGCAGTGGCGACGCCAGAAATCGGCGCAGGCCTGGTAGCGTAGCAGAGACTCATCTTCAATCAGCTGCTGCTCAAACAGCATGCCGGATTCAAAGGCATTCAAGTTGAGCATGCGCTGGCAAAAACCGTGAATAGTAAAGACTGCCGCTTCATCCATCTGCCGTTCGGCTAACAACAACCACTGCGCGGCTTGCGCTTTATCGTCGATCTCTTCCAGCAGGCGTTCGTACAGTGGATTGTCGGTGGTTTCACGCAGACAGGCGATGCGCAACTCGTGGATATTGCTACGGATACGACCGCGCAATTCTGCCGTGGCAGCCTCGGTAAAGGTCACCACCAGCAGTTCTTCAACGGTCAGCGGGCGGGGAAAGGCGGCAGAACCGCCTAGTCCAAGTAACAGGCGCAAATAGAGCGCCGCAATCGTAAAGGTTTTGCCTGTGCCGGCAGAGGCTTCAATCAGGCGCTCGCCCTGTAAGGGCAAGCGCAAAGGATCTAGTGTCTCGGCGACATCACTCATTCTTTTCACTCATCAGGGGCATTGTTTGCTGCAACGCGCTGACGTTCTCCCACACTTTCCAGCCTTCAGGATGCACATATTCGGCTTTCCCGTTCTGGCTGCCGGAAATCTGCGACAGAATAGCCATGCCTTGCGGCTCGACCACCGCCTGATGGAAGAAATCAGCAAGTTTTTGCGGCGTCAGCAGTTTTATCTGGGCCACGATTTTATCACGCGAATCGAAGCGCATATTGCCGCGATCGAAATCTTTACTTAACTTCGATGCTTCTTCGCCGAGCGTTTGCGGTGCCTGCAGCATCTGGGTTATTACCGCCTGCTGGATTTGCGCAAACTCTTCTGGCTTCATCGTCCGCAATTTTGCCTCTGCGGTTGGGAAAAACGCCTTGTAACGCTCCCACAAGAATGAAGGCTGTTTATCATTGCTTTGCAACAGGAAGCCCATGCCCCACTGACGTCCCACGCTCATTGGAAACGCAAACACGGCATAGCCCAACTGTTCTTCGGTACGCAACTGATTGTAGAACCACGGCTGTACGATCTGCCCCAGCAGAGAGCTATAGGCTGAGCTGGTGTATTCATCGTAGCCAGTCGGTACAAATACCGCTGCCAGTGCGGAGTCGGTGCTGTTACCGGCTTTTTCAAAGATGACGGATTGTTTTTTATCGACCACGACATCTTTGTTACGACACCACTCCGAACCATCAGCGCCCAACTGTTTTTGCACATCGCGTGCCAGCGTTGTTGCCTGGGCTTCGGTCATGTTGCCAATAACCATAAACTCTGGTCGAGCCCCTGATTTTAAGGCGTCGCGATAGGCCAGCACCTCTTTCAAAGTGATTGAAGACAAAATTTTGCGCCGTTCATCTCGCGAGAAGTACGGCACTTGCGAGAGCATCTGCGCGGGCATAATCGCCTGCTCGAACGCTTTGCCCTTTTCTGCGGAATCCATCATCTGGTTATACCAGGACTTCGCCTGCTCAAGCTGATCTTCCGTAGCGGTATAGCTAAAGTAGCCCTCCAGCAGAGCCTGGAACAGCTGCGGCAGGCGCTGGGTGTAACCATTGGCATTAACCATAAGGCCGTTGTTAGCATTGGTGGAAAAACTTATGCCACCAACCGACGCCTGGTTGCTTAACTGATCAAGCGCCAGTCCGGCAAGATAATCATTGAGCGCAAACATCACCTGATTGCGGGCGCTGTCCATGGCTTTCGGGTTACGCAAAATCAGGCTAACATCAGCTTTGGGTTCGCTGGCAAAATAACGGCTTGGCGCATACACCACGCGCAGATTCGACTCATCAACAATCAGCTCTGGATGGTCGTATTTCTTCTCTGACTTAATCAGCGAGAAATCGTCAGGAATATAAGGGTTAAGCTCTGGTAAAGAGAGCACAATGTCGGCGGCTTTTTTCTGCCAGTCGGCGAAAGTTTGTGCGCTAATTTTATCTACCTGATACGGCGCATCGACAAAGTAAGCCGTTTTGTTGTGCGGCTCTTTCGGGCTGATATACCAGATACGCGCATTCTGCGGCGTCATCATCGCCAGGCGTTCTTTTACTGCTTTAGCATCGTACCGATCGGCAATATTGACTGCATCCAGCGTATGCTCAACAGGAACGCGAATCATGGTATCTGCCAGCCATTCGACGTAATCCATATCACGGGTGATTGACGGATAACGAAAGTCGATATCCAGCACATTCGCCAGTTCATCGAAGTATTGTTTATCAATCCCTTTTTCGCGTAACAGATTGAGGTAGCTAAAAATGGCCGCCACAACCTGATCGCGATTCGCCAGACCTTTATCGGTTAAAGACGCAGAGATCGCTAATACGCCGCTGTTGCCGTTGACGATAGGATCGGAATTGGCGCTAATGCCCTCAACTAATCCCTGCTTTTGCAGCCAGTCAGAAAGTGTACCTGGGCTGCGATTACCAATCAGATAGGTAATCAATTCATCCGTTTTACTACGGAACTTCGCTGAATTGTTATCGATGCGAAACTCAACGCGCAGAACTTTACGCGGCAGCGCCGGGACGTAATGAATGATAATGCCCTTTTGCGCGTCGGTGACTACCGGCACGGTGATTTCCGGTTTTTTGCTCTCTTTGTTCGGCACGCGACCAAAAGTGTCCGCCGCCATTTTTGCCAACTCCGACAACGGTTTATTGCTGTATATAACCGCCTTCATCAGATTGGCAGAGTAATATTTCTCGTGGAAATCTTTCAGCGCCTGCTGTACCGGATTGCCGGGTTTATCGCTTAAAGTTTCGAGGTTACCACCAGAAAACTTTGAACCTGGGTGTGCCGGGTTAATGGTTTCTGCGCTGACCTGTGCCATGCGCATCCCATCACGCGTACGCGCCATGGTTAATTCAGCGTTCACCGCATTACGCTCACGTTCGGCGTATTTCTTCTCGAGCAAGGGTTCAGCAATAGCATCGGCCAGGCGGTCTACCGCACCGGGTAAGGCGTCGTTCTCAACTTCCAGATAGAAAGCCGTGCGATACGGTGCCGTGCTGGCATTGTGGCTGCCGCCGTGCATTTTGAGGTATTCAGCCAGACTGTCAGCCTGCGGGTACTTTTTCGAACCCATCAGACTCATATGTTCAAGGTAATGTGCCAGCCCCTGGTACGCCTCGGGATCTTCCAGCGACCCAACGGGCACCACCAGCGCCGAGAGCGATTTAACCGCCTGCGGGTCAGAAACCAGCAAAACCACCATACCGTTATCCAGACGTATAGCCTGATACTGGCGGTTATCTTTATCACTTTTACGGATGGTTTCCTGAATCGGCTGCCATCCCGTTTCTGCCTGACTTAAGGGTGCCCAAAGGGCAACAAACAACAATAATGCTTTGAACCAGGTGCTGCGGGGCATTCACGGACCTCATTATCAACTTTATTTTCTAACCAGATTCAATACGTTAACGAAAATTATCCGGCAGAATTTAATCTTGTGCTGCACGAGTCAGCCTATGTCTATATAACCATCAGTCCGTGACTGGTGCGCATCATAAAGTAAGCAGATGAATTGCGCAATTTTTATACAGCACTCATGACTGATTAAAGCGAAACAGCGGTAACAGGAAACGTTGCGACTGTTCAACGATGGCTTCCATTGTCTCTGGTGTTAATTGCCGCCAGAGCCGTTGATACCAGATATCATCACCTTCTCCACGCACCATCATGTTGCCTTCGTAAGCCTGAAGGAATTTCGTACGGGCTTTCTGCAACGTGGAATCGTCATCCAGCATGGCATCGTTTTGCGCGTCATAACAGGTTTTTAGCCACGCGCCGCCACTTTCAGGTAACACCAGCAGCGGCGTGGACATCCCTTCACGATACCCCTCAATCAGTTCTGAGAGGTAATGTAAAGCCTGTTCGGCTGCAAGCGGCGGAAAACGCCACTCGCCGTCTTTGCGTAGAAAAAGGCGACTTTCACCATTACCACCGCTGGCACAGTAGACAAGGTGTTCCAGCCAAAGTTGCATTCCCTGCGCCACACTTAATAAAGAGGGACGCCAGCGTAACAGGCCATCCGGCTGCACCTGCGGCAACCAACCCGTTATTTGCACACCGTTGCAGGCGAGATCAATTTCCATACTTTGCCCCGGTTGGCGACAGGCAATGACTCTGTCGGCAAGCTGCTGCATCTCCTGGCACTGTGTTTCCCAGAAAATTTCACCAAAAGCGCCATACGGTAAATCCCCTGCCGCCCGGAAGCGACGGAACAAGCGTTCGGCATCATCCTGCTCAACCAGTGCATTCAATAACTGCTGATTGATTTGATAACGGCTAAGCCCTTCCAGAATAAATGGCTCGGTGTCGGGGATTTCGCTGTCTTCGGTACGGAAGTTCACCTGCAAACGCATCTGGAAAAATGCCCGCACCGGATGTGCCCAGAATCGTTGTAGCGTTTCCAGCGGCACGGTTTCCGGTAAGGTAAACGGCAGCGGCTGAACAAATTCAGAATGTGCCTTACCAGCCTGGCTTGCCGCAGGTAACCACTCACGTGCATAGCTTTGTCGTTCACCTGGCTGATAGTTTTGTGGATCAAACGGCATCCGGGTATGGAGGCAAGTAAGATGCGCTTTTACCCTCGCCTCGCTTTCATCACAATTGAGCGCTTCATCGCCCGGTAGATAATGGCTTTGCCCGATGTAGTCGATCAGTTCCTGCACCAGCACCGACGGGAAACGTTCACTGTTATCCTGAATGGAACGCCCGATATAGCTGATATAGAGTTTTTGCTGCGCGGAAATTAACGCTTCCAGGAACAGATAGCGGTCATCATCGCGACGGCTACGGTCGCCACGCTTCGGTTTCTGACTCATCAGGTCAAAGCCCAATGGCGCAAGCTGGCGTGGGTAAACGCCGTCGTTCATTCCCAGCAGGCAAACCACTTTGAATGGGATGGAACGCATTGGCATCAGAGTACAAATGTTAACCGGTCCGGCGAGAAAACGCTGGCTGATACGTTCCTGATCCAGACGTTGTGCCAGTTCATCACGCAATAGTGACAACGGCACCGCGTCGCCATACTGCGCACCTAAACCTTCGGCGATAATCGCCTGCCATTGTTGTTCGATCAGCGTCATCGCCGCTTCGGTTTCCGCATCCGGCAGGAAGAAGGCGTTGAGCATATCGCGACAAACCGGCAACCACTCTTCCAGCGGACGCTCCTGCGCCAGCCCGCGACGCCAGATGTTTAGCTGCATTAGCAGTGAAGCCAGATGCCCCACCAGTTCTGCAATTAAGCCGCTCGATTCATCATAAGGCAGAACCGATTGCCACTCGCCCTGCGCGCTTTCCATCGCGTAGCCCAGCAACATGCGCGTCAGGCCAAACCGCCAGGTGTGTTGACCGGTGGCGGGAAGTTCCAGCTCGCGAACGTTATCGTCATCTATCCCCCAACGAATGCCGGACTCGTTGACCCACTGACGTAAATAACGCAGCCCTTCTTCGGTGATGTCAAACCGCGCCGCCAGCACCGGCACATCCAGTAATGCCAGCACGTCTTCCGACACAAATCGGCTGTCAGGCAGTGATAACAGGCTGATAAACGCTTCCAGTACCGGATGTGACTGCCGCGCCCGACGATCGGAAATGGCGTATGGCAGGTAACGATCCGCAGGTGCGCTACCAAACACTGCCTGAATAAACGGACTGTAGCTGTCGATATCAGCCACCATCACGATGATGTCGCGCGGAGTCAGTGTCGGGTCTTCCTCCAGCATCGCCAGCAGGCGATCGTGTAAAACTTCAACTTCGCGCTGCGGGCTATGGCAAACGTGGAAGGTGATACTGTTATCCAGTGGATCAAGAGGGCGTTTGTTATCGCTACGGGAAAACTCTTCGATATTCACACCCGCAACGGCGCGGTTCTCCAGTTCCAGAATGTCAGACTGAATGTTATGCAGCAGGTTATCTGGCGTGACATCGACAAAGGCGTCCAGCTCCTGGCTGCCCTCCAGGTCAGAAAGGAGATAAATGTAGTCGCGCCCCAACTTGCCCCATGAGGCCAACAGCGGGTTGCCGACATCCTGTTCACCATCGCTGTTAAAGAGCTGTCCGGCATTTTCGCTATCGCGAAATAGCGGTAATTCGCGATCTTCAAAACTGTGTCGGCGCTGACGAGTCAGTAGTTTCGCCAGATAAGCAGGATCTTTAATGTCGCCCCAGTAATAACGGCAAGGGTTGGTAAACAGGAGATGGATTTCAATATGTTTACCCAGCGCCTGTAGCGCCTGGAGATAAACAGGCGGTAACGCGGAAATACCGCATATAAAGACGCGCGAAGGTAACCCCGGCGGGCAGGTCGTCGCGGACTCCAGCGTTTCGATAAAGCGCTGATAGAGATTGGCGCGGTGCCAGCGCGGTTGCCCGAGTTCATGGGTATATTCCACCAGCGCCTTCCACAACGGCGCTTGCCAGGCCTGCGCCTCTCCAAGTCCTTCTACCAGATTCCCGGCTTCCCACTGTGCCAGCCAGTCCGGGCGATAGACCAGATACTGGTCAAACAGGTCCGCCGCTTTAGAGGAAAGCTGGAACAGTTTTCGCTTGTCGCTATCGTCAGTCAGATAATGCCGCAACAGGGTAAAGTCTTCGCGCTCCAACAGTTGCGGCAGCAGAGTCATCAGTTTCCAGCTCATGCTCTGTTTGTTAAAGGCGCTCTCTTTGGGGATCTCCGGTAACACCCGGACGAACATATCCCAGATAAAGCTCGCTGGCAGCGGAAAATCAATGTTTGCCGCAATACCAAACTTTTGTGACAGGGTCATTTGCAGCCACTGCGCCATACCGGTACTTTGCACCAGAATCATTTCTGGTTCGAAAGGATCGTCCAGCCGTTCGCGTTCGACGATAAACTCCATCAACTCTTCCAGCACGTCCAGACGATTGGAATGGTAGACCCTTAACATAGCGGCTCCTGACTACTGACGATTCGGGCAATGCAGGCGGGTCATCTCGCCTTCTCTGCCCCCGGGTGAAACTAGCGTAACGCTGATGCTGACACATCCCGCCTGCGATGTCTGCATTCGGTTGACCTGCCAGTGGGCAGGTGGCGAATTCGCGCGCAGTTGCGTTTGCTGCCAGCCATGCCGCCAGAGCTGTTGGTACTGGTTTCTACTGGCAAGACTGTTCATTAATGTTCGCTGGAAACCCGATAACGCAGTGACAATCATCACCATCAGCACCATCGCCAACATCACCTCCGGCAGGCTAAAGCCTTGTTGATTCTTCAGGGAAGCTGACATAACGCCCTCTCTTTCAGCGGACAAAAATCGCTCCAGCCGCGTGGCGAAAAAACAATGTTTCCATCGATGACTTCGCCTGTTCGCCACAACGAAACGCCTTCATAACCGGCAATCAATAAGGCTTCATTATCTGCCAATAAACGCAGACAAACCCGGGCACCGGTGGCAGCGTACAGTAAGCACTGAACTGCGGGCTGCGTCTGCCAGGCGTGCATTTTTCCCCACTCCAGCGTCGACTGAACGATGGCCTGGCGGCGCAATGACTGACTTTCCATGCTCACGCGAGAGGCAAAACTGCGATCCTGCTGACTCATTCCTTGCAATAGCAAGCTACCCAAAACCAGCAGCATAAGGACCAGAGCCAGTGACGAAACACCCTTTTCGCGGTTCACAGGTTGAATCCTGTCACGCTATAGCTGGCATCCACCACAGTTTGTGGATCAGCCTTGCTGGCAGCATGCATATTAACCGTCAACACCGGCGAGAAACCGCTGACATCCTGTCGGGTGACCTGAAAAGTGTCGATAATGATGACATCCGGATTAGTGACTTTATCCCAGCCCTTACCTTCACAGGATGTCGCACCGCGAAGCGTTTCCAGCACATGCTCCTTCAGACGAAATCCAATCTGGTCGGACTCTTTTACCGGTTCGCGATCCCAGATACCGTTACTGTTCGCATCCCACTGCACAATGATACAGTCCCCCTGTCCGACAATTTCCAGCCCTTCGCCGGTACAGCTGCCATGACAATAACCCGCCCTCTGGAGATGCTTCGCGACGGTAAATACCCGCAGCCAGATTTCATCTTCCAGCGCCAGCTTACGGGTGCTCGTTAAACTTTCACGCTGTAACGCAGGCAGAAAGCGTGCTGCCCCCAGCAACAATACGCTACTGATCGCCATAGCAATCAACACTTCCAGCAGAGAAAAACCTAGCTCTTTTACAGGCATCCTTCTGTTTCTCCTTGCTGACAAAGCCGGAGTCTTCCCCACGGCGAAACCACCAGCCACCACTCGCCCGTTGAGTTTTTAAAGCGAATATGCCCGGCCCATGCGGTATTGCGCAGGCCAAAGAAAGCAAGCGAAGGTGTCAGGTCGCTCATTTCGACTTCGGGCCAGCGTGGCACAAAGACCAATGGTGAACTGCCATGACAGGTATTGGCCCCAGCCGCGGAACTCACAAGGCACCATAACGCCCCCTCCCTGATAACGCTGATACTGTGGTCGCGGTTATGCCAGTTGGCATCTTCACGTAAATAGAGCAAATAGTCCCGCGCCTGGCTGGCGGTTTGCCATAGCCGTTGCGACTGCTGCCAGTATTGCCAGCCATAGAGTCCACTTGCGCTTAGCATGACCAGAATCAGCATCGCGACCAGCGTTTCAATCAGCGTATAACCACGTTGTGTTTTCATGCCGGCAGTATGGAGCGAGGAGAAAAAAAGACGAGGGCCAGTTTCTATTTCTTCGGCGCATCTTCCGGACTATTTACGCCGTTGCAGGAGGTTGCAAAATTTCGGGAAGGCGTCGCGAAGAATTTAACGGAGGGTAAAAAAAACCGACGCACACTGGCGTCGGCTCTGGCAGGATGTTTCGTAATTAGATAGCCACCGGCGCTTTAATGCCCGGATGCGGATCGTAGCCTTCAATCTCAAAGTCTTCGAAACGGTAGTCGAAGATGGATTCAGGTTTACGTTTGATAATCAGCTTCGGCAGCGGGCGCGGTTCACGGCTTAATTGCAAATTGGTTTGATCCATATGATTGCTGTACAGGTGCGTGTCGCCACCGGTCCAGACAAAATCACCCACTTCCAGATCGCACTGCTGCGCCATCATATGTACCAGTAACGCATAGCTGGCAATGTTAAATGGCAGGCCGAGGAAGACGTCACAGGAGCGCTGATAAAGCTGGCAAGAGAGTTTGCCGTCTGCCACATAGAACTGGAAGAATGCATGGCACGGTGCCAGCGCCATTTTATCCAGTTCACCAACGTTCCACGCTGAAACAATAATGCGGCGGGAATCCGGGTCGTTTTTCAGCTGGTTCAGTACCGTAGTGATCTGGTCAATATGACGACCATCTGGCGTTGGCCAGGCACGCCACTGTTTACCATACACCGGACCGAGGTCGCCATTTTCATCGGCCCATTCGTCCCAGATGGTGACATTGTTTTCGTGTAGATAAGCAATGTTAGTGTCGCCCTGCAAGAACCACAGCAGTTCGTGGATGATGGAACGCAGGTGGCAACGTTTGGTTGTCACCAGCGGGAATCCATCCTGCAGGTTAAAACGCATCTGATGACCAAAAATGGAAAGCGTTCCGGTTCCGGTACGGTCGTTTTTCTGTGTGCCTTCGTCGAGCACTTTTTGCATCAGTTCTAAATACTGTTTCATGGTTCCTCAGGAAACGTGTTGCTGTGGGCTGCGACGATATGCCCAGACCATCATGATCACACCCGCGACAATCATCGGGATGGAAAGAATTTGCCCCATGCTGATGTACTGCACCCAGGCACCAGTAAACTGCGCGTCGGGCTGGCGGAAAAACTCAACAATGATGCGAAACGCGCCGTAACCAATCAGGAACAAACCTGAGACAGCTCCCATTGGGCGCGGTTTACGAATATACAGGTTGAGGATAATAAACAGCACCACACCTTCCAGCAGCAGCTCGTAAAGCTGTGATGGGTGGCGCGGCAGCACACCGTAAGTGTCGAAAATGGATTGCCACTGCGGGTTGGTTTGCAGCAGCAAAATATCTTCTGTACGGGAGCCGGGGAACAGCATGGCAAACGGGAAGTTCGGGTCAACGCGGCCCCACAATTCACCGTTAATAAAGTTGCCCAGACGCCCGGCACCAAGACCAAACGGAATGAGTGGTGCGATAAAATCAGAAACCTGGAAGAAGGAACGTTTAGTACGGCGGGCGAAGATAATCATCACCACGATAACGCCAATCAGGCCGCCGTGGAAGGACATGCCGCCGTCCCAGACACGGAAAAGATACAGCGGATCGGCCATAAACTGCGGGAAGTTGTAGAACAGAACATAACCAATACGTCCACCGAGGAAGACGCCGAGGAAGCCCGCATAGAGTAAGTTTTCAACTTCATTTTTGGTCCAGCCGCTGCCCGGACGATTCGCCCGACGTGTTGCCAGCCACATTGCAAAAATGAAACCCACCAGATACATCAGGCCGTACCAGTGAAGCGCTACGGGTCCTATTGAGAAAATGACCGGATCAAACTCCGGAAAATGCAGATAGCTACTGGTCATCTGTCACCACAAGTTCTTGTTATTTCGCTGAAAGAGAACAGCGATTGAAATGCGCGCCGCAGGTTTCAGGCGCTCCAAAGGTGCGAATAATAGCACAAGGGGACCTGGCTAGTTGCCGGATACCGTTAAAAGATATGTATATGATCCGCGCTACAACCCTCCGCGAATCAACCCGCCCATCCCGCGACGCTCCATAAAGGCCGCAACCTGATGGCGAACTTCGGTCGCCAGTTGCGCTTCCAGACTGCGCTGCGCAAGGTTTTCTGCTTCGGCATAATCAATGCGCCGCAGCAGGTATTTTACGCGCGCTACAGAACGTCCGTTCATAGACAGATGGCGATACCCAAGCCCAATAAGGATTGCCACGCACATGGGATCGCCCGCCATTTCACCGCACAAACGGAGATCGATACCATGTATTTCCGCTTCCCGAGCGATCATCGCCAGAGCTCGTAACATTGCAGGATGAAGACTGTCATAAATGTTCGCCACCCGGGTATTGTTGCGATCAACGGCCAGGATGTATTGAGTCAGATCGTTGGTGCCAACAGAGATAAAATCGACCCGCTTTGCCAGATGCGGCAGCATAAATACCATTGACGGCACTTCAAGCATGATGCCGATACGTGGTTTGGGAATTTCGTAACCGATCATCTCCTCGACTTCACGTCCGGCACGTTCAATCAGGCGGCGTGCTTCGTCAACTTCATCGAGGCTGGTGACCATCGGCAACAGAATATTCAGGTTGCCCGTAGCGGCATTAGCACGCAGCATCGCCCGCACCTGAATCAAGAAGATCTCCGGCTGATCGAGCGTAATGCGAATCCCACGCCAACCCAGGCATGGATTCTCTTCGCTGATCGGCATGTAAGGCAGCTGCTTATCTGCTCCGACATCCAGCGTACGCAAGGTGACGGGTTTATCATTGAACATTTGCAGCATCCCCTGATACTGCGCCACCTGTTCTTCTTCCGACGGAAAACCACTTTGCAACATGAATGGGATTTCAGTGCGATAAAGTCCTATGCCATCAATACGGCTGCCCAGTTTTTGTTCATGTTCCGGGCTTAAACCGGCATTGAGCATGACTTTAATGCGCTCGCCGCTTTTTAACTGGGCGGGTAAATTGACGTCATCTTCCGCCAGACGGCTAAGCTCAATCTCTTCACTAATTAGCCGCTGATATTCTTGCAGCAGTACCGGCTCCGGATCGACCAGCAATTCACCGCGATAACCATCGACGATCAACGTCCGACGATGCAGCACCGAAGGCTGAATATCCGCGCCCATTACGGTAGGGATCCCCAGCGCACGTACCATGATCGCAGCATGGGAGTTGGCTGCGCCATCTCGCACGACAACACCGACTAAGCGATCCTGGGGCAGCTCAGCAAGCGTTGTCGCTGACAGTTCATCTGCCACCAGAATGAAACGTTCCGGCCAGGCGTTCGGCCCTTGATTAGCGTCATCAAGATGAAACAGCAATCGCTGACCCAGCGCACGTAAATCGCCAGCCCGCTCTTTGAGATAGTTATCGCTTAGCGCGGCAAACTGTTCGGCAAATTTTTCAATGACCGTTTTTACCGCCCACTCTGCCACCGAGCCTTTATCAACCTCGGCAAACAATTCGCGACGCAGCCGGGTGTCCGAAAGCAGGTGCGAGTAAAGATCGAAAATAGCCGCCGTTTCTTTTTGTGCACCGGCGGCAAAGCGTTTGCTGTAGCGGCGAAACTCGTTTGCCGCTTCTTCCAGCGCCCCGGTCAGTCGTTCGCGTTCCAGAGCCGGATCCAGCGTTGATGCCTGATACACCTGTTCCATTAAAGGTAACGTGGCATCCTGCCAGCCTTCGGCAATCGCCACACCAGGCGCTGCCGGTAATGCACGGATTCGCGTCTGGCGATATTGCCCAAACAAGGCAGTCAACTGCGACTGAGAAAGAATCGCTGCCATCTGGGTGGCAAGCGTCACCAGGAAGGATTCTTCACTTTCGTCATACTGGCGCAACTCTCGTTGCTGTACCACCAGTACACCAAGCAACTGGCGACGTTGAATAATTGGTACGCCTAAAAACGCGCGGAAACGTTCTTCTTTTACGGAGGGGATGTATTTGAAGCTGGGGTGCTTTTGCGCATCTGCAAGGTTTATCGGTTCCGCCAGCCTGCCAACCAGGCCGACGATCCCTTCATCAAACGCAAGCGTTACAGTGCGACCGCGTGGTTTTTTCAGCCCCCGGGTCGCCATCAGGTAGTAACAACGTCGGTCATGATCGGCCAGGTAGACCGAACAGACCTCGGTATCCATCGCAAGACAGATGTCGGTAACCAGAATATTTAACGCCTCATTCAGGCGTGGTGCGCTGGCTACCTTTTCGACTATTTCGCGCAGGCGAGTGAGCATAATTGGCGTGACTTAACCTCTTTTACGTCGATAAGCAGATGCGTTTTGTGGTTTTGGCGTATTATCCTGCAGCGCCATCACAACACTCGCGAACTCTTTCATTACCCTACGGTAGACATCACGTTTAAATGACACCACCTGTCTGACCGGATACCAGTAACTTACCCATCTCCAGCCATCAAACTCTGGTGTACTGCTGGTTAGCATATTGATTTCTGCATCGCCGCTCACCAGCTGCAAGAGAAACCATTTTTGTTTTTGGCCGATACAAACCGGCTTCGTGTCCCAACGCACCAAACGTTTCGGTAATTTGTAGCGCAACCAGTTACGCGTTGAAGCAAGGATTCGAACGTCTTTGCGGCTTAATCCTACTTCTTCAAACAATTCACGGTACATCGCCTGTTCTGCGGATTCTCCTGGGTTAATTCCGCCTTGCGGAAATTGCCAGGAGTGCTGACCAAATCGCCGGGCCCACATTACCTGCCCCTGGCGATTACAAATCACGATACCTACGTTTGGGCGGTAGCCATCGTCATCAATCACCGGACTACCTCAAAATAAAGCTTTATATACGAATGATTGTTTCATACTCCATGAAGACGGTAAACCACTCTCTGCAGGGCATTACACACTAATAACAATTGAATAACTCACAGTTATGTGCAGAGTTATAAACAGAGGAAGGGGTGGATAGCCGTTTTTATTCACCTTTTCTGTGGATAGAGTTGTGAAGAACTACGGAATTACTACGGGAAAACCCGGAGCATTCTGAATAAGCCTGATATCGACATTTTAAAATAATCATTATTAGTCAATGCATTACATGTAATTTAAGTAATAAAAAGGAGTAATTCGTGACCCAGGTCACACCTCTCATTTACAGGTTGGCGAAAGATCAACCAACGCCGTATTTATCCACAGAATGTGCCACTAAGTTAAGCACTGAACCACTAAAAACTGGAGTTTCGTCGCACGTCAAGGCTGTAAATGGAAACAGTAGTGGAGGTTTTTCACAGTTATCCCAGCTTTCTGTGGATAACATGGTGTAAGATCCTGTTTATTTTCAGTGACCAGATTTGGAAAACCCGTTGCAGTGTTGCGCAACTCGATTACCGACAATCTAAAAAGCAATATAAATCATAGAATTGAATAACGCATGTGGAAAAAGTTACACTGCGAATATTCGGCAAAGAACAGCTGTTTGTTTTTTAACCAAGGTATCATGACATGTCCCAACCTCGCCCACTGCTTTCTCCTCCCGAAACAGAAGCACAGTTGTTAGCGCAAGCACAGCAACTTTCCGGTTATACACTGGGTGAACTGGCGGCACTTGCTGGGCTGGTGACGCCGGAGAATTTAAAACGCGATAAGGGCTGGATCGGCGTGTTGCTGGAGATCTGGCTAGGTGCCAGTGCAGGGAGTAAACCAGAACAAGATTTTGCTGCTCTGGGTGTGGAACTTAAAACTATTCCTGTGGATAGTCTTGGGCGTCCGCTGGAAACAACATTCGTTTGTGTTGCCCCATTAACGGGCAATAGTGGAGTGACCTGGGAAACCAGCCACGTGCGCCACAAGCTCAAACGCGTGCTGTGGATACCGGTTGAAGGCGAACGTAGCATCCCGCTGGCGCAGCGTCGCGTAGGATCACCATTGCTATGGAGCCCGAATGAAGAGGAAGACCGGCAACTGCGCGAAGACTGGGAAGAATTAATGGATATGATTGTTCTCGGTCAGGTTGAGCGGATCACCGCTCGTCACGGGGAGTATTTACAGATACGCCCGAAAGCAGCGAATGCGAAAGCGCTTACCGAAGCCATTGGTGCCCGGGGCGAACGGATTTTGACGCTGCCGCGTGGCTTTTATTTGAAGAAGAATTTCACCAGTGCGCTGCTGGCCCGTCATTTTCTGATCCAGTAGCCATCGCTTTGACCTGCCGCTTTCCGGGCATATAATTACCGCTTCATTTTTTTGGCAGGGCTTTTTAGATGTTATTTGCATGGATAACCGATCCTAACGCCTGGCTTGCGCTCGGTACGCTGACGCTGCTGGAGATCGTTCTTGGGATCGACAATATTATTTTTCTTTCTCTGGTGGTGGCAAAGCTCCCCACAGCACAACGTGCTCATGCGCGGCGTCTGGGGTTGGCGGGAGCCATGGTTATGCGTCTGGCGCTGCTGGCATCAATCGCCTGGGTTACGCGCCTGACAAATCCGCTTTTTACAATATTCAGCCAGGAAATTTCCGCCCGTGATTTGATTCTGCTTCTGGGTGGCTTGTTCCTTATCTGGAAAGCCAGCAAGGAAATCCACGAATCCATCGAAGGTGAAGAAGAAGGGCTGAAAACACGCGTTTCATCATTCCTCGGCGCTATCGTGCAAATTATGCTGCTGGATATTATCTTCAGCCTCGACTCGGTGATTACCGCTGTGGGTCTGTCAGATCACCTGTTTATTATGATGGCAGCCGTGGTGATTGCCGTAGGCGTGATGATGTTTGCCGCGCGCTCGATTGGTGATTTTGTCGAACGCCATCCTTCGGTAAAAATGCTGGCGCTCTCTTTCCTGATTCTGGTGGGCTTTACCCTGATTCTGGAAAGTTTCGACATCCACGTACCGAAAGGTTACATCTACTTCGCGATGTTCTTCTCTATTGCGGTTGAAAGCCTCAACCTGATTCGCAACAAAAAGAATCCGCTCTGATACTCCGTACGCTCTCCTGCAGGAGAGCGTACTCACTCCTGTTACCCTCACAGTTTAAGATTTTCCTGCTTTCAAGATATATAACGTCGGTTTATAAAAAGACTATTATCATAGGTGGGCCAAATGAGGATAACCGGATGAAAAAATGGGCAGTAATAATTTCTGCAGTCGGACTGGCGTTTGCTGTTTCCGGGTGTTCCAGTGATTACGTCATGGCGACCAAAGATGGCCGTATGATTTTGACCGATGGAAAACCTGAAATTGATGATGATACCGGGCTGGTGAGTTATCACGATCAGCAAGGTAACGCGATGCAAATTAACCGTGATGATGTTTCGCAAATTATTGAACGTTAAAAAATAAGGTCAGCATCCGGCTGGCCTTAAGATTTTTCGCTTTCCCTTTTCCCTTCCCTCTGCCATTTTTATATTCCTTATGTCGTGATTATAAAAAGGAAACGGCTATGCAATATCACCGTATACCCCACAGTTCGCTGGAAGTCAGCACGCTGGGGCTTGGCACGATGACGTTTGGTGAACAGAACAGCGAAGCCGACGCCCACGCACAACTCGACTATGCCGTCGCTCAGGGCATTAACCTTATCGACGTTGCCGAAATGTACCCAGTGCCGCCGCGCCCTGAAACGCAAGGGTTAACCGAAACCTACGTCGGTAACTGGCTGGCAAAACATGGCAGCCGCGAAAAGTTAATTATCGCTTCCAAAGTGAGCGGACCGTCGCGCAATAATGACAAGGGCATCCGCCCGGATCAGGCGCTGGATCGGAAGAATATCCGCGAAGCTCTGCATGACAGCCTCAAGCGCCTGCAGACTGATTACCTCGATCTTTATCAGGTGCACTGGCCGCAGCGCCCAACCAACTGCTTCGGCAAACTCGGTTATAGCTGGACAGATTCTGCCCCTGCGGTTTCGCTGCTGGATACGCTGGACGCACTGGCAGAGTACCAACGCGCGGGGAAAATTCGTTATATCGGCGTATCGAATGAAACTGCATTTGGCGTAATGCGTTACCTGCATCTGGCGGACAAACACGATCTGCCGCGTATTGTCACCATTCAGAACCCCTACAGTCTGTTAAACCGCAGTTTTGAAGTGGGTCTGGCAGAAGTCAGCCAGTATGAAGGGGTCGAGCTGCTGGCCTATTCGTGTCTGGGTTTCGGCACGCTGACCGGGAAATACCTCAACGGTGCAAAACCTGCTGGCGCACGTAATACGCTCTTTAGCCGCTTCACTCGCTATAGCGGTGAGCAAACGCAAAAAGCCGTCGCGGCGTATGTCGATATCGCCAGACGTCATGGCCTGGATCCTGCTCAGATGGCGCTCGCTTTTGTACGCCGTCAACCGTTTGTTGCCAGCACTCTGCTGGGTGCAACCACGATGGAGCAGCTGAAAACTAACGTCGAAAGTTTGCATCTGGAGTTAAGCGAAGACGTATTAGCTGAAATTGAAGCGGTGCATCAGGTTTATACTTATCCGGCACCGTGATCCTTTCGCCTGGTGTTTTGCACCAGGCGTCTCTTTTCCCCACTTTTCAGAATATATTCACTACTTTTCGCCACATCTTTCCTGACAAAGCGCAATAGTCTCTTTTGGTCAACGCCAGCGCGCGTTTCAATGTCTGTGCCCATTGTTAAGGATAACCATGTTGATTTTCAAACCTATTCCCCTCGCCATATTGCTTACCGGGTGCCTGTCCTCCGCCTGGGGGGCGCAGTTAACTCAACCGCTAACACTCAAAGACGTCACTGTTTATCTGCATGGTGCCAGCCTGCAAGGTGAAGAGATACTCAACTTACCGGCAGGTGAAAGCGAAATTATCTTTACTAATATCGCCAATTCAGTAACCGACGACAGCATCGCCATTTCTATCGATAACGGAGTGACGGTGCTTTCCTCACGTATCGCGCTAACGGAAATACAGCCGAATGCGCTGCCGTCAGATATTCAGCAACAGTTAAAAGCAGCAAAGGTGGAACAGGCAAAACTGACCGCCGAGAAAAACAATATCGCGGCTCAAATTAAGGTATTAGAGGCAAATAGCACATTAACAAATAAAAGTGCCGCCGAAGTTGGCAAGTATCTGCAAATGGTGAAAGAGAAAAATGGTGAGTTATTACAAGTCGACAATGAGTTGACGCAGAAACTTGCTGATAACCAGCTTGAAATTGAAAAGCTGGAGCAACGCGAGAGCATGAGTAACGGCGATTCGGTGGCAGCCAATGATCCGCAGGTTATTATCGCTAAGGTCTATGCCCCAAAAGCCGTCACAGCGAAAGCGGTGGTACGTTATATGACCCCTGATGCTACCTGGACGCCGATCTATGATATTCACGCCACTGCCATAAACCAGCCGCTGCGTCTGGTTTACAAGGCTAATATTCGCCAGTATACGGGGTTGCCCTGGAAAGGCGTTAATCTCGTGCTCTCGACCAGTGAACCTGATACTCATCTTACGTTGCCACACCTGGAAACCCTGTATGTGGATGTTCCGGAGTATGGTGGTGTAAGCGGCTCGCTTTCAGCATCACCCGTGATGGAACAGCGTTCGGAATATTCGTCTAACCAGGATGCCTCAGAATTGCAGAAAACCCTGAAGGCAGAGATGCAAAAAACAAGGGAGCGACAAGCCGGGCGCAAGTATGCCGAACAGGCAGTGCCAGCTTCGGCGCGACCAGAAAGTTTCACTGCGCAAAATGTCCGCTATGCGCTTTCGCTGCCGTGGCAAATCGACAGCGATAATACCGCGCGCACGGTGGTCATTAAGGAAGAGTCGGTCAGCGGTAAATATCGCTTCTTTGCTATTCCGAAGATCAGTAATGACGCGTATCTCCAGGTGCAAATTAAAGAGTGGGAACAGTTAAATTTAATCCCCGGCGAAAGTCAGATCTTCTTTGGTAACAACCGTACCGGCGTGGGCTATTTGCAGCCGCCAGAAGATGGTAAGTCGCTGGATATTCAGCTTAACCGCGATCCTAAGCTGATTATTCAGCGTAAAGCCGTACTCAAAAAAGAGAATGCGTTATCTATCTTTAACGACAGCGCGGTACGCAACTTCAGTTACACCCTCAATGTAAAGAACAGCTACGGCGAAGCGGTGGATATCACTCTACTCGACCAGATCCCAGTCAGTGCTAACAGTGATATTACGGTGGAAAAAATGCAATATGGCCAGGCACAGTTTGATGCGAAAACGGGTGAACTGTCCTGGACGCTGAAACTGTCAGGCAAAGAGAACGTGAGTCTGCCATTCTCATACAGCGTGAAGTATCCGAAAGGTATGCACCCTTCGGGAATGTGATCTTCACCAGATGGCTGAATATGCCATCTGGTGAAAGCTTAATGACGGCGCTGCCAGATCCACAGCGCCGTTATTGCCAGCGCAAATAGCGCACCGAAGCCAATGCCAATGGGCACGACCGGGATGCCTACCATTACCGCCAGCGAGTAAATGCCCAGCATCAACAACATGGCGCTGTTTTCGCCAAGGTTTTGTACTGCAATTGCATTCCCCGCCCCGACGCTTTTTTTACCCCGCTCCTGTAGCAACGCATTGAGCGGAACGACAAAAAAGCCTCCCAGCACGCCAATCAGCATCAACAAAGCATAGGCTGGCAGCAGCTCGTGTTGCAGGGAGAAAATCAGTACCACCACGCCAATCAAAATCCCGGCTGGCATACAGCGTGACACGGTTTCCAGCGTAACTAACTTCGCTGCCGTACCTGCACCAACCACGATACCAATCGCTACCATCGCGTTGAGATAGGTCGGCGTAGCGTTATCGGTAATACCCAGCGCCACCGGTACCCACAGCACCAACAGGAAACGCAGCGTGACACCCGCTCCCCAGAATAAACTGGTGCCCACCAGCGAAAAACGCGTTTCACCATTGCGCCATAGCGAGGTGCAGGCATTCAGGAAACTGCGGGTCATGCTGATGAGATTCCAGGACTGCCCCGGACGCGCCGCCGCCAGTTTGGGAATGTAGATATTGGCAACGACCGCGCCACCGTAGGCCAGTGCGCATGCGGCCAGGGCGATCAGGACATGCCAGTCAGCCAGAACACCACCAGCTACGGAACCGAGCAAAATCGCCGCAATGGTAGAGGCTTCCATTAAACCGTTAGCTTTTACTAACTTACTACCCGTGGTTAATTCGCCGAGAATACCGTATTTCGCCGGGGAATAGGCTGCCGCACCAACACCCACCAGCGTATAGCCGAGAAACGGATTGATGCCAAAGCAGATACTGGCTGCGCCCAGCAGCTTCAGGCCGTTGGCAAACATCATCACCCGACCTTTGGCGAAGCTATCTGCCACCTGCCCGACAAACGGCGCAAAAAGAATGTAAGCACCTACAAACACCATTTGCAGAATGGGCTGGCTCCACTCCGGATAGAACTGCGCTTTCAGTAACGCCAGAGTGGCAAACAGCAGCGCGTTATCGCCAAACGCAGAGAGAAACTGCGCCACGATAACCGCTTTCATCCCCTTCGACCACAACGAAGTGTTAGTGTGCACTGACTCACTCATCGTGTTGTTCCGCTTCGTCTACCCAGCTTTTCAACGTGACAAAGTCAGGTTTGCCGCTGCCAAGTAATGGCATCTGTTTCAGATAGCGAATATCGCGCGGTACAGCAAGCTCCGGCACGCCGTGCTCGCGGGCATACTGTTGTAACTTATCGCGCGTCAGTTCGTTATCTGTGGTGAAAAGCACCAGTGCCTCGCCTTTGCTGGCATCGCTCTTAATCGCAGTGGCATGGACTTTATCTGGCGAAACACCAAGTGCCAGTTGTTCCACCATTTCCAGCGACACCATTTCGCCTGCAATTTTGGCAAAGCGTTTTGCGCGGCCCTGAATCTGCACAAAGCCCTGCTCGTCAAAACGCACGATATCGCCAGTGTCATACCAGCCGCGCTCCATTTCGCCGCGAACATTCTCGGCGGTGGGCACTTCCAGTACACCAGGCTTCTCCACCCGCAGATAGCCGTTCATTATGTTCGGCCCTTTCAGTTGCAGGCGTCCGCCCTCTTCGATACCAGGAACCGACAACAGGCGCGCATCCATTCCTGGTAGAATACGCCCTACCGTACCGGGTTTCGCCGCCATCGGTACGTTGATAGAAACGACAGGCGCGCATTCGGTCACACCGTAGCCTTCAAGGATGCGCAGGCCAAATTTATCCTGCCAAAGCTGTTTAGTACTTTCTTGTAGTTTTTCTGCGCCTGCCACCACATAGCGTAGACGATAGAAGTCATACGGGTTGGCAAAGCGCGCGTAGTGACCGAGGAAAGTCGAGGTACCGAACAACACGGTGCAACTGCGGTCATACACCAACTCCGGCACAATGCGGTAATGCAGCGGGCTTGGATAAAGGAACACTTCTGCACCTGTGAGCAGTGGCGTAAACAGGCCTACCGTCAGCCCAAAGGAGTGAAACAGCGGTAACGCCGACATAAAGCGATCGTTGGTGGTGAAGTCGGCAATCGTTTTAATTTGCTCGACGTTCGCCAGAATGCTTTTATGGCTATGGACGACGCCTTTCGGATGGCCTTCAGAACCGGAGGTAAAGAGGATAAGCGCCTCTTCTTCCGGCTGTTGTTTTACCTGGGCCAGACGCGGCATCAACAGATGGGCAAAGATCCATATTTTGTCAGCAGTGGTGACGTCCGCTTTTAAATCTTCCAGATAGACCCAGCGCACCTGAGTAAGTTGCTCTGGCAGATGCCAGAGTTTGCCTTTATCGAGAAACTGACGGGAAGTGAAGATGGTTTTGATTTCAGCCGCCGTAATAGCACTGGTCAACCCTTTTACCCCGGCGGTGTAGTTCATCATTGCGGGAATGCGGCGACGGGCGATGGCCCCAAAAATCACTGCCGCACTGATGCCTGCATTGGGCAGCATTAAGCCGATGCGTTCGCCTTCAACACTGTATTTTTCAAGGATGCGTCCAACAAACAGCGTTTTCGTAAGCAATTTGCGATAGGAGTCCGGGGTAAAGTTAACGTCTTCGACACATTTCTTCCCGGCTCCGAAGCGGTACATTGCGCTCAGTAAAGATTCGTACAGCGTTTCACGCGGGCGCACCGCCATACGCGCTTCCATCATTATTTGATGCAGCATTTCGCCAGCGATTTTGCGACGGTCACGGGCACGCGGCGCATCCGGCATCTCCACCTGCGTTGGTGGCAAAATATGCAGAGTAATTTGCGGAAACAAGCGACGTTTAACCAGACCTTTCAGGCGGCTGAAGTGCGTAAGTTCCGCCCCTTCAATACGCACAGGAATAACCGTTGCACCAGACTTCGCCGCGACAAATCCCGCGCCATCGTAGATTTTCATCAGCGAGCCAGTGGTGGTGATGCGTCCTTCAGGGAAAATCACCACTGGTCGGCCCTGTTCCACCAGACGTACCAGATGTTTAATCGCCATAGGTTGCGTCGGGTCGAGAGGAACAAAGTCGATAAATGATTTCAGCCAACGCATATACCACTGTTGGCTTATTGAGGTGTAAACGGCAAATACCGGACGTACGGGTAAAAACAATGCCAGCAGTATGCCATCAATAAAAGAAACGTGATTAGGCGTAATTAGAACGCGCTCGCCCTTCAGTGCCTTGGTGTCACCCGTAACGCGAACGCGATACAAAACACGGCACAAATTTCGAAAAAAGCTAAAAAGCATTCCAACTCCCTTTGCTCAAATTCAGTAAAAGCGAATGGAGGGAGATTACACGAGATAAAGAACGCGAGCGACAGTAAATTAGGTGCGAAAAAAAACCTGCGCATCCGCGCAGGTTGGTGCAAGAGACAGGGTACGAAGAGCGTACCGAATAATCTCACCAATCAATACCTCTGGGATCTTGATTGTGGTCTGCACAACGACTCTTCGCCAGCGAGAAAACGCAAAGGAATGAAGGGAAATGCAACGAGGTGTGTAAATTGTCGGTTACTGTTACAGATTGATGACCGGCAAAAAAAAACCTGCGCATCTGCGCAGGCTGGTGTAATTCATGTGCTCAACCCGAAGTTGACTTCACCTATCAATACCTCTGGGACCACTACTTTAGCAACCTGAAGCCAAACGCAACCAGCGGTCAATCGCAACAGCGTTTCGCAAAGTGTAACCAAAGGTTTGCAATCTCTTTTTTTGTCTTATTTATTTGCGTTTGGCTCACATTCCCACGATGAAAACACGTCGCCACTTGAACCAACAGGTATTTTCCGTAACACTGACAGAATGTAAGCGTTTACCCACTAAGGTATTTTCATGGCGACCATAAAGGATGTAGCCCGACTGGCAGGCGTTTCAGTCGCCACCGTTTCCCGCGTCATTAATAATTCACCCAAAGCCAGCGAAGCTTCCCGACTGGCTGTGCATAGTGCAATGGAGTCTCTTAGCTATCACCCGAACGCCAACGCCCGTGCGCTGGCGCAGCAGACCACTGAAACGATCGGTCTGGTCGTTGGTGATGTTTCCGATCCGTTTTTCGGTGCAATGGTGAAAGCGGTCGAACAGGTGGCTTATCACACTGGTAATTTTTTATTGATTGGCAACGGTTACCACAACGAGCAAAAAGAGCGTCAGGCCATTGAGCAACTGATCCGCCACCGCTGTGCTGCGCTGGTTGTCCATGCCAAAATGATCCCGGATGCCGATTTAGCCTCATTAATGAAACAAATGCCCGGTATGGTGCTGATCAACCGTATCCTGCCTGGCTTTGAAAACCGTTGTATTGCTCTGGACGATCGTTACGGTGCCTGGCTGGCAACGCGTCATTTAATTCAGCAAGGTCATACCCGCATTGGTTATTTGTGCTCTAACCACTCTATTTCTGACGCCGAAGATCGTCTGCAGGGTTATTACGATGCCCTCGCTGAAAGTGGTATTCCGGCCAATGATCGGCTGGTGACATTTGGCGAACCGGACGAAAGCGGCGGCGAACAGGCAATGACCGAGCTTTTGGGACGCGGAAGGAATTTCACTGCGGTAGCCTGTTATAACGATTCAATGGCAGCGGGTGCGATGGGCGTTCTCAATGATAATGGTATTGAAGTACCGGGTGAGATTTCGTTAATTGGCTTTGATGATGTGCTGGTGTCACGCTATGTGCGCCCGCGTCTGACCACCGTGCGTTACCCAATCGTGACGATGGCGACCCAGGCTGCCGAACTGGCTTTGGCGCTGGCTGATAATCGCCCTCTCCCGGAAATCACTAATGTCTTTAGTCCGACGCTGGTACGTCGCCATTCAGTGTCAACTCCGTCGCTGGAGGCAAGTCATCATGCAACCAGCGACTAACCGCAGTTAAAGCAATTCCAGCGCCAGTAATTCTTCAATGGTCTGGCGACGGCGAATCAACCGCGCCTGACCATTATCAAACAGAACTTCTGGTAACAGCGGACGGCTATTGTAGTTGGATGACATTGATGCGCCATATGCCCCTGTATCATGCAGTACCAGATAATCACCTGCCTTCACTTCCGGCAAGGCGCGGGTTTCGACATTTCCCCCTTCCTGCTGGGTAAAGACATCGCCCGATTCACATAACGGTCCGGCGACGACGGTTTCCACCGTTGGTGCGTGTTCCAGAGAACGACCATCAGATGCCAGGGCACTGATATGGTGGTAACTACCGTACATTGCCGGGCGCATCAGATCGTTGAACCCGGCATCAACCAGCACAAAGTGGCGGCTACCCATTTGTTTGACGCTCCGCACTTGAGTAATTAATACGCCTGCCTGCGCTACCAGAAAGCGACCCGGTTCAATTTCCAGTTTCACAGGATGGCCCAAATGGCGGGCGATTTGCTCACGCGCGGCATTCCACAGACCATAATAATGTTCGGTATCAACCGCCTCTTCACCCTGTTGATAAGGAATAGAAAGCCCACCGCCCGCAGAAATAGCCTGTAAATCCTGACCGAATTCGAGGACCTGACGCACCATAGCACCACATACCTGTTCCAGATGGGCATAATCAACGCCAGAACCAATGTGCATGTGAATGCCGACCAGCTGTAGATGATGACGTTGTATCACGTCCAGTGCGGCGGGCAGATCGGTGTACCAGATACCGTGCTTGCTGTTTTCGCCACCGGTATTGGTTTTTTGGCTATGTCCGTGACCAAACCCCGGATTAACGCGCAGCCATACCCGATGCCCTGGCGAAACCTGACCCAGTTGGTCGAGCATATCAACAGAACCCGCATTCACCGGAATTTGCAATTCACTGACGCATTCAATCGTCGCCTGATCGATAACATCTGCCGTAAAAACAATGTCATCGGGATGCGTTTGCGGATTGTATCCCGCCGCCAGTGCACGCTCTATTTCGCCTAACGAGACGGAATCCACTTTTACGCCCTGCTCACGCATTAAGCGCAAAATATGAATATTGGAACAGGCTTTCTGTGCAAAGCGCACCACATCAAACTGTTTCAGCGCTGCAATCTGCCGACGAATAATTTGCGCATCGTAGACCCACACCGGGCAGCCAAATTCTGCGGGCAAACGCAGCAGATTTTCGGCGGTGAGGTCGGTATCGGTGCTGAACAGTGAATGTGGCATAACAAACTCCAGATAAGTGCTTTTTTATGATTACGCCACATCATAAAAAGAATAAAAAATATCGATTTATGTCGAGTCTATGCAAAAATGATATGGATTACCGGATTGCGAGAGAGCGCTCATGGCCGCCGTTAACTTACGTCATATTGAAATTTTTCATGCGGTAATGACCGCCGGAAGCCTGACTGAGGCGGCACACCTGCTACACACCTCACAGCCAACCGTCAGCCGCGAACTGGCGCGCTTTGAGAAGGTGATCGGGCTGAAATTGTTTGAGCGCATACGTGGACGATTACATCCTACCGTGCAAGGACTGCGTCTGTTTGAAGAAGTGCAACGATCCTGGTACGGACTGGATCGCATTGTCAGTGCCGCAGAAAGTCTGCGCGAGTTTCGCCAGGGAGAACTGTCTATTGCCTGCCTGCCGGTCTTTTCGCAATCTTTTTTACCGCAGCTCCTGCAACCCTTTCTGGCACGTTATCCCGATGTCAGCTTAAACATCGTGCCCCAGGAATCACCGCTACTTGAAGAGTGGCTCTCGGCCCAGCGTCATGATTTAGGACTCACTGAAACGCTCCATACGCCTGCGGGAACAGAACGTACCGAATTACTCTCTTTAGATGAAGTGTGTGTGTTACCTCCGGGCCATCCGCTGGCGGTAAAAAAGGTATTAACGCCGGATGATTTTCAGGGTGAGAACTACATCAGCCTTTCCCGTACTGACAGCTATCGCCAGTTGCTGGATCAATTGTTTACTGAGAATCAGGTTAAACGACGCATGATCGTAGAAACCCACAGCGCCGCGTCAGTCTGCGCAATGGTACGGGCGGGGGTAGGTGTTTCGGTGGTTAACCCGCTCACCGCACTGGATTATGCGGCAAGCGGTTTAGTAGTGCGGCGGTTCAGTATTGCGGTTCCGTTCACCGTCAGCCTGATCCGCCCCCTGCACCGCCCGTCATCAGCGCTGGTTCAGGCGTTTAGTGAGCATTTACAAGCGGGATTACCGAAACTGGTCACTTCTCTTGACGCTATTTTGTCGTCAGCTACGACAGCATAAAAGCGACAGCATCCTCGGCATGGATCGCCGCGGTATCAAACACAGGCAGAACACTGCGCTCGTCTGGCACCAGTAAACCAATTTCCGTACAGCCAAAAATGACACCCTGTGCGCCCTGTTCTGCAAGGCGAGCAATCACTTGCGCATAATAAGTGCGTGACGCTTCGGTAAATTGCCCCAGACACAGTTCTTCAAAAATAATCTGATTAATTTTCGTCCGTTCATCCGCTTCAGGAATGAGACAGTTGATGGAAAATTGTTCCGTCAGCCGCCCGCGATAAAAATCCTGTTCCATGGTGTAACGCGTACCCAGCAGCGCCACACGAGTCATCCCAGCCCGGATAATTGCACGTCCAGTGGCATCCGCTATATGTAAGAAAGGCAGAGAGCAACGAGACTCAATGGCATCCGCCACTTTGTGCATCGTATTGGTACATAACACAATGCCTTCTGCGCCCGCCCGCTGTAAGCCAAGCGCCGCCTCAGCCAGAATATCCCCGGTTTTGTCCCACTCGCCGCGACGCTGGCACTCTTCTATTTCATGAAAATCGACGCTATGTAGCAGCACTTGCGCAGAGTGAAGCCCACCAAGCCGCTGTTTAATACCTTCATTAATCAGACGATAATAAGGAATAGTGGATTCCCAACTCATTCCTCCCAGCAAGCCAATTGTTTTCATTCCTCTCTCCTGATGTGTGTTACCGCAACAAGGCTGAATAAGGAACGAGACAAACGCCTCAACGGCCAGGTGCCCAATCTCTATTAACGAAAAAAGGGCCGGATGTACAGCACATCCGGCCCGTGAAATCAGACGCCGATATTTCTCAACTTTTCGCCTGCCATCAGTTTGCGTTCGATATGTTCCAGCGTGACATTTTTGGTTTCCGGAATGAGCCAGAAAGTGATGCCCACAAACGCAATGTTCAGCGCAGTGTAGAGCCAGAACGTACCGGCAGCGCCAATGCTATCAAGCAGTGTCAGGAAGGTCGCGCCGATAATCATATTCGACACCCAGTTTGTCGTCGTTGAGCAGGTGATGCCAAAATCGCGGCATTTCAGCGGCTGAATTTCAGAGCACAAGATCCACACCACTGGCGCGGCGCTCATCGCATAACCGGCAATACACATCATCGTCATGCCAACAGAGAGCCAGGACAAGCCACTGGAAGCCGTACCGTTATCAAACTGCATCAGGCAATAGCCCAGCACCAGAGTGCCTAACGCCATCACGCTGAAACCAATTTTCAGAGCCGGTTTACGCCCTGCTTTATCTACCGTAAAGACCGCAATGAAGGTGGCGAACATAAAGGTCAGCCCTACGACCAGAGTCGCAATCATCTGTTGTTCTGTGGTCGTAAAGCCCGCCATTTTGAAGATACGCGGCGCGTAGTACATGATGATGTTCATACCGGTAAACTGCTGCATCGCCTGCAACAACATACCGAGAAACACAGCACGACGGACGTTACGGTTGATCTTAAACAGTGCCCAACCGCCCTGTTTTAACTTCAGGCTTTCACGAATTTCGTTGAGTTCTTCTCGCGCTTTTTCCGACGTATCGCGCAGCATACGCAACACTTCTTCCGCCTCAATATGACGCCCCTTTTCCGCCAGCCAGCGCGGGCTATTTGGCAGGAAGACCACCAGAATAATCAGCAGGACTGCTGGTAAAGCAAGAACCCCCAACATTGCGCGCCAGTTACCGCTATAACTGAACGCTGTATCGGATAAAAACGCCAGCACGATGCCGAGTGTGACCATCAACTGGTACATACTGATCATCTTACCGCGAACGTTTTCACTTGCCATTTCAGAAAGATACAGAGGAGCGGTGTAAGACGCGATCCCGACAGCAATGCCCAGCACCACACGAGCGGCGATTAACATCTCTACGCTGGTCGCAAAAGCGGACCCTATCGAACCGAGCACAAAAAGGATAGCCCCCGCCATCAGGCTGTATTTACGCCCCAGGCGGAACGACAGCCACCCATTAAACAGCGCACCAATTGCTGCGCCGAGCATCATGCTACTGACCACCCATTCCTGCAAACGGCTGGTCAGCACAAAGTGATCGGTAATGAACGGCAAGGCTCCGGCGATTACGCCGATATCAAGACCAAATAACAATCCTGCGACCGCAGCAGCTACCGAAACAAACATATTCATACGCCGCGTATCCCGCAAAGAACGTGGCGTTAAAGCAGATTCCGTATTGATAGTAACCATTTTTTCCTGCCAGCAGAGAGTAAGACATAGTGAAAAAATACGTGAACAATTCACACAGGTGTCAGGTCGGAAATAGCATAAATATGGATTAAATTGCTGCGACATGTCGTTATGTGATGGATATTCCAATTTTCAAATTAAGTTGAATTATTGAGATTATTATTAACCAACTAATTTTAAAGCAGATAAAATTCATAAAGTTCACTAATTGATAATTGATATGGATTATTTCATAACCATGATATGGATTATGATGATCTACAGGTATAAAAAAACCTGCCATGCGGCAGGGTCATAAAAGTAAGAAGAATGGATTAACGAGCCAGCCAACCGCCATCCACGGCAATGGTATAACCATTCACATAATCTGAAGCACTGGAGGCAAGAAACACTACCGGCCCCATCAGGTCACTCGGCAGTCCCCAACGGCCAGCTGGAATGCGGTCGAGAATTTCCGCGCTACGTTGTTCATCTGCCCGTAGTTGTTGAGTATTGTTGGTCGCCATGTAACCCGGAGCTATCGCATTAACATTAATGTTGTGTTTAGCCCATTCATTCGCCATCAATCGCGTCACGCCCATCACACCGCTTTTTGATGCGGTATAAGAAGGCACACGGATCCCTCCCTGGAAGGAGAGCATTGACGCGATATTGATAATCTTGCCGCCATTGCCTTGTGCGATAAAGTGTTTCGCCGCTGCCTGAGACATGAAGAATACGCTCTTGATATTCAGGTTCATGACATCGTCCCAGTCTTTTTCGCTGAACTCGAGAGCATCTTCGCGCCGAATCAATCCGGCGTTATTCACCAGGATATCAATATGACCAAACTCAGCTACCGCGCGATCCAGCAGTCCAGGAATACCATCAATCTTTCGCAGATCGGCGGTCAGGCTTAAAAAACGACGCCCCAGCGCCGTGACCTGCTTGATGGTTTCAGTCGGTTCAACGATGTTAATGCCAACAATGTCACAGCCCGCTTGCGCCAGCCCCAACGCCATCCCCTGACCCAGTCCAGTATCACAACCAGTGACGACCGCAACTTTACCTTCGAGAGAAAATGCACTTAAAATCATAACAATACCTTATTCGTTTATGCCCACAACTAGCGCAAATCTTTAACGGCCACATGGTCCATATCATCAAAGACCTGGTTTTCACCGACCATGCCCCAGATAAAGGTATAAGCTTTGGTTCCGACACCGGAATGGATCGACCAGCTCGGGGAGATCACCGCCTGCTCGTTATGCATCACAATATGACGCGTTTCTTGCGGCTGCCCCATCATGTGGAAAACGCAGGCGTCATCATCCATATTGAAATAGAAATAAACTTCCATCCGGCGCTCGTGGGTGTGACACGGCATGGTGTTCCACAAGTTACCCGGAGCCAGCTCCGTCAGCCCCATACTCAATTGGCAGGTTTCCAGCACATCCGGGACAAAATATTTGTTAATCGTGCGACGGTTGCTGGTGAGGTTATCGCCTAACGTGACTGGAGATACTTCGTCCGGTGTGACTTTTTTGGTGGGATACGTCGTATGCGCAGGTGCGCAATTGTAATAAAACTTCGCCGGAGTAGCGGTATCAATACTGGCAAAGACAACTTCTTTTGCGCCTTTACCAACATACAGGGCTTCGCGGTGACCGATTTCATAGCATTGACCATCGACGGTAATCGTACCGGCACCGCCAATATTGATAACACCTAGCTCGCGACGTTCCAGGAAATAGCTTACCCCGAGTTGTTTACCAACTTCCCCGCCAACGGAAACCGTTTTAGTTACCGGCATAATGCCGCCAACAATAATACGGTCAATGTGGCTGTAAACCATGGTGTACTCATCGGCGACAAATACCTTTTCAACCAAAAATTCATTGCGCAACCCCTGGGTATCCAGCGTTTTTGCATGCGCACTGTGGATGCTCTGTCTTACGTCCACATCAACCTCCGATAATCAGTGAAGCGTGAAAATAGAAAACGATAGTGAAACGCTGTTTCGTTTTCTCTATAAGGAGATGATATGCCCACAGGATAGGGTTTTCAATTAAAAATAAAACAATGTTTCATTTTTAAGGTAAGGACTGAAAAAAGTGCAGTGTCGATCACGAATATGTCATGAGAATGGAAAAATCAGGGAGCCCTGAAAATGTATGTCGACTCGCCAGCCACCATTATTCAACAGATTAATGACGGCTGATATTTATCGGTAAGGAGGAAATGCAGAGCTATTCGTCACGTTCAATGGTCAATGCCACGCCCTGGCCCCCGCCGATACAAAGCGTAGCCAGTCCTTTGCGGGCATTACGTTTCACCATTTCATGAACCAGAGAAACCAGGATTCGGCAACCGGACGCGCCTATTGGGTGACCGAGCGCGATCGCGCCACCATTAACATTGACCCGACGCTCATCCCATTCAAGCATCTTGCCAACCGAAAGCGCCTGAGCAGCAAACGCTTCATTAGCCTCAATAAGATCGACATCAGCCAACTGCCAGCCGACACGTTCCAGGCAACGGCGTGTCGCATACACCGGCGCAATTCCCATTAATGCCGGATCTACACCAACGCTGGCAAATGCGCGAATGCGGGCAAGCACGGGTAAATTCAACGCTCGCGCTTTGGCTTCGCTCATCATCATTACCGCAGCTGCGCCATCGTTTATGGATGATGCATTACCCGCTGTCACAGAACCGAGACTATCAAATGAAGGATTTAAACGGGCCAAGCCTTCTGCACTGGCGTCAGTGCGTGGCTGTTCATCGGTATCAACAACCAACGCCTGACCGTTACTTTGGGTCATTACCGGGACGATTTCATCTTTAAATCGTCCGGCGTCAATCGCCGCTCGCGCTTTTTGTTGCGAGCTAAGTGCGTAAGCATCCTGCAACTGACGGCTGATGCCATATTCGCGAGCCAGATTTTCGGCGGTGACACCAATATGATAATCATTGAAGGCATCCCACAAGCCGTCATGCACCAGACTATCAACCAACTGGCTATTGCCAAGCTGTGCACCGGTGCGGCTATCTGTAAGAACGTGTGGTGCGCGGCTCATGTTTTCCTGGCCACCGGCGATGACAATATCCGCCTCGCCACACTGGATCGCCTGAGTAGCCAGATGCAGTGCTTTAAGCCCGGAACCGCAAACGTCATTAATAGTGATTGCAGAAACGCTGTTAGGAAGACCACCTTTAATAGCCGATTGCCTTGCCGGATTTTGCCCTGCCCCTGCAGTCAACACCTGACCAAGAATCACTTCATCCACCGCATATGCAGAAACACCGGTACGTTCTATTAACGCTTTCACGACCAGGCTGCCAAGTTCCACGGCGGAATGACCCGCTAACGCACCACGAAAACAGCCGATAGGTGTCCGTAACGCCCCGACAATCACAACGTCTTTCATCACAACCTCGCACCAATTAACAGTGCAATAGTAAATGATTGTTAATTACAGTTATCTTAATTGTTTAAAAAAAGTGATTTTTATCACAAAGGAAATACGCCTGACCAGCACTCAGAGACATAACTGGCACGTAAGGTTTGCAACCACTAACCCACCAATAGAGAGGTAGAAAGGGCGTTAATCTCCCATACTTAACCTGGTTTATGGTAAATTGCCCTCCATTTTGTTTAATTTGTAGATGATACGTTCAGATAATGTCTAATATTTGGTCAAAAGAAGAAACTCTGTGGAGTTTCGCGCTCTACGGCACAGCCGTTGGTGCAGGCACGCTCTTCCTTCCTATTCAGTTAGGTTCGGCAGGGGCTGTGGTCCTGTTTATTACTGCTCTGGTCGCCTGGCCTTTAACATATTGGCCACATAAAGCCTTATGCCAATTCATCCTCTCATCAAAAACATCAGCAGGTGAAGGGATAACGGGCGCGGTAACACACTACTATGGCAAGAAGATTGGTAATCTGATTACCACGCTGTACTTCATCGCCTTTTTTGTCGTCGTGTTGATATATGCCGTGGCAATTACCAACTCACTTACGGAACAGCTGGCAAAGCATATGGTTATTGATCTTCGCATCCGTATGTTGGTGAGTCTGGGTGTTGTATTAATCCTGAATCTCATTTTTCTGATGGGACGCCATGCCACTATTCGGGTAATGGGATTTTTGGTATTCCCATTGATTGCCTATTTCCTATTTCTATCTATTTACCTGGTCGGTAGTTGGCAACCTGATCTATTAACTACCCAGGTAGAGTTCAATCAGAATACCCTTCACCAGATATGGATATCGATTCCCGTGATGGTTTTCGCCTTTAGCCATACGCCCATTATTTCTACGTTTGCCATAGACAGACGTGAAAAATATGGCGAACACGCTATGGATAAATGCAAAAAAATTATGAAAGTCGCTTATCTCATCATCTGCATAAGTGTACTGTTCTTTGTCTTTAGCTGCCTGCTTTCTATTCCACCTTCGTATATTGAAGCGGCTAAAGAAGAAGGGGTTACCATTTTATCGGCGCTTTCTATGCTGCCGAACGCCCCAGCATGGTTGTCAATTTCCGGGATTATTGTCGCAGTAGTTGCGATGTCGAAATCATTCCTGGGTACGTACTTTGGCGTTATTGAAGGTGCCACGGAGGTCGTCAAAACAACACTACAGCAGGTTGGTGTAAAGAAAAGTCGTGCATTTAACCGCGCACTATCAATTATGTTGGTATCGCTCATTACCTTCTTTGTTTGTTGCATTAACCCGAACGCGATTTCGATGATTTACGCGATCAGCGGCCCGCTCATTGCCATGATACTTTTCATCATGCCTACGCTGTCAACATATCTCATCCCGGCGCTTAAACCCTGGCGTTCCATCGGAAATCTGATTACGCTGATCGTGGGTATCCTGTGCGTATCGGTAATGTTCTTTAGCTAATATCCGTTGTGAATGGTTCAAAATTGCTACAATTTTGAACCATTCCAGTTTTCATAATGTTCATTTGTTATTATTCCGCTCTATCACTTCTCTCGTCATATCCTAGTATTATCAGTTAGTTAAACACACAAAGAGATCTGAACATCTTAAATAAGACTATTTAAGATGCATAACTTAGATTCGCAAGATATCTTCTGGTCATTCAAAAACAATTTGCGATATAGATATTCTTATACCATGAGATAGTTATCTGAACCGTTCTCAACCATGCAAGATTAAATCAGTGAAACATAATCATATTTGATAACGAGAAATGCATTTTTAAATGCCTTACTCAGAATTATAGCAAATACAGATTAATCGCAATTTTTCCCAGCAAAATTACAAAATCATGGTGTATTGACATCATCAATAACCAATGAAATTATGCAATTATATACGGATAGGGAGGTTCTTAACATGGGGCTTTGTAGTCGTTATAAAAGTCTTACATGCAATAGTTGCTCAATGCATTGCCAAATAATGCCAGAAGAGTCACCGCGTTTGCAGTATTGCGCAAACTCGTGTTTTTGTATGTGGCCCGAAGAAAGTTCATATTTTAATCGTGGTGTGGTGGAAGGTATCTTAACAAAAAACCACAATGCGAGATTAAGCGGATATATTTTTGTCGATTTTTCAGTAAGTTTTTTACGTCTATTCCTTGAAAAAGACTGGATTGACTATCTTGCAAGTACTGACATGGGGATTGTTTTAGTCAGCGACCGCAATATGCAATCGTTAGCTAACTACTGGCGAAAACACAACTCTGCAATATCTGCTGTCATATATAATGATGATGGTCTTGATGTTGCCAATGAAAAGATCAGACAACTATTTATTGGTCGTTATTTATCATTTACCAGAGGCAACACATTAACTCAGATGGAATTCACCATAATGGGGTATATGGTTTCTGGTTATAATCCATATCAGATTGCTGAAGTTCTGGATATGGATATCCGTAGCATCTACGCGTACAAGCAACGAATCGAAAAGAGAATGGGTGGTAAAATAAACGAGTTATTTATTCGTTCACATTCGGTCCAACATTGATACTCAACAATCTGCCAGAATCATACTCTGCTTATACGGGCATCTATTGAAATGCCCGTATTTTATAAATAAGCAGTAACCCCAATAGTAAACAACATGGTATTTAAAACCATCACACGAAAAATTCAGAAGCATTACGAAATATGAATTTACAAACAATAGTGGCGTAAATGTTAATCATGTTAATTTACGTAAAGTTTTACGTTGCGACATTAAAGCCTCATTTCAATCATTATGATAAATATAAAATTAATATATATTTATGCCGTAAATACCAATATACTTAGCAAACTATGTGATTTCCATTTCGATTGATTTAGTGTCTATTGACGTATGTACTGGATTATTAACGATAATATCGAGTTCTGGCCTGAGCACCGAAAATTAATATCGGTACATAACGCCGATCTTAACGTCGTTCTGACAACGCCAGCCAGTCGTTGTTTATCACTTCTACTTGAAGCTTTTCCTGATGTGGTTGCACAACAAGATTTTTTCACCAGAGTCTGGGAAGAAGAAGGTATGCGTGTGCCAACTAACACGTTATATCAGAACATATCCATTATCAGACGCGGATTTCGCGCTGTTGGTGATACCACCCACTCGCTTATTGCAACCGTGCCGAGAAGAGGATTCAAGATTCATAATGACATTAACATACAAAATCATGCAATAAACTCTTCAACAGACGCACATACACACAATACCCCACCTGCCGTAAAAGGTAATGCGGAGTACAAAGAGAGCATTGGTAGCGCAAACAATTTCAATAACAAAATCCTCAAACATATAAAAAGTTATCTAATTATGTTGAGCATATTTGCTATAGGCGTATATTCTGCACATTGGCTATGGAATAATAATCAACCGAAGCCATTCTTCAAGGATTACAAGACTGTTGCGGAAATTAATGGCTGCCATTTTAATGTGACAGAAGATACAATTGATGGGTTGAAAGAGTTCGATAAATATAAGACACGGATACTGGATTCGGGGATTAACTGTAAAAAATATCCGTGGTTATACTTCCCTCTTGCAAAATCTTCACCAAGGATGATTGTTATGGCATGCAATAAAAACTATAACCAACATGAAGTGGCAGGCTGTTTAACCCTGTCTTACCGTGAGGTTAATCGTGATTGATTATAAAAAAAACTTATTATTTATTTTAGTTTTCATCAGTGGGTTTATTCTCTTCATTGTTTACTCTTATACTGCAGAAAAAATGACATATAATGAAACATGCACTGCAAATTGGGTAATTTTTAATGACAAGGGGCGAGCAAATCTTACCATCGACTTTATGTATAACCAAAAAAATAAAACAGGAACTGTTGCGTTGAGCGGAACCTGGCAACAAGGTAACAGAGAAAGTAAATCAATACGGCGAAATATTGAATACACATGGATTGAAAACTATGACACAGCCCATTTAACATCAAAGAAAGTTAATAAATTTGAGATCATGGATCAAGTCGATGATGATAGACTTGCAGAACTTATTCCTGATTTTTATGTCTTTCCAGAAAAAAGTGTAAGCTATAATATAATAAAGCAAGGTAAGCATGCTTTTATTTTGAGTATTGGTAACAGAGCAATCATGCATTGTGCAAGGTAAACTTAAATAGATAACAAAAAGATGGAACCTCGTTAATCATAAAACAATAAAATTAAATATGCTTGTAGTATATGCCAGTATAAAGCATCAAAGTTTTGATCAATATCTTTCATTTTAGACATCACCTTGCAATGTAAAATATCATGTATCAACAACATCTGGTGCAAATCCATGAGTCGAACTCAACATTCATCTTAGCTCTATTATTATTCCTTCGTACAGTCGATGTAAACAATACAGAAAGAGGATTATTAAGAACCAGTTTACTTAGTGAATCAATAGAGGAAAGGACTAACGTTTCTTTAAAAGAATTGATTTCATCATCTGTTAAACTAAACTCATCATTGACAGATCGTGAGATATAACTGTTTTTAACTTTACTCTTTACGTTGACTTTACTGACAGAATTAACATTCACATATCTTGAATTTAGTGCCCATGATGTTGTTTGCGTGAGAACCTTCTCAGCATTAAGGAATTTTTTTAACGGAATCCTTGGTTTCTTTTTCGAGTCCGAATTTACAATATCATGCATATAGACCATTTCATGAATCTGCGAAAACTCAATGTCCATTATATACCTCACATTTTTACCGTGACTCGATGTTACTTTTCAATAATCACCTTCCATCAATACTAAATTTAATACCCCTAATGTGCCGATAACAAATATAGTCATTCTACGTAACGTCTCCATAAGGTGATAACCTTGATCAAATGAATTTCAAAAATAATAAAAGGAAATCTTTTGAGATGTTTGTCACGAATAAAGCTATTTATGTTACCAATATCATTTCGAGTGTGCACACTATCTATCTGTTTTTTCAGGATATAAAAAACAACATGTAAGTTATGTAAATTGCCGATGCTACTAAGTAACATTATGGTAAAAAAAGTAAAAATGAGCGATTTTTGATAGAATAAAGCATTAGAAAAGGTGATATTTGACATTATCAGAAGCTGCGAATTCGGATTTTGCTCTAATCAAATGAGAGAAATGTAAAATGAAGCCACGAAATATTAATAATAGCCTACCACTGCAACCATTAGTTCCTGATCAGGAGAACAAAAATAAGAAAAATGAAGAGAAATTCGTGAATCCAGTTAAAATTACGATGAGGTCTGGTTTAAATTATATTGAACAAGAATCTCTTGGAGGAAAATATCTAACACATGATTTGTCAATAAAGATAGCGGATATTTCTGAAGAAATAATTCAGCAAGCAATATTATCTGCTATGAGCATATATAAATTTCCGATAACAGATGATTTAATGAGTATGGCTACAAATGAACTCATAAAATTGGCCAAAATAGAGAATAATTTAGACCTGAATAAATTCTCTACTATATGCACCGACGTACTATCCCCCCTCGTCATCAGACATAATAAAGAAAAAAAACCAGACGACTTACTACCCTTCGCAAAAATCCCCTTTTTAATTTTCATCGAAAAAATGGAAATTGATAATATGAATCAAGGTCATGCATATTAAGGCATTTATGAAATATCGTAAATAAGATAACTAATAAGGTGAATATTAGCACAACAACTAATGACATTATTGGTTTATAGTGGTCAGTATTTTTACTAATAATGAACCAATATACCCATAAGCAATGCAAGCTTAAAACTCATAATTCAAAAAAGATAAATACATAAAAATTAATGAGTCAATCAATAATAATTTAGCATCACGAAACACATCACAGAGGAATATTATGAGCACAGATACACTTGAAATATTCAATAACAGTGATGAATGGGCAAGTCAACTAAAACACGCATTATCACAAGGAGAAAATCTGGCATTACTACATGGATTGACTCCTGATATCCTTGATAGAATATATGCATATGCATTCGACTACCATGAAAAAGGTAATATAACGGACGCAGAAATTTATTATAAATTTCTGTGCATTTATGCGTTCGAAAATCATGAATATCTAAAAGGTTTTGCATCAGTATGCCAGTCAAAAAAGAAATATCAACAAGCATATGACCTTTACAAACTAAGTTACAATTACTCCCCGTATGATGACTATTCAGTTATTTATCGTATGGGTCAATGTCAAATTGGGGCTAAAAATATCGATAACGCAATGCAATGTTTCTATCATATTATTAACAATTGTGAGGATGAAAGTGTTAAGAGCAAAGCGCAGGCATATATTGAACTCTTAACTGATAATTCAGAAGATAATGGCTAAGCATTACAATCTTTTGGTTAAAATTGCTGGTTATAGTGCAGTTAACCACTATGACCAGCTTCTCTTATGTTTTCTTAAATCAACATCTTAAAACAATTAAGAACACACTATAAATTATTATTTTTCAACGCGTTAGAGAACAATCTATTTTATCAAAATTGAATAAGGCTATTTCAGATTACATCACTGAATTCCTAAGATAAATTAGTGAACACAACCATAGATATGTCGAATGTAAACTCCTATAGCATTAATGACACATAAATATGAATAGCCACTATTTCTATTGCTTATGCAGGATGCAAGAAACCAATTTTTTCATAGAGGTTAACTAATGGACTTAGAAAATAAATTCTCATATCATTTTCTTGAGGGATTAACGCTCACGGAAGATGGAATTCTTACTCAAGGAAATGAGCAAATTTATATTCCACCGAAAGAGTTAGGAGTATTGATCGTATTACTTGAATCCGCTGGTCATGTTGTCCTGAAAGATATGATCATCGAATCAGTATGGAAAAATATTATTGTAAGTGACGAGTCCCTGACAAGATGTATCTATTCTTTGCGCTGCATTTTTGAAAAAATTGGCTATGATCGTTGCATAGAAACAATCTACCGGAAAGGTTATCGTTTCAGTGGACAGGTTTTCAAAACTAGAATAAATGAAGATAACACTTCAGACTATTCCATAGCTATATTTCCTTTCACCACTTCATTGAATACCCTGGTTCCATTAATACTTAATCAGGAATTAGTGCAAAACATTTCAAATAAAAAAATCGAGGGCCTTTATACCTATCCGATGGCTGCGACAAATTTTTGTAATGATCACATATCGCAAAATTCATTTTTGAGAAGATTCAAGCCAGATTATTTCGTTACAGGAAGAATAAACCAGAATAACGCGGTGAAAACTTTATACATTGAACTGATCGACGCTAAAAATCTTTTCCTCATCGCCAGTAATCATCTTCCTGTTGATGAACTACATAACACATCACAATTTATTATAGATAATATCCTTCAAACAGTACATAATCCAGAGCGTTCTGAAAGATTAGCTAAACCGGATCAAGGTTACAAGAATCATTATTTATCAGATGAACTGTTGGCTGGTAAGAAAGAACTTTACGAGTTTACTCCTGAAAGCATTTACAGGGCTATGACTATATTTGATGGATTGCAAAATAAAAGTGATATACAGACGCTAAAAACAGAATGTTATTGTCTGCTAGCGGAATGCCATATGTCTTTGGCACTTCATGGAAAATATGAACTTGAACTTGCTGCTCAAAAAGCATTAGAGCTTTTACATTATGTATCAGAAATAACCAATGTCGATGGAAAAATTTTAGCTATTATGGGACTGATAACTGGCCTGTCTGGACAAGCAAAAGTATCTCATATCTTATTTGAACAGGCTAAGATACACACAACTGATATAGCCTCTCTCTACTACTATAGAGCACTTGTCAACTTTCATAATGAAAGAATTGAAGAGGCAAGGATTTGTATAGACAAATCACTACAACTCGAACCCAGAAGACGAAAAGCAGTTGTGATAAAAGAGTGTGTAGATATGTATGTGCCTAACCCGCTCAAAAGCAACATGAAACTCTACTATAAAGAAACTTCGAGTGAAAGCCATCGAGTTATAATTGACAACATTTTGAAACTAAAGCAACTGACGAGAATTTGTATGCGATAAATCTTTATTGTCGCAATTTTATTGTTTAGATGTATGCAACTAGTTATTTAAACAACAGAGATGAAAATATCTAAGATATTTACCTTATTGCAATATATATCAAATACTCTAGATTAAAAAGTATTGTGTATAGGCTATTGGCCTGGACAAATAAAAAGGGAACTTTATGACTAATCCAATCAATATGAATAATTTTTCTCAAAGTTTAAATATAGCAACTGCAACGGGTGATGACGTAGTTTCATTAGATAAACACATCACCACCAGTGCTACTGATACAGATCAAATACAAGCATTTATAGTTTCAACATGGATGGCATCTTTTCAAAATGATATGTATTCGAAAGATAATCCTATCTCTCCTTACTATGAACTGGAATGGTAGACAATTGACCACTTAAATGTTTAACGAGATACTGATTATATTAGTATCTCGTTCCTTTCCTTCAATCCTACACATAAAAATATATGCGCTTACCCAAAGTTAAAATCTTATCCATCTTCATATTTTCTATATTAATTACAAAAATGTCTTTCGCCAGTAGCGCTTGCTTTAATGAAGCAGGATCAATTTTCAGAATCGAACCAAATTTGATCAAAGCTATCGCTCTTGTTGAAAGTAATCTAAAAAATGATAGCATCGGCAAGAACAGGGATAAAAAAAACAATATAAAGAGTTTTGATTATGGTTTAATGCAGATAAACCAGATGCACATTCCCATGTTAAAAAAACGTGGAATAATAAAAGATGAACGAGATTTGTTAGATAACCCCTGTCTGAACATTAAAATAGGGACCGAGATTTTATATAATCATTTTTCACGTTGTGGGGTAACGTGGCAATGTCTGGGGACTTATAACGCGGGTTTTGCAATGGAAAACCAAAAAAAGAGGCTGCAATATGCAAAAAAAATATATGTTGTATATACCAGACTTAATGAAATAGACAAGCGTAAGGCTTTAGCAAAATGAGCCTAAAGCCTCTTTTTTTATATAGTGCAAACACCCATACGTAAAGCTGTTTTGATCAACTCGATACCACTGTGAACATCTAATTTCTTCATGATATTGAGTCTATGAGTTTCGACTGTTTTCCTGCTTAACTGCAAGAAATTAGCGATTTCTTTGTTTGTTTTTCCATCAGCTATGAGTTGTAGTATTTCAGACTCACGATTTGTAAGTTGATTATCAGAGGAATATCTTGAAGATATTTTTTCACAATCCATATGTACACTATCAAAATAAGTGTAACCATTACTAATCGAATCAATAGCGCGATTTAGTTTCGCCGGGTGACTGGTTTTCCATACGCATCCTTTCGCACCGGCTTCAAGCAATTTTATTGAATCAATATACGGCATTTTTGCTACAAATGTAATAATATGAGCATCTATTTTATGCGATTTAACCCATTTTATGAGTTCGGACCCCATCATTCCACCTGCAAATTCTCCTAAAATAAATATTTGGGCTGCAGATTTGTTACACTCCGCTATAGCTTTCTTCAGATCTTTATAGCCCCCAACAACCTCATATAAATCGGGATAATGTCCGAGAAATCCAATTATCCCATCAATCATAAACGGCTGCTGATCTGAAACTACAATTTTAATCTTTCCCATATATTCATCCTGAGTGTAAATGCTATAACGCATTCATTTATAATCATCCCTTCCATTATTATTATAAGCAAAATCCAAAGAATACATTGATGAAATAATAATGAAATATAATTAAAAATAAAATTTTTGTGTAAGCAAAATAAGACCAGTGTTGAAAAATCATTAGGCGTTTAAAATATTAGAATTAGATTATATTCAAGTCATTAAACCGGAGACAGTGATCTATAAGTCCTCTGGGTTCGTCAAATCAGAGTTATTCATAGCCAAAGAATCTATTTCACACATTCTTTCAACTAAATAATGTCTGGCATGTTCACAGATTTCATTAACCTTATCAGGGGAAAAACAGTGATTGCTAATTAAATATTGCTCACAATTATCCACAAATTCCTGCGGACTAAATTCAGCAATAAATTGATCTGTAAAAAAAATAAAACGTTTGTCATCATGATATGAAATATGGACATTCCATATTGACTTGTCGACAAAATATGACTCTACTTCAATAGACTTATCTTTGAAACTGGTAGGTATATAGAGATTTAAAGGGCCTGATATTGACGGTAATTTTGTTACCCAACTTTCAAAAAGTTTGATAAAAACTTCAACTTCCTCTGAAGATTTTAACAATATGCTCTTCAGATCGTTTATCATGTTTATTCTGTTTTTTTCTAATTCTGAGCTCAGCAAACTTATCAAGGGTATAAAATTATCCATCACATCAATAATGCCTTTCGCATAGCCATCATAATAACCTTGAATAACTTTTTCTTCTCTCTTTTCCTCAATACTCTGAATTTTTGCGGTGGTTTCAAGAAGGATCTGTTCTTTTAGAGAGACTATTTCTTTCAATCCATCAGAAATTATTCTTTTAATCACAACACCATTTGCAGGAGAGTTTATCAAGCTCATCTCTATTTTTTTTCGCATAAAATGTAATTCTCTCCAAAAGAGTAGACGCAAGTGGTAACGGCAATTGTATGTGGTCAACAAAATCAGGAAATAATAAATTAAATCGTTGCTGCATTGCCAACGGTTGTTGCCTTACATAGGGCAACAACGTTGAAAAACCACATGTGATGATATTCTGATAGTTAACGATGCCAGGTTTATATCGTGCCTTTTCATTTATTTCCACCGGTATCGCTGATAAATAATTCCTTAGCACATCAGGAACCTTGTAAAAAAATCCCCGTTCTGCAAACCTTTCTCGATAAAAGTGACAACCACTGAGTAAACAGATCAATGGAAATAATTTCCAATTGTTTATGTAGTAAATAAGTGAACTATTCAGACTGAAATGCTCAACTGAAAGATTGTACTGTAGGAGTATCATTTCATTGGTAATAGATCTAAGTACCGGATTGCTAATACGTGCATTATTCAAACTTACTCGTTGAGGATGAATATAACTAATTGGATCATATATAATCTTTCTTAGGGCAAGATTCATAACGTTCTCATATGTCTACTTATTTTTTAACCTGATTAAATTAGTTAGAATAGCCCTGTACTTCCATAACAGCCAGCAAGTCGCAATGGACATTAATGCAAGTAAGATAGAAACCGGCATAGTCTTATCATAAGCAAAAACAGGTTCGTTAATTTCATATGTTGGTGCTTGTTCAATAATATCTCTTCGTTTTGACAATACGACTGAAATATTCTCATATTGTACGCTTGCAAAGCTATTAACAATAAATCTCTTAATGTCATTTATTTTTATTTCTGGATTGATATCTTTTTCATATACAGCAAGTACAGAAATATGAATTGGTAAAGCAGTTTTGCCACTATCACCTGTATCAACATCGTAACTAACATGTACTCTTGAAGAAACAATGCCATCCATAATTTTGAGAGATTGCTCTAAACGCTGTTCAATAGCAGAATACAATCTTGCTTTTTCCGCTCGTGGAGAGGAAACGAGTGCATCTGCAGGGAACATCTGCGATATTTGAATATCAGGCTTACCCGGGAGATTGTAGATTTTTAGCCAATCCACCGCAGAAGCAAAATCCGTTGGTTCTACATAGATTGAAAATCCAGTTTTGCCTTGATCCTTCTTCTCAGCATTAATATTATGTCTTTGTAAAACAGCAAGGACATCATTAGCTTGCTGTTGATCAAGATGGTTCAGTAATTCCTGCTGCTTGCAACCGCACAACAGCAGGATAAACAAGAATAATGATATATATTTCATGAGCGAGTCAACGTCTCAACTGCAGCGACAATTTTTCTTGCTAATGTTCCCACCAATGAAACCTCGACATTATAATTAAGCACATGATCCTGCAAGACTAATAATTTTTCAGGAGTTAACCCCTTCTTATCAGACCTTAATGCTTGTAACGCATTTTGCTGCCAATTTTCAGTTTGTACCGCATAGTTAGCAAAAGCGGAGATCATTTTATCATCCGGGTTATCAAGATTGAGAACCCGGTCATTTAAATCAATAACTTTCGCTTGCTGTATTTCATGAGCAGTTGATTGCTCAGCTCTATCAATAGGTGGCATATTGCTTACTGACATAATAAAATCCTTATCCAGTTTAGCGGAAGTTTTGTATGATTGCCGAATCAAGATCTTTATACGCTTTTACAACGTTAGATTGCGCATTTCGATATAATGTATACTCAGCTAATGCACTCTGATATTCGGCAAGGAATTTCGGGTCGGAAGGATTGGTTGCTAAATCCTCCAACGCCTTTTCAACTTGTTGGTTAAGATCATCAACGCCCTGATCAAATTGTTTGCTGATATCCATAATATAACCATTCCAATCTGCCATAAGTCCTCCTCAATTATTCCTGAAATGTCCACTTGCTACCTTGAGACTTCTCGAATCGGTTATCTCCGTAGCTAAATGAACTATTATTTGTGTCCTGATTTTTCAAATTCACATTAAATCTTACATATTGTTTACCCCATTGTTTATAATATTCGTCAACATAATTATTAATTTTATTTAATTCACTGTCGCTTAACGTACCAATGATATTGAAATATACATTGTTAGCTGTTTTATATTTTTCATAAGAAAGACCTATTGCCGACAATGTTTCAATTGCCTGACTTTCCAATACATTATCATCTAATACCGCAATACTTATATTGCTGGCATATGGCATAGTTTGCAGTAATCCTTTAATAAGATTATCGATTAGTTGCTGTGTGATAGCATTCCGTTGCTTACTCACTGTCAGTCTTGAATTACTGGCATCTAATAGCTGTAGTTTAAAATATTGTAGATCTGGGAAATTATCAGCAAGCCATGAAAAAATTCGTATCGATTCATCATCAGGATTTATCACCCGTACTGGCTTTCCTGGTTGATTTTTTTCCAGTGCTTGTTTGACCCAGACAGCTTCATCCAAACTATTGGTATTGATATAGATGACATGATCCCTACCATATAAAATTTCATAATTTCTATTTTTGTTTACAAGAATTTTATCGATATGTCTCAGCTGCGGATCATTACTGGCATTAACAATATAAAAAGCTATAAAAATGATAGCAAAAAGAAAAAATAGCGTTACATATTTAAACAGCGTACTACTTAAGAAATGTTGTCTTGTTGAAGTAATGTTATTTTCAACAATACCTGGTATTGAATACTGCCAAACTTCATTTTTTCCTTTTACAGCAAATTTGAGGCCTAAAACTTCTATTTGCTGATTCAATGTTAACGTTCTATCTTCAGGTTCTTGTGCTGTTAATTCTCTGATTGTTACAACCAGATCAGGGTCGGTAGTGATTATTACCTCAAAACTGCCTGTAAGCTCTCCATAAGGAATGACTATCGTATTCTCTGGTAACTCAGAAAAAGAATCACTTCTTCCTAACGAAACATCATTACCAACGATAACGAGTACACGCCCATTAAGTATTTCATACTCGCATCCATTCAATGGTCCGCTCAATAAACGAATGGCATAAGATTCCAATAAGTCTTGTGATAAGAATTTATCATTATTTCCCATGAATACCACCCGCTAATTCCATAAGCTCTAGTTTAGAGTAGTGTAACAAGACGGAAATTTCATGACCAAATTATGATGACACACAATAAAAAGATTATAATTTTCGAGAACCATTTTAAATGCCTACATACATAACTTTATTTGCAATTTAAGGTATTCACCCTATTCCCTCATTGATATGCAAATATAACAATTACCATTATTTTAAATTTTACACGTAATATTTACCCTAAATGATTTTAGAGTGCAGGTTGGCATATGCAAGTCTTTTCCAGTGATGTCTACTTCACTGTAGGCACTAATGCATTATTAGCATCCCAAAAGGAATATTACAGCGATTTGGTTGCGTTGGTTGATCTTGGACATTCGTTCGTTGTTATTGATGAGCACCAACATCGAAATCTCAAACCAAATACAGAACCTGTAAACACCCTTTTGAGCAACAATTTCATCAGGATCAATAAGAATATTACATTATCTGATTTAACGCATTTCCTGGTTTCGAATCTTCATACACAAAATGTGTATTCCACTCAAGAACCACTTACCCATGATGAGATAGATATCCTGCGGTTATGTGTTTCTTATTCGTTAAAACAAATAGCCATTATCAAAGGAATTGATTATAAAACAGTATCATATCACAAAATAAGAGCCCTAAATAAACTTAACATAAAAGGTACTGTTGAGTTGTTTATAGCACTCTGTGAATGGGATAAACATTATTTTAAACTCCAATCTTGCATAAGAGAAAGTTGATATGTCATTAGTAAGATATAATAGTAAAATCATAATAACTGTCGCACTGATATCGTTGCTCTCTGCATGCACCATAGAAAATTCATTAAAGGATACTCAGAATAAAAGAAGTGGCGAATCTCAAGCGATAGTAGATGCAAGACAGTTCTTTAGCGAACACCCGGAATATATATCATCAGCAGAACTAGAGCAGAAACTATATCGCGAATTTGCACAGGTTACGACTGTTCCAGCTTATAAAGAGATGAGTATGTATCAATTGCTTGTCATTTCGCAAGATCGTTTAACACATTAAATAAGAATCTACACGCTTTTTGCGTGTAGATTCTTATAAATTTCCGACGATGATAGATGTTTAATTTTTTTAATTATTGTCTTTATTCTCACTTTTTGTGTCTTCACCTTCTTTGAATTTATCTTCTGAGGGGAGCAGTTCATCTGGAATAGGTTGTCCAGCATTCTCCACATCTTCAAGCCACAGCAGAAGACGCAAGATCTCATCTATATTTTCGAAGCTAACATAATCGTAGCGACGATGGGTAGCATAAATTTTTCGTGCTAATTTTTTATCTGTAATAATTGGTATTCCGATTTCTTTTGCATATTTCCTTACGGCTAATGCAACCTCATTAGTTTCTCTTACAGAAATCAATGGTATAGGTGACAGATGTGGCTTAAAGTATATCCCTATGGCAATGTGCGTAGGGTTAGCAATCATCAGACGGCTATTACTGACATCAGATTTCAATTGCTCTGACAGAATTTCTTGATGGCGTTCTCTGCGTTTAGACTTAATTTCTGGATTTCCTTCTTGTTCCTTGTATTCTCTTTTAACTTCTTGTTTATCCATTTTCATATCTTTCATAAATAAAAAATACTCAGCGATAAAATCAAATATTAGAACAATTATCATACTGCCGAGACAATATAGTATGAGAAGGAATAGCATCTCTCCCCAATCTGATAATAAAGATATGATATCTCCATCAAGAGTTTTAAAAAGCAGTGATTTATGGTTACTCCAAAATACTTTGATCGCCAATGCAAAAAAAATAATATAAAGTATTGCTTTGACAAATTCTTTTACGGTTTTTAAGCCAAATATACGTTTTAAGCCATTTACTGGATTTAATGAATCAAACTTAAACTTAATAGCTTCAGTTGCTAATTGCATTTTACTTTGAAACCATGAGACAAGTATTGTTGTAAACATGCAAACCAGCAAAAAAGGAATGATCGTTTTCAACCAACCTATCCCCATAGCTTTAAAATAGTCCCAAGTATCCGGTTTAGCGTTATGATCAAGGATGTATTCAAGAATCGACATAATATGATGCACATCAAATACATATCCGAGATATAAAGTGCCCACAAGCATTATTACAGAGACTGTTAAGTCTCTACTTTTTAGAATTTGCCCCTTTTTAGAAGCATCCTGGAGTTTCTTTTGTGTTGGCTTTTCAGTTTTATTTGCCATGAAACACTCTATTTATCAATGTATAATTGCAATTGTTCTGGAAAAAAGGATAACGGCATAACTCGTTCAGCCAGTATTGGGCCAAAATAAATAATTAATATTAAAAATGCCAGCGCACTTTTGACAGTCAGTGAGATGGCAAAAGCATTTAGTTGTGAAGCATAGCGTGCCAGCAATCCCAGGACAGCTTCACCGCCCAGCATAACCGCAATCACGGGGCTTGCGTAAACGATAGTATGAGTCATTATATTATTAATATATGAGAATAAAGGCTCTAATTTAGGAAAATTAAAATTTCCTGAAGGCCATAAGTTATAACTTTGCCATAGAGTCTCCAGAATAAAGTTCAATCCACCGTTAGTAAGATAAACTGCTGCAGAGAAAAGGTTAAATAATCTTGCTAATTCCGATGTATCGACACCTGTAGCCGGATCCAAAGTACTACTTAACGTTGCACCACGTTGGTTATCGATAAAGCTGCCTATAGCAAGGAAAATCCAAAATGGGGATGCTAATAAGCAAGCAATAAACAACCCTATGATAATTTCTCTGGCAGCAAACAAAGCGATATCTATTTCATTTAGGGTAGATAATTCATAGTGGTAATGCTGAACTAATGCACATGATACCACTATTATTATTGGATGGCGGACTACTGTTGGTATATTCCCACTGGCGAAAAATGGTAACAAATAGAAAGTTGGTGCCAATCGGCAAAAACCGAGCGCTGTAGCAGCCAGCAGACTATGCAACTGATAGAGTATCGCCTCCCCCATGCTATCCTCTCGCGAATGCTAAATTAAGCATTTCGATACCAAACGAATATAATTTTTCACCATACCATCCGCTCATTAAAAAAAAGCAAATACTTACGCACAATAATTTGACGCCAAATGGCAACGTCTGTTCTTGCAACTGTGTTACCGTTTGAAAAAGCCCTACCAATAAACCAACAAATGTCGCAACTGCAATAGGTCCTGCAGACATAACTAAAATCAGATACAGCGCCCTATTCCCCGCAAAAACAATGTCGTCCATATTTTTTCCTCAGGGATTAATGGATAGGTCAAAATATTGTAAAATGAGTCCTTTCGATAACATTGTCCAACCGTCCATCGCGACAAACAGAATTAATTTTATCGGTGTAGATATGGTTACCGGACTCATCATCATCATACCTAACGTTAACAGAACGCTGGATATAACCAGATCAACTACAACAAAGGGTAAATAGATATAGAAACCTATAATAAATGCACTTTTTATCTCACTCAACGCATATGCCGGGAGTAACGAGAAAATTGAAATATTCTCATCATCGATTATCTCTTCATTGTCTTCAGAACTATTCACCTTCTGAATCTTTTCAAAAAAGCTAACCAACTCCGGCTCAGAATATTTTATCAAATATGATTTATAACCACTCATGCCTGTCTCAACAAAATTAACAACCGACGCTATATTATTGAATGAAAGATTCTCATTCTGACTGTTATTATATATTTCCTTCCCAACCGGCATCATTACAAACATTGACAATAGCAAAGCTACCCCATTAAGTGTCATATTTGATGGCACTTGCTGAAGTCCCAGTGCGTTTCGGACAATAACAAAAACAATCGAGAATTTAATAAAACATGTCCCGGATGCTATTATAAACGGTAATAGTGTAAATAATGATAATATCGCTATCAGCGAAATGCTATTTGACATTATTATTCCCTGATAACCAAGAATGAATTTCTACGCCCAATTTATCATCCACTTCAACAAGTTCGCCATAGCCAGTTAGCGCGCCATTTACACGTATCTCTATATTTTTCTCAGCTTCAGGAAGCAAAGATATAATTCTTTTTGCACAAAGATCGTCTATTTCATATAGATTCATTATTTTCTTTCCAAGAACAAACTCAATTTTTACAGGCAAGTCTTCAAAACTATTAATCTGCTGATAGTCATTTTCATCATTAATCTCGATTTCGCTTTTTTTGATATCAAAGTCATCTGTTTCAAAATCTTCCTCGTACTCAAAATGATCAGCCATTTTTAACTCCTCTGGATAAATCAGATCACAAATCTTTGTATTATAAATAACCGCATAAGCAAAATTATCTGAAATTAATAAAACATCACCAACTTCAATATCAACAATGGTTCTATAACATGTTTTACTAAATCCAATTACAAAATGAATGGGCCAATATAATGTTTTTTTGTCTAGCGTTGGAGCGTTTTCGTATTGGCAGACCGTGACTTTATCTAACCAAACATTTAATTCCCCTGTCCATATTCTTATTAGTGGTTGAGCTGGACTCAATACTCCATCAAATACTTTACCTACACATAAACGATTATATTTTAGTTCAGGATACTTTAGATTTAACGGGGTACTAGATAAACTGAGCCATTCCACTATTAACCTTTCCGTTTCTGGCATTAAAGCCATCCCAGCGAGCTCGGCAGAAATTAAGGGAAATATTTCTCGAAGTAATACCCATCCAGACCAGCTGCCGCTCTCTTCTGCTATCGGTAGCCATTTGGCGCTAAATTCGGGCATTAATAACGCAACATCTTCACCATTTTCTTTCCAGTTTTGAAAAGTGGTTTCAAAGGAATGAGTGTTTCCATTTACTTTTCTCAGACCGAACATTAACTTTCGTCCTTCTGATCGTTTTCGAATTTACCTTCATTTTCTTGCTCATCATGAGGCTGATGTCGTTGCCCTTGTCGTTCATCTTGCTCAGTCAATACCCAACGTTGTGCTGTAACATTATTGTGTTGGGCTTCATGGAGTCTGTCGGAGACAATCGTGTCTGATGGTTTTAGTCGTATCCCTTCACTACTTTCCAGAATCCGAACTGTATGATTCTGTCCCCAACGCTGAAACTGATATGTCAATTCATTTTCGGGTACATTGGCACTATTAACAGAATTATTTATATCATTCTGATTGAGCGTATGAACATTCCTTTGCTTTTCGATATGTTGAGTAAACATGGTTTTGTTATCAGCGAACCTTCTTTCGTTAGTAATATCTAATAAATGGGCCTGCTCTCCATTTTTTTTGTCTCCATCGCGATATTTTTTTTCACGCTCTTTATTATTACTGTGGTTTTTAACCGTGATGTTTTCTGTATGGATACCATTATGGATCCCCCCCTTAAATTGTATCGTTTTATCAGATAGTTCAGAATTAACACCCTGATCTCGTGAAGTCATATTGAGGACTTTCTTTGTAGAAAGTTGCTCTATTCCATTGGTTTGCAAAGAAAAAGATGAATTCCTGTCAACCTGGAGAGACGATTTGTTATCAATAGACTTCATTTGCCCATTCTTTTTCCCAAACGTAGGGAATTGGCTATCCTGAGCCTGACGTAATAACTGGAGAATGGATCCAGCAACAATCTCACTCATTTCTTTATTTTTTTTGTTTTTCTTTAAGAAACTGTCTAAATACGCAGCAGAATTCTCGGATGTGTCTGTGTTTAAATTTTTATAATGTTCAATTTTCTTGACTTCGTCCATTATATTTCTCCTCCTGTTCAAGCTCGTCTTGATAAAGCATCTGATTTAAAAGTTGTTTTTTGATGCGCTTCTTTAGTAGATCGTACTTTTCTCCTTTTAGCCACCAGTGTTTTCTTTGTGCTTGCTGTTGAACTATTTCCTTGTTAAGTATTTTTCGCCGCTCTGCTATTTTTTGCTTTTCAAGATTTATCTCAGCGATCTGCTGCTGAATGACTGCAACTTTACGTAACGAGTAAAATATATCCTGGCGAAATACTACTTCGCCGAGTAACTCCTTCATATCTAACAGTGACTGTAGGTTTTTAAGTTGCATATCATACAGGCGTTCCTTTTCGACTAACTTTTCTTTTTCTGCATTTAACTTTTGTAATGATGCTTCACATGCAGCCAGGCTCTGCGCTGTTCTTCTGATAAGTCGATTAACTTTACTTAACAATTCGTTCAAGCTCTTTTAGCGTTTCACTCATTGGCATTTTTTCATTAACTGACTGTTTTAACCAATTTGTGAGTTTAGGCCGGGCATTCATAGCAAAATCATTTTCAGCATTTTGCCCAGCGCGATATTCCCCTAAATCAATAAACACCTGTAGATCTTCCAAAGTTGTGAGGATCTTCCTTACCCGTGCAGCATTATCTCTGTGTTTTTCATCAGTGACCTGACCAAATACTCGACTCACACTTTTTAGAACATCTATTGCCGGATAATGACCTTGCCCAGCGAGTTTGCGACTTAGATAGATATGGCCATCAAGGATTGAGCGAATTTCATCCCCCAGTGGGTCTGATTCATCCTCCCCCTCCAGTAATACGGTATAAAAGGCAGTAATACTTCCTTTTAGTGTTGGTCCCGGTCTCTCCAGTAAGCGAGGTAAGCTGTCAAAAACAGAAGCAGGATAACCACGTCTGGCAGGTGGTTCACCCGCTGCCAGCTTCATATCGCGTAGTGCTCGTGCATAGCGCGTCATTGAGTCGATAAAAAGTACAACTCTCTTTCCTCGATCTCTAAAATATTCTGCCACGGTTGTCGCCATCAGGGCGGCATTACACCGATCTACTGACGAAAAATCAGAGGTGGCATAAACCAAAACACATTTTGCTGCATTTACTGATTTTTTCAGCGATTCCGCGCATTCCGTAACTTCCCTTCCACGTTCGCCAATCAAGCCAATAACAAACACATCAGCTTCAGTGTTGTTTACAAGCATATGCATTAAAACCGTTTTGCCACAGCCAGCCGATGCGAAAATCCCAACACGTTGACCAATGCCACATGTCAGTACGCCATCAATGACTCTTATCCGTGTCTCTAGTGGTGTATTAATAACTCGACGTTCCTGATACGACGGTGGCAGTTCATCAATCAGGCGTAAATTTCCCCTATCCCCTGGAGTGACCGGGACAAACCTTTCCATAATTTGACCAGAAGCATTCAAAACTGAACCAAGAAAGGCATCACTGATCTGTATGGTTAACTGCTCTCCCGTTGGTTTCAATACTGCAGTACGTGTAAGCCCCACAGAGCTGCCTATAAGGTTTAATAATGTCTTTCCATTGCGAAAGCCAACGACCTGAGCCCTGGCTATACGTTCAATTGCTTGCCAGCTCGCATAAATTTCGCATACTTCGCCCACTGAAACGTCGTCAAGCTCTGCTTCAATCAGCGAGCCGTTTATGCTATGTAAGTAGCTGTATTTATTTAATAGTTTTAATTTTTTCATACCAGCATGCTCCATATCGCAAGACATTATCCTAAATAGTTTTCAGAATATTAACGGGAACATTTTCCGTTAGTTCCCCGTACGAAAGTACTTCGAGGTCTCGATAACTAGATTCAATAAGTTTTTTGATAAAACGACGAATATCCACAGATCCCAGTAAAATAATGTCTTTAATAGGAATATTGATTCCAGAAAGTGCCAGTTTAAAATTATCCAGAATCATCTCAGCTTCGGATGCATCGAGATTAAGAAAAGTACCGCCAGCGGTAGGCCTGACACCATCTCTGATTCTGTCCTCTATTTCAGGCGAAATCACAATTGCTTTAATTTCTCCAGAATATGAAAACTTATGGCAAATGTAGCGACCTAATGCACCTCGTACATGCTCAACGAGTGTAATTATATCTTTCTCTCGTGGGCTCCATAATGCTAAAGCCTCCATAACTAAACGCATATTGCGCACTGAAATTCGCTCCTGGATCAGACGCTGAATTACCTCTGAAATGCGCTGCACGGTTATATATCTTAATATTTCTTTTAATAGATCAGGATACTTCATCTCTAATTGATCAAGAATATATTTGGTTTCTTGTATACCAAAATACTCATTAATATTATGAGCCAGACATACAGATAAATGATTGTACATTTCATCCATGGCCGTGCGTGTATAACAGCCAATTTTTGTTAATTTTTGGGCATCACTTTTTGTAACCCAATAATATTGTTCACCATTACTATTTACGATGACAGGTTTCTTGATCAAAGTCGAAACCACCTCATCTGAATATTCAACCAACAAGACAAGATCATGATAAATTTTAAATTGCGAGGCTCTGACTTCATTTAGCATTAATATGACATCTTCATCATTAAGGCCTTCCCCCTCACGAATGACAATACCGGGAATACGGATACCATACTCAATAAAAAACTGACTACGAATCCTATCAGCAAGATTGATTTCAGTGTATTTTTTAGCCTGTACACTATTCATAATCAAAACCAAGGGTACCGTTTCGGTAATAACCTGATCAAGTTTATTAATAATACCTAATGAAATATCATCATCCTGATTATAGGGTTCCAACCCAACGGTGATATCTCCCTCAACAACCGTTTCTTCAACCCCTTTCTTTTTGAATTTAAAGTAAAAATAAATTCCTAAGATTACTGCCAAACATAAAAACACAAGAAGGGGAAAACCTGGAAGCAACCCAATACTTAGCGCGAGGACACATGTCACAATAATGACAAAAGAATTACTTAATAACTGGGACATTATATTTTGCCCCATATTATCACTATCGCCATTCACGCGCGTTACGATAAACCCTGCGCTAATAGCAATTAATAAAGCTGGAATTTGAGAAACAAGACCATCACCGACGGTAAGAATTGTGTAGACGGTCAACGCTGTCGAGAAATCCATTCCATTTTGGCCTACTCCTACTGATAGCCCACCGATAATATTAACAAAGATAATAATGATGTTTGCAATAGCATCACCTTTGATAAATTTCATCGCACCATCAAAGGAACCATACAGCTGACTCTCTCGCTCTAATACGCTACGACGTTCTTTTGCTAAATCTGCATCAATGATCCCGGCGCGTAGATCGGCGTCAATACTCATTTGTTTACCTGGCATACCGTCAAGCGAAAAGCGGGCAGCAACTTCAGCCACACGTTCCGAACCTTTAGTAATCACGATAAACTGAACAATAGTAACAATGGAGAAAATAACGAAACCAACTACCAGGCTATCTCCAATAACGAATTCACCAAAACTCGTTATAATTTCTCCGGCGTCCGCCTCAAGAAGTATAAGTCGACTGGTACTGATCGCCAGCGCCAAACGAAATAACGTTGTGATGAGGAGAATTGATGGGAATGAAGAAAAACTTAAGATCCTATCAACATAGAATGATCCTAAAAACACAAGTATTGCCAATGTTAAGTTCAGCCCAATCAAAAAATCGATTAAGTAAGTGGGCAATGGAATTATGAGCATGGCGATAATCATCACCATTAATCCAAGAATTATTAATTCTGGATGACTCCTTAACCCTATCAAAACTTTGTTAAACATTGAACATTACCTTCTTCCATGGTTTTTTATTTTGTTTTTTATTACTGTTTTGTGTATCAAAGAGCTCTACTGCAAATGTTACTTTTATTGCCTGTTTACAACACTCCCTAATCTCTAATAATTGTTCATTATTAATAAAAAGTGAAAATGGAAGATTTTTACATCCGCTGTAAATCGCCTTCAGGAGTAACGTTTTGTCTTTATAATTAGCATCTGCGGGTAGGGTTACCAGTGCATTTTTCAGGAGTTCCTCTGCAGTCTCAGGAAATTTTATTAACGATATCAGAAAAAATATCCAGTAATCTTCTGCGCTAATAAATTTTTTAATTATTGGGTTATTCATTAAAGTTTTCAGAAATAAAGCCTCTGCCGACTGAAGAGACAATAGTTGTGACAACTTATTGAGAAACATACCAAATTCCAATGATGAACAACTCGCATCAAGTGCATTTATATCTGAGAAAAGCGTCTCTTTGATAAATTTTGTCACTAGCATTCTATTTTGATAGCCATAACTACCAATCCATTCTACATAAGTATCTACAGCATCGTCTTCTGCCATTAAAAATTGTCGATAACTTGCCCTTAGTAATTTTGGATTTAATGACAACGCCTGGCCAAATAACTTTGCTTTTAATGCCGAGTTAATGCCACTATTAATGAATTTTTTAGTAGTCTCTTGATTAACTTTTCTAAATAATGCTTCAGCGTTTAGCCGAACATTTTCAGATATTTGTTTTTTACGTAAAATTGCACGTAATACAACCACCAGATCGCTTTCATCTGGAAATAATTTTTTAGCAAAGCTATACACTTCATAGTCATGGGTAGTTGCTGCCTTAAGCGCCTCCATGACTTTATCGGTTTTTTCTATTGGCTGATCTTCCAGGACATATTCTTCTCCGTCCAGAAAGTTAGCCAGTTGTTCTTCGTAGATTTTTTTCTTCATAAACTGCGTTAACGCTGCTGACATCTCGTCAGTAGCTTGTAAGAATCGAGCTTCTTTACCGGCGGGATCATCTCCCATTTTAGGCATTTCAGCTTCAATATCTTCATTATCTTCTGTGATAATGTCCTCTAAGCGAGAAACTTCTCTGGCTCTTTCTAATACACCGACATGCTCTACATGAATCGCCATTTCACTATCCTCCGACGACTTCACGATTCAGGTAAGTTTTTATCCATTTCTGCAGTAATTCATCGTTGATTTCTTTATTTTTTGCCATTTGCTGTGTTATTGCTCTGGCGTCAACCGCAGCCTCATTCGCATTATTCATCATGCGCTCATCGATCTCTCTTGGCTCAATAAGAAAGACACGAACGATGTTATTCGCATTTGTTCCTTCATATCCAAATAATTTACCAATAAATGGAATACTGCCTAATATTGGTATCTTGCGACTTTCATAGGTATTCGTATCTCGTGTATATCCACCAATCAAAAGACTTTTCCCTTGAGGCACGCGCGCAATAGTACTTATAAGCGTTCTACCAACCTGAGGCAGATCATCAACATTGGTCTTGTCGGAATTGATTTCATTGCCATCTTCAATATTCAAGAGTAATTCAATTTGATTTCGCGAAGCAAATCGTGGTAGCACGCTAATCATCGTACCATAGGTTACTTCATCCAACTCCGCAGTACGCTCGCCGACTAATTTAGTATAGAAAGTACGGTTATTATCAAATATAGCAGGAATATTCTCCTGTGTTAAAACGACAGGACGAGCAACAACGGCGGCTCTTCTTTTTTGTGCAAGTGCCTGTATTGTTGCAATAAACTGTGTCCCATCCAGGGTACTAATTGAACCTGAATTATTAAATGATGCACTTAGGCTGGATCCAATTTTTATCGTGCCCGACCAGTCAGCTCCTAACTGTTCTAGATCAGTCTTATCAATATCTATTATCCATAAAGATAATTCAATATGTCGCTTTGGAATATCGAGCGTAGCTACTAACTTCTCGATAAAATCAACCTGAGATACTGTTCCTTTAACAAGTAAACTGTTGGTATCTGGATATGCAATAATTTGTATATCGTCAGTCTCTGGCGCTCCAGCTGTCGATATTATTTTCTCTACTTGTAGGTCATCATCTTCTTCAGCACCAGGAAAAGGAGGCATACGTGATACGTTTTTTAGTTGTTGACGACTTGAAATTTCAGAAAGTACGTTAACCCCAGTGCTTTGCTTAATGTTATTATTTAACAACGTCGATAGTACTTTTGCCATGCCAGGAATAACTATCTTTTCGCCACGTAATTCATAAGTCCGGTCATTAACGAATGTGTTGACCAGGTGAATAATACCTACTTTATTGCGTCCGATCTCAATGCCATCACTGTTTTGCTCCATTAATTTTGCAGCATTAACGACCAGGTCAACATAAACCGGTGGCCCCGATACATAGAAAGTACCATTGCCGCCCCCTTTAATTTCATAACGAGAGTTATACAGACCCGATTTTTTTAAAAAATTATTAAACTCATTCGTCGATACCTTTCTCAGATTAATCAGCGCATTACGCATCTCTGATGAGTCATAGATATAAATAGCTTTGCCATCATCGTACCAAATAAGTCCCATCTGCGCCGACAGGCGTTCAATCAAGGCATAGGGTTCGGTTAAATCAAAATTTCCGCTGATCTGTTTCTTCATGGCAAGCTTACTTACTATTGTAGGCTTACCCGCATATGATGAAACCGTTTCAAAAAAACTACGTAGATTTTCTTTATTTGCTACGTATCCATTCGCTGCTGCGGCATATGCACCAGGAGTCAATAATCCATTAAAAATGCATAAGGCTGAAATTAATATAATAGTAATACGTAATTTTATTTTCATAACTTTTTACATAGTTCTCTCGGTGTTTTTCCTAATCGGCTTTTTACTTCGGCTGAAAAGTGTGATGAGGATGAGTAGCCATATTTATGCGCAATAGTTGTCATATCACTGTTTCCTTCAATGATTTCCAACACGGCTCTGGCAACTCTCCAGCCACATAATTCCGTTTTAACTTTACCACCCAATGCATAACTACATAAACGGCGAAAATGTGAATACGATACGCCGTAAAGCTCACCAAGATCATAGAGTGAAGTCTGTATGAGCGATTGCGATAATAAATAGCGAACCAGTTTATAGCATTCTGTTTTTCTTAGATGCTGAAACAGAATTTCATTAATATTATCGCTGCTCAGATAAGTGGCTAAAAACCAGGCTTCACTTGCAACTTTACTGAATAGCACAACTTCTGATGCAAAGGGCAAGGCATCAGCAAACAAGTCATGGTGTTCCCTTTCCACACTCCCCGTTGATTCATCTATAAAAGCTAATAATTTACTCAGGATATCAATGCGAAGTGGATGATAAATTACTTTCCCTGCAGTTACCTCAATTTGGCTTCGGTCAATGAGCAGTAATATGTCTTCCACTACCATTAATTTTTGATGGTTATTACCAATCGTAATAACAAGGGTTACATCCTTGTTTTCATTTCCCCGTAAGAACCACATTTCAGGGTCCAGTAGGGTTAACTTCTGTCCTTGAAGCAAAACATTCATTGGAAGTAACAGCCCTTCTTCAATCATGTTTCATCTCCTTATTCCATATTCTCATTCTCCATAAACTTGCAATAAAAACATGATTAAAAAGTGATGATTCCTATTTATAAAATAATGATTTTGTTATGAGCGAATAGCTATCAGCCACTTACAGTAGTAAGTCATCCTGTCCATATACAGAATTGCAACTGTTGATATGTTTTACTTAAACATACCCCGTATTTCTTATAACACTTGTTTGGTGACTATTTTCAATAAAAATCATATTTGTTAGTTACACATTAACGCACTGCGAGTGTTTTGTTACTCCCCGCATATATTTTATTCTCTTTTTCGATTCTATTTTTCTTAATCGTTCATATAATTTTCTTGTTAGTCGGATTTACGAATTATGATACTTATGATGGATGGAATGAGGCTAAGCGGCCAGGTCAACCCTGTAATTACTGCAGCAAACAACCGATATGTTACTTTTTCTTCCGAGAAGATAAATATTAAGGTCGATGTCACAACCAGACCTATCAGGTAAGCTAACAGTAATTTATTGATCACTTTTACCTCCCTTACGATTTCTCTTTGAGCGGTCCTTTTAATCCAGGACCGCCTCATTATGAAAACTATTTAATTCCCTCATCATTGATAAGGTTGGACATTTCTTTCAACATAAGAGTCATTGAGGCTTTCGACCAGTTTAGAGGAATGATAGGGCTTGGCGCTTCATGCAAAGTTCCTGACTTGTGGATATAGTTATAGCTTTCGGGAAGTGCCATTTCAGGTACGCTCCTGCCATTTGCACCAATCATATTCTCGCCTGTTATTTGGGCCAATGATCTATTCATAAATTGCACTGAGTCATTCAAATATTCTTCTTTTCTTGATTCTTTATAAACAATTGCTGCTGATTTTGCATACCATGAGTCAAAAAAACATTCTGCTTCTGTTGATGGAATGAAGCTCTTTTCTCTTTTCGCATGTGAATTTTCATCAGTATCAGTTTTAATATCATTGAACCAAAAATTTGCCGACTGATAATTATCCTTCTCGTATCTTTTTATACCATACGGACCTGCTAGTTTTTTAACTATTTTTAAAACTTGCTCTTTTCTTCTGGTATTTATCTTTGAAAGATTTGCAGGATAAATAACATTAAGTAAGGCCGCATCAGCTTCTCTGTAATGTTTATCTTTTTCCAGATAACCAGGAGATTCTCCCCCTAAATCAAGCTGTAGCGTTATTCTTTCATAACCTTTATCTATGAGGTGGTTCAACCTCGTTGTTGAAAGTGGTTCATCCAGTTCATTGGCTTTAGCTTCGCGTAGTAAATCAGAGATAAAAACAGAGTCTTTCTTCGAGAGTAGGTTTGACAAACGTTCCAGTCCAGAGGTCACCAGTGCAACGGAAGATGTGTTTAATCGGGCATCTTCCTCCCACGCTCCGGAATCTTCCATAACATAGAAATTGGCTTTATCCAGATAAGCAATCAGCAGCGCAACCGATTTTAATCGGTCACCTTTTTGCCAATCTTCAGCGTTAATAGTACCAGTGTCGATTGCTTGTATAAGGAGATCAAGATAAAGACCTAACGCATCATTTTGTTTATGGTTCCACAGCTGCGGCTTGCCTTCTTCCTGCACATCTGCCATCACGGGGGAGTTGCTGTCAAATCGGATATGCACAGCATTCATTTGCCCAGGAATACCATCCAGTCGTTTTGGGTTGCTAATGACGTCCTGCATCCGCTTAATCTGGTCGGGCGTAGACATATAATCCCACAGAGTGAGCAGAACCTTTTTTGCGGCTACACTATTTCCCTGATCTGATACTAATGCCATATAGCCCCATAAACTATCCCTCAGCCAGACAGCATCATAGTGGGTTTCTGCCGCTGTTTTGTCATCTTCGAAAGTAGAAGCAAGAATAAACGTTCCCCAGGGTTTCTCCGTCAACGTTAACTTTCGTGTGTTTTCTGTTAATGTTAGCAATCCTTGAATTTCGTCTTTGGTATAGTGGCTCTTTATTTCATTTTGTAATTTGGCTGAGTGAATCAGAAGACGATATTTAGGATACTTATCTGGATTTAACGATAAATAACTTTTATCTGTTGCTGCCCCCGTGGAATTAAGAATGTTAAATACAGATTCACTCGTCACTTCTGCCCCTGTCGCCTGGCATGTGCCGCACGAAAATATACCAGCGAGCAGAAGAGTTAATGCAGATTTCCCTTTCATAAAATATTCCATCTATCGTTTGTTAAAAGCGTAGATAACCACTTATTTAACAACTTGAAAATAAGGTATTTTACCTGGGTTGTTACAAAAGGATTGCATTGCGTAAACGCTTTTTATTTACAAAAAAATGGGGAAGTGTTACAGCGATTGCGAAAAGTCTGAAGCAATTGAATTAAGATAATATAGAAAATCAGATACAGCAAAAATGGCAGATTGATGAGGTGAAGATAAATTGGAGCGGGCGAAGGGAATCGAACCCTCGTATAGAGCTTGGGAAGCTCTCGTTCTACCATTGAACTACGCCCGCTTCGAGATGCGTAAGGCATTATAAACCTTACGCTCTCCTTAGCAAGTGCCGCGCTGCTGACTGCTGATTAATTCGCCATCAGCATTTTGGCTTGCTGCCCTGAGGCGGCAAGTAACGCAGCGGATCAATTGCCGTAGCACGGTAACGAATCTGGAAATGCAAGCGAACAGATGCCGCATCAGTGCTCCCCATAGTGGCGATTTTTTGCCCAGCCTTCACGCTTTGCCCATTATTTACCAGCATCGTGTCATTATGGGCGTAAGCCGTAATGTAATCTTCACTGTGTTTAATCATGATGAGATTACCGTAGCCACGCAGCTGGTTGCCCACATACACCACCTTTCCTGCACCCGCGGCGTAAATAGGTGTACCCCGTGGAGCAGAGATATCAATCCCTTTATTGCCGCCATCAGCTGTCGAATACGGCATGATAACTTTCCCTGTCGTTGGCCATAACCAACAACGTTGCCCTACTGGCGGCCAGGAAGATTTCGGTACCGCTGATGACGGTGTAACCGATGCGGTTTTGGTCGTTGATTTGGCGGTTGCTTTACGTGTACTACTGCTATTTTTCGCCCCACCCAGTTTTAGTTTCTGACCAACTTCAATGGTGTAAGGGGGTGAAATGCCGTTCAGTCGCGCAAGTTCTTTTACGCTGGTTCCCGTGGTGCGCGAAATACGATATAGCGTATCCCCCCGTTTCACGGTGTAAACGGAGCCGGAATACGTTCCTGTATCGGATGATTTGCTACCCGAACAGCCCGCCAAAAGCAGTCCAATCGATAACAACATCACGATACCCAGAGATTTTTTATTCAGGCGTCCCGCACTCAAAATCTTTCCTCGCTTAAAAAACAAGACGCCATATCATAGCAGCCAGCCTCTGGATACCCAATCTCTCGCTTCTGGAAAAACGAGGTAATTGAGAAAGAGATTAATTTCATTTGGCAAAGGGAAGTATCATCAGCAAAATATTTGCTGTGGTGGTATCGAAGTTCCTGACTCTTTTACCCTATTTCCCATCCTGCTGCGTAATAATCCTGATTTATCACATTGATTTTATCGCCACTCATATTGATACGTATCACTGTCCCTATTCAAAGTCCTGTTTCGTATCGTATCTGTATTTTTTTAACGTCATCACACTTCCTTCCTCCCCTAACGTTTATCGTCGTTTCTGGCGTAAATCTTGCCTGCTTAGACTAAATCTTTGCCATAAGAACCAAATGTTCAAATCGAGGGGATTTCTATGGAAGCGCGGGAAGCAACCGCTACGGGTGAATCATGCATGCGCGTCGATGCCATTGCTAAGGTCACTGGGCGGGCACGATATACTGACGATTATGTTATGGCGGGCATGTGTTACGCGAAATATGTACGTAGCCCTATCGCACATGGTTATGCCGTAAGTATTAATGATGAACAAGCCAGAAGTTTACCAGGCGTACTGGCAATTTTTACCTGGGAAGATGTACCTGATATCCCATTCGCTACAGCTGGGCATGCCTGGACACTTGACGAAAACAAGCGCGATACCGCCGATCGCGCACTGCTAACTCGCCATGTTCGTCATCATGGTGACGCCGTTGCCATCGTCGTGGCCCGTGATGAACTCACGGCAGAAAAAGCGGCGCAATTGGTCAGCATTGAGTGGCAAGAATTACCCGTTATCACCACGCCAGAAGCGGCGTTGGCAGAAGATGCTGCACCAATCCATAACGGCGGCAATTTACTAAAACAAAGCTCGATGTCGACGGGCAATGTCCAACAAACAATTGATGCCGCCGATCACCAGGTCCAGGGGCACTATCAGACGCCGGTCATTCAACATTGTCATATGGAAAGCGTGACCTCACTGGCATGGATGGAAGATGATTCACGAATTACCATCGTTTCCAGCACCCAGATCCCGCACATTGTTCGCCGCGTGGTTGGTCAGGCGCTGGGTATTCCCTGGTCATGCGTACGAGTCATCAAACCGTTTGTCGGTGGCGGTTTTGGTAATAAACAGGATGTGCTGGAAGAGCCCATGGCGGCTTTTCTGACCAGCAAGCTCGGCGGCATTCCGGTGAAAGTTTCCCTTAGCCGTGAAGAGTGTTTCCTCGCAACCCGTACCCGCCACGCTTTTACTATTGACGGGCAAATGGGCGTAAACCGAGACGGAACGTTGAAAGGCTATAGTCTGGATGTTCTGTCTAACACAGGCGCTTATGCATCTCACGGGCACTCCATCGCTTCTGCGGGCGGGAATAAAGTCGCTTACCTTTATCCTCGTTGTGCCTACGCTTACAGTTCAAAGACCTTTTATACCAACCTCCCCTCGGCTGGAGCGATGCGCGGTTATGGCGCGCCACAAGTCGTATTTGCCGTTGAGTCAATGCTTGATGACGCCGCGACAGCGTTACATATTGATCCTATTGAAATTCGTTTACGCAACGCCGCCCGCGAAGGAGATGCTAATCCGCTCACGGGCAAACGTATTTACAGCGCAGGGTTGCCGGAGTGTCTTGAAAAAGGCCGGAAAATCTTTGAATGGGAAAAACGCCGTGCAGAATGCCAGAACCAGCAAGGCAATTTACGCCGCGGCGTTGGCGTCGCCTGTTTTAGCTACACCTCTAACACCTGGCCTGTCGGCGTAGAAATAGCAGGCGCGCGCCTTCTGATGAATCAGGATGGAACCATCAACGTGCAAAGCGGCGCAACGGAAATCGGTCAGGGGGCCGACACTGTCTTCTCGCAAATGGTAGCAGAAACCGTGGGGGTTCCGGTCAGCGACGTTCGCGTTATTTCAACCCAAGATACCGACATTACGCCGTTCGATCCCGGCGCATTTGCCTCACGCCAGAGCTATGTTGCCGCGCCTGCGCTGCGCAGTGCGGCACTGTTATTAAAGGAGAAAATCATCGCTCACGCCGCTGTCATGCTACATCAGTCAGCGATGAATCTTACCCTGATAAAAGGCCATATCGTGCTGGTTGAACGACCGGAGGAATCGTTATTGTCGTTAAAAGATCTGGCGATGGACGCCTTCTACCACCCTGAACGCGGCGGGCAGCTCTCTGCCGAAAGCTCCATCAAAACCACCACTAACCCACCGGCGTTTGGCTGTACCTTTGTTGATCTGACTGTCGATATTGCGCTGTGCAAAGTCACCATCAACCGCATCCTCAACGTTCATGATTCGGGCCATATTCTTAATCCGTTGCTGGCAGAAGGTCAGGTACACGGCGGAATGGGAATGGGCATTGGCTGGGCGCTATTTGAAGAAATGATCATCGATGCGAAAAGCGGCGTGGTCCGTAACCCCAATCTGCTGGATTACAAAATGCCCACCATGCCGGATCTGCCACAACTGGAAAGCGCGTTCGTCGAAATCAATGAGCCGCAATCCGCATACGGACATAAGTCACTGGGTGAACCACCCATAATTCCTGTTGCCGCTGCTATTCGTAACGCGGTGAAGATGGCTACCGGTGTTGCAATCAATACACTGCCGCTGACGCCAAAACGGTTATATGAAGAGTTCCATCTGGCAGGATTGATTTGAGGATAACATCATGTTTGATTTTGCTTCTTACCATCGCGCAGCAACCCTTGCCGATGCCATCAACCTGCTAGCTGACAACCCACAGGCCAAACTGCTCGCCGGTGGCACTGACGTACTGATTCAGCTCCACCATCACAATGACCGTTATCGCCATATTGTTGATATCCACAATCTGACGGAGCTTCGTGGAATTACGCTAGCGGAAGATGACTCGCTACGCATCGGCTCAGCAACGACATTTACCCAGCTCATTGAAGATCCTATAACTCAACGTCATCTCCCGGCGTTATGTGCTGCGGCTTCATCCATTGCCGGGCCGCAGATCCGTAACGTCGCTACCTACGGAGGAAATATTTGCAATGGAGCCACCAGCGCGGATTCTGCCACGCCAACGCTAATTTATGATGCGAAGCTGGAGATCCACTCCCCGCGCGGTGTTCGTTTCGTCCCGATTAATGGCTTCCACACCGGACCGGGCAAAGTGTCCCTTGAGCATGACGAAATCCTTGTCGCCTTTCATTTTCCGCCCCAGCCGAAAGAACACGCAGGCAGCGCCCATTTTAAATATGCCATGCGCGATGCGATGGATATTTCAACGATTGGCTGTGCCGCACATTGCCGACTGGATAACGGCAATTTCAGCGAATTACGCCTGGCATTTGGCGTTGCCGCGCCAACGCCGATTCGCTGCCAACATGCCGAACAAACTGCACAAAATGCGCCATTAAACCTGCAAACGCTGGAAGCCATCAGCGAATCAGTCCTGCAGGATGTCGCCCCGCGTTCTTCATGGCGGGCCAGCAAAGAGTTTCGTCTGCATCTCATCCAGACGATGACCAAAAAAGTGATTAGCGAAGCCGTCGCCGCGGCGGGGGGAAAATTGCAATGAATCACAGCGAAACAATTACCATCGCATGCACCATTAACGGGATACCTTTTCAGCTTCACGCCGCGCCAGGCACGCCGCTCTCGGAATTACTCCGCGAACAAGGGCTGCTAAGCGTCAAGCAAGGTTGCTGCGTGGGTGAATGTGGTGCCTGTACGGTGCTGGTCGACGGTACTGCGATAGACAGTTGCTTATACCTTGCCGCCTGGGCTGAAGGCAAAGAAATCCGCACGCTGGAAGGTGAAGCGAAAGGCGGAAAACTTTCTCATGTCCAGCAAGCTTATGCGAAATCCGGCGCGGTGCAGTGCGGGTTTTGTACGCCTGGCCTGATTATGGCTACCACGGCAATGCTGGCGAAACCACGCGAGAAGCCATTAACTATTACGGAGATTCGTCGCGGCCTGGCGGGAAATCTTTGTCGCTGCACGGGGTATCAGATGATTGTAAATACAGTTCTGGATTGCGAGAAAACGAAGTAAAAGGATATCCGGCCTGAACTCAGGCCGGATTTACTGAGGTTATGCGTTTAACAACTCATATTTCTTTATCTTGCGATAGAGCGTAGCAATGCCGATACCCAGTTCATCAGCAACTTGCTTCTTGCTGTTATGACGTGAAAGCGCCTCGCGGATCATTTGCTTTTCCATCTCCTCCAGCGCCGTGCCGCCCGCATCATCGAGTGCCAAGTGCGCCTCGCTGACCTCTGTTACATCACTTTGCTCTGTTGTGCCATTATTCAGCAAATTTGGCGGCAATAGCGTGCTGTCGATAACTTCACCTGAAGGAACAACGTTAACCAGATATTCCATTAAATTGCTTAACTCGCGCAGGTTTCCGGGCCAACGATGCTTACGCAATATCTCGACGACATCGGGAGCAATACCCGGATAAACCGATCCCAGACGACGGGTATGCAGATGTAAAAAGTAATGTACCAGCAGTTCAATATCTTCCTGACGTTCACGCAGCGGTGGAAGAGTGATCGGGATAACATTAAGTCGGTAGAAGAGATCTTCGCGGAATTTACCTTCGGCGATGAACTGGGCCAAATTCTGGTTAGTTGCAGAAATGATACGGATGTCGACCTGAATTGGGCTACTGGCACCAATCGGCAGTATTTCACGCGCCTCAATAGCGCGCAGTAATTTAGCCTGCAACATTAATGGCATATCACCAATTTCATCGAGAAACAGCGTGCCCGTATTCGCCGCCTGAATCAACCCTGTTTTACCGTTGGCTGAAGCGCCAGTAAATGCGCCTTTAACATAACCGAATAGTTCGCTCTCCAGAAGTTGTTCAGGAATCGCGGCACAGTTGATAGCAATAAAGGGTTTATTTCGTCTTCCACTCAACTTATGGATTGCACGCGCGACGACTTCTTTACCCGTGCCGCTTTCACCAACCACCATAACGCTGGATGGGCTGGGTGCAATACGGCTAATGAGTCGTTTTAATTGCCGCATAACACGGCACTCGCCAACCAATTGTTCAATATGCGGTTCATCAGGTGCATTTGCTACAGAAAAACTGGTATGCGATTGGTGAAACGCCATTAAAAATAATTGTCTGCCCTGAATGTTATGCAATTGACCAATGATTAATTCACTTTTATCGTCCCACGAAACAATATGTTGCATATGTCCGTGGGTAAAATTACTCTCAAATGTTAATGGTCTGAAACGGATAGGTTTCCCAATAATATTATTTTGCACAACACCGAGTGTTTTTAAGGCCGTCTGATTAACAAACTGAACCCGATTATCGTCATCAACAACTAATACGCCCTGATCCATATTATCGATCATGGTCGCGAATATTTTACTGATGTTATCTCCTGGTCCCTGATCCTCCAGAAGTTTCGAAACAAAAATGGTGGATATATGGCGAACGTAATCAGAAAACTCGCGTAAATTATCACTGATATGTTCTTGTTGCTCGTGGGTAACTGCAATCAAACTTATCACCCCAACACAACGATCCTGTAAAATGACAGGCGTACCCAGAAATGCTTTTTCGCGACAATTATCTTTATTATCGCAACCTTCGCAAAGGGGATCGAAGCGAGACTGTGTCACAACTTTTTCAGTTTTCGTTTCCAGGACGTGGCGGAGCAGGCGTGAGTTGCCGCTCAACTGGCGGCCAAGAAACTTCCCATACGCGCCCGTTCCGGCGACGCGACACAAGTTTTCATCAACGATCTCAACCTCAAGCTGCAAAACGCTGGCAAGCATTCTGGCAAAACGCTGAATTGTCGGTTGAATTTGCATCAATACTGACTGCGTAGTAGCAAGCTCCATAGCTTTACCTTCCAGACTTACTTAAAAGTCGATCATTGAAGACGTTGATGGTTCACAGATCATCATGATATTAACTCAGGCGAAATTGGCTTTGATAAAAACATAAGGTTTTTATCACTTTCTAATGAAATTATGGAAGAGATATCACATTTCTATATCAATATGAGAATTACAGCGGTGAGTTTATCAAACTGACGAGGGATAGCCTGCCCCTTTATCTTATTTCTGATACTTAGCAGCAAATAAACAACGCAATAAAAAAAGCCAAACGTTTTCGTATTTTACACACAACCGGAAGCTGGCATCAATTTGTGATCTACACCACACATTACCCGTCAAATTAGTCTTTTATAGCCGCGTGGATAATTCTGGCACACTTATTGTTAGTCCCTGGTATAGCTGTGAAAACACCAATCACTTTGGCAAGTCACAGTGAAATAAACCACTTTGCCTGTCATTCCACTACCGGGACTTTATGATGAAAACTGTTAATGAGCTGATTAAGGATATCAATTCGCTGACCTCTCACCTTCACGAGAAAGATTTTTTGTTAACGTGGGAACAGACGCCTGATGAACTGAAACAAGTACTGGACGTTGCCGCAGCATTAAAAGCACTGCGTGCTGAAAACATCTCAACCAAAGTCTTTAATAGTGGATTAGGTATTTCCGTATTCCGCGACAACTCCACCCGTACCCGCTTCTCTTATGCTTCCGCGCTTAACCTGCTCGGCCTTGCACAGCAAGATCTCGACGAAGGCAAATCACAAATCGCTCACGGCGAAACCGTACGTGAAACCGCCAATATGATCTCCTTCTGCGCCGACGCTATTGGTATTCGTGACGATATGTATCTGGGCGCAGGTAACGCCTATATGCGTGAAGTTGGCGCTGCGCTTGATGACGGCTACAAGCAGGGCGTGCTTCCACAGCGTCCGGCTTTAGTGAACCTACAATGCGATATCGACCATCCGACTCAGTCAATGGCTGACCTGGCATGGTTGCGTGAACACTTTGGTTCGCTCGAAAACCTGAAAGGTAAAAAAATCGCCATGACCTGGGCCTACTCGCCAAGCTACGGCAAACCGCTCTCTGTACCGCAAGGCATTATCGGCCTGATGACCCGCTTCGGTATGGATGTCACCCTGGCCCATCCGGAAGGCTACGATTTGATCCCGGATGTAGTTGAAGTAGCTAAAAATAATGCTAAAGCCTCTGGCGGTAGCTTCCGTCAGGTCACCAGCATGGAAGAAGCCTTCAAAGACGCAGACATCGTTTATCCGAAGTCATGGGCACCTTACAAAGTGATGGAAGAGCGTACTGAACTGCTGCGTGCGAACGATCACGAAGGCTTAAAAGCACTGGAAAAACAGTGTCTGGCACAGAACGCGCAACACAAAGACTGGCATTGCACTGAAGAGATGATGGAACTGACCCGTGATGGCGAAGCCCTGTACATGCACTGCCTGCCAGCAGATATCAGCGGCGTATCCTGCAAAGAAGGTGAAGTCACTGAAGGCGTATTCGAAAAATACCGTATCGCGACCTACAAAGAAGCCAGCTGGAAGCCATACATCATCGCAGCAATGATCCTTTCCCGTAAATATTCCAAACCAGGCGCACTGCTCGAACAACTGCTGAAAGAAGCGCAAGAACGCGTGAAATAACCACCTCGGGCCGATCGACAGGTCGGCTCTCTATTTCCAGAGGCCAAAAGGATAGGATATGTCCGTTTTCTCATTGAAGATTGATATCGCCGATAACAAATTTTTCAACGGCGAAACATCACCGCTCTTTTCGCAAAGCCAGGCAAAACTGGCGCGCCAGTTCCACCAGAAAATTGCTGGCTATCGCCCAACACCACTTTGCGCGCTGGACGATCTCGCAAACCTTTTTGGGGTGAAAAAAATTCTCGTTAAGGACGAATCAAAACGATTCGGTCTGAACGCATTCAAAATGCTCGGCGGCGCATATGCCATCGCTCAGTTGTTGTGCGAAAAATATCATCTTGATATCGAAACACTGTCATTCGAGCATCTGAAAAGTGCCATCGGCGAAAAAATGACATTTGCTACAACGACCGACGGCAACCACGGGCGCGGTGTTGCCTGGGCAGCACAGCAACTCGGTCAGAACGCGGTAATTTACATGCCGAAAGGTTCCGCTCAGGAACGCGTTGACGCCATTCTGAACCTCGGAGCCGAGTGCATCGTCACTGATATGAACTATGACGATACCGTTCGTCTGACCATGCAACACGCGCAGCAACACGGCTGGGAAGTGGTGCAAGATACCGCCTGGGAAGGCTACACCAAAATCCCAACCTGGATCATGCAGGGCTATGCCACTCTGGCAGATGAAGCCGTCGAGCAAATGCGTGAAATGGGCGTAACCCCAACACACGTTCTGCTGCAAGCCGGTGTCGGCGCGATGGCCGGCGGCGTACTGGGTTATCTGGTCGACGTCTACAGCCCGCAAAATCTGCACAGCATTATTGTTGAACCTGACAAAGCTGACTGTATCTATCGTTCTGGTGTCAAAGGCGACATCGTCAACGTTGGCGGCGATATGGCCACTATCATGGCGGGCCTGGCTTGCGGCGAACCTAACCCACTGGGCTGGGAAATCCTACGTAACTGCGCCACCCAATTCATCTCCTGCCAGGACAGCGTTGCCGCATTAGGTATGCGCGTGCTGGGTAATCCGTACGGCAACGACCCGCGCATCATCTCCGGTGAATCCGGCGCTGTCGGTTTAGGCGTTCTCGCGGCGGTTCATTATCACCCGCAACGTCAAAGCCTGATGGAAAAACTGGCGCTGAACAAAGATGCAGTGGTGCTGGTTATCAGCACTGAAGGCGACACCGACGTGAAGCACTACCGCGAAGTTGTCTGGGAAGGCAAACACTCTGTAGCACCTTAATCACCCTATTGGAACTGCTCCCCGCCAAACGGGGAGTAAAAAATCTGGAGAAAAATAATGGCTAAGAATATTCCATTCAAACTGATTCTTGAAAAAGCAAAAGATTACCAGGCAGACATGACTCGCTTTCTGCGCGATATGGTTGCTATTCCCAGTGAAAGCTGCGATGAAAAACGCGTAGTACATCGTATTAAAGAAGAGATGGAAAAAGTCGGCTTCGATAAAGTTGAAATCGACCCGATGGGCAACGTGCTCGGTTATATCGGTCACGGCCCGCGTCTGGTGGCGATGGACGCGCATATCGACACCGTCGGCATTGGCAACATCAAAAACTGGGACTTCGATCCGTACGAAGGCATGGAAACTGATGAGCTGATCGGCGGCCGTGGTACTTCCGACCAGGAAGGCGGCATGGCATCTATGGTTTATGCCGGTAAAATCATTAAAGACCTCGGTCTGGAAGATGAATACACCCTGCTGGTCACCGGCACTGTGCAGGAAGAAGACTGCGACGGTCTGTGCTGGCAGTACATTATTGAACAATCTGGCATTCGCCCGGAATTTGTGGTCAGTACCGAACCAACCGACTGCCAGGTATATCGTGGTCAACGCGGTCGTATGGAAATTCGCATTGATGTTCAGGGCGTTAGCTGCCACGGCTCTGCGCCAGAGCGCGGTGATAACGCCATTTTCAAAATGGGTCCGATTCTTGGCGAATTGCAGGAACTCTCCCAGCGCCTGGGCTATGACGAATTCCTCGGCAAAGGCACCCTCACCGTTTCTGAAATCTTCTTCACATCTCCAAGCCGTTGCGCTGTAGCAGACAGCTGCGCAGTTTCAATTGACCGTCGTCTGACCTGGGGCGAAACCTGGGAAGGCGCGCTGGACGAAATCCGCGCCCTGCCTGCGGTACAGAAAGCTAACGCGGTTGTTTCTATGTACAACTACGACCGTCCGTCCTGGACTGGCCTGGTTTACCCAACCGAATGCTACTTCCCGACCTGGAAAGTGGAAGAAGATCACTTCACTGTTAAAGCACTGGTGAATGCCTACGAAGGGCTGTTTGGCAAAGCGCCGGTTGTTGATAAGTGGACCTTCTCAACTAACGGCGTCTCCATCATGGGTCGTCACGGCATTCCGGTGATCGGTTTTGGCCCTGGTAAAGAACCTGAAGCGCACGCACCTAACGAAAAAACCTGGAAATCTCACCTGGTGACCTGTGCCGCTATGTACGCTGCAATCCCGTTAAGCTGGCTGGCAACCGAATAATTATTCTTCACTTATTCCCCTCCGGTTCGCCGGAGGGTTTTTGGAGTTTGCTATGCGCGTATTGATCAAAAACGGCACTATCGTTAACGCAGATGGACAAGCCAAACAGGATTTGCTGATTGAAAGCGGGATTGTTCGCCAGTTGGGCACCGATATTTCGCCGCAGCTCCCTTATGAAGAAATTGATGCTACTGGCTGTTACGTTTTCCCTGGCGGCGTAGATGTCCATACACACTTCAATATTGATGTCGGCATCGCGCGCAGTTGTGATGATTTTTTTACCGGTACCCGCGCAGCTGCGTGTGGCGGTACAACAACCATTATTGACCATATGGGATTTGGACCAAATGGCTGCCGATTACGCCATCAACTGGAAGTTTATCGTGGTTATGCCGCCCATAAAGCGGTTATTGACTACAGCTTTCACGGTGTTATCCAGCACATTAATCACGCCATCCTCGACGAAATTCCGATGATGGTCGAAGAAGGACTGAGCAGTTTTAAACTCTATTTAACCTATCAATACAAACTCAACGATGACGAGGTTTTGCAGGCGTTACGCCGCTTGCATGAGTCCGGCGCGCTGACCACCGTGCACCCGGAAAATGATGCAGCTATCGCCAGCAAGCGGGCGGAGTTTATCGCCGCAGGGTTAACCGCGCCGCGCTATCACGCCTTGAGTCGCCCTCTGGAATGCGAAGCGGAAGCCATCGCACGCATGATTAACCTGGCACAAATTGCCGGTAACGCCCCGCTCTATATCGTCCACCTCTCTAACGGCTTAGGTCTGGATTATCTGCGTCTTGCCCGCGCGAATCACCAGCCAGTCTGGGTTGAAACCTGCCCGCAATATCTCCTGCTGGACGAACGCAGTTACGATACAGAAGACGGCATGAAGTTCATTCTTAGCCCACCACTGCGTAACGTGCGTGAGCAGGACAAACTGTGGTGTGGCATTAGTGATGGTGCGATTGACGTGGTGGCGACCGATCACTGCACCTTCTCGATGGCTCAACGCCTGCAAATTTCTAAAGGCGATTTCAGCCGCTGCCCAAATGGCTTGCCCGGTGTGGAAAACCGCATGCAGTTGCTGTTCTCCAGTGGCGTGATGACGGGACGTATCACACCGGAGCGTTTTGTTGAATTGACCAGTGCGATGCCCGCCAGGCTATTTGGCCTGTGGCCACAAAAAGGATTATTAGCGCCCGGCTCAGATGGTGATGTGGTAATTATCGACCCACGTCAGAGTCAACAAATTCAACACCGCCATCTCCACGACAACGCCGACTACTCGCCCTGGGAGGGTTTTACCTGTCAGGGCGCAATTGTCAGAACATTATCCCGTGGTGAAACGATTTTCTGTGACGGCACCTTTACAGGTAAAGCCGGGCGAGGTCGTTTCCTGCGACGCAAACCGTTTGTCCCTCCCGTGCTCTAACCACTGCCAGGGATCTATACACAATCAAGAATGATGAGTGAGGAAAAATGAGTAAGAAAATTGTTCTCGCCCTGGGCGGGAATGCGCTGGGCGACGATCTAGCCGGACAAATGAAAGCGGTAAAAATTACGTCTCAGGCAATTGTTGATTTAATTGCCCAGGGACATGAGGTCATCGTCACTCATGGTAACGGGCCGCAGGTAGGCATGATTAACCAGGCCTTTGAAGCCGCGGCAAAAACTGAAGCGCACTCGCCAATGCTGCCGATGTCTGTCTGTGTTGCCTTAAGCCAGGGTTATATTGGTTACGATCTACAAAACGCCTTAAGAGAAGAACTGCTTTCTCGTGGCATTAATAAACCTGTAGCAACGCTGGTTACCCAGGTCGAAGTCGACGCTAACGATCCGGCATTCCTCAACCCGACCAAGCCGATCGGTTCGTTCTTTACCGAGCAGGAAGCCGAGCAACTGACAAAACAGGGTTACACTCTGAAAGAAGATGCTGGTCGCGGCTATCGCCGTGTTGTTGCCTCGCCAAAACCGGTTGATATCATTGAAAAAGAAACGGTTAAAGCTCTGGTAGATGCAGGCCAGGTAGTGATCACCGTTGGCGGTGGTGGTATTCCTGTTATTCGTGAAGGTAACCATCTGCGTGGTGCCAGCGCGGTTATTGATAAAGACTGGGCCAGCGCCCGTTTAGCAGAAATGATTGATGCCGATATGCTGATCATTCTGACTGCGGTAGAAAAAGTGGCCATTAACTTCGGTAAAGAGAACGAACAGTGGCTCGATCGCCTGTCATTAAGTGATGCTGAACGCTTTATCGAAGAAGGTCATTTTGCGAAAGGTTCTATGCTGCCTAAAGTGGAAGCAGCCGCCTCGTTTGCTCGCTCTCGCGCTGGACGCGAAGCACTGATTACCGTATTGAGCAAAGCGAAAGAAGGGATTGAAGGCAAAACCGGAACGGTGATTTGTCAGTAATTTAAAGGCCGGGTGGGTAATACCATCCGGCCATTTTCATTTAAGCCACTTCCAGCACTTCTTTTGTCGCTTTAACGCCCTGATGCATCAACATCATTAACGCCTCAAGTACGCCGCCGCCAATTGCCCGGGCTTTATCAGAAACGCTGGTGAAATCAGCCGTTTCACCACGTGGATCGATATCACCAATTTTAAAACCACCGACCACCGCCAGTCCGTCGTTCAACAAGCCACGCACCATCCCCGTCAACGGTGCTTTAATTTCATGCTCACCAATCCAGGCAATCACATCGCCCTCTTTCACCAGATCGCCTAATTTCACGTTGGATCGCATAATGCCTGCAGCAGGAGCACGGATCACCCGTCGGGTGGTATGCCCCATAATATTGCCGGGAACACCGGTATTCTCCTGCGCACAACCAGAGTAAATCACCTGACCGAGCCAGTGCCCGCGATTTGTTTCAATTACCGCATGGCAATCCTTCCCAGCAGTAAAGCCCGGCCCAAGCGCGATTGTTACTGGTGCCATATCTGCCCGCGTACCCAAATTCTGTTTCGCCAGAATAGCGTCCACCACGCAAAGCGGTTTCAGTTCATCAAGCAATGAACAGGCGGGATCTACCATCACAGGGATGAATCCGCGTTCGGTAAGTTTCATCGCTTCCGCAGAGCTGGTTGCCAGGCGGGCAGTGACGCCTTCGACCGTCATTTCGCCATCGAACACGGCCTGGGCAAACGCCACGGTACAACGAATCACTGTCGGTTTTTCCACTTCCAGCATGATCACTTTAAAACCCGCATGATACAGACGTAGCGCCACACCACTGGCGATATCCCCCGCACCGCGAATCACCACCAGCTGGTGTCCGGAAGGATGAGAAGGTTTCATCATCAGCCCACCCGGCGCGTTATTTTTCACCTGTAATATTTCTGCCAGCACGCTGATGGCGATCTCCTGCGGCGTTTCCGCACCTATGTTGTAACCAACGGGCGCATGTAAACGGGCAATATGTTCTTCAGCCACGCCTTTCTCACGCAATTGACGTAGGAAAAGCTGAACCTTGCGGCGACTTGCCAGCAACCCCAGCCATGCAATGGGCTGTTCAATGAGTTTGTCGAGGGCTTCACGATCCTGATTATTCGTGGCAATCAGGACAAAATTATCAGGGCGAATATCCAGTGCTTCCACTGCCGCACCAAACGACTCAGCATGGAGAAGCGTGGTTGATGATGGGAATAATTCAGGATTAAGGCTTTCGCGATAAATATCGGCAACGGCAATATCAAATCCTAATAGCGCCGCACTCTGGGCTATCGCCCGATTGACATGCCCCGCGCCAATCAACACCAGACGAGGACGCATACCATGGACGCTGATAAACACGGACATTGCACCTCCACAATCTGACCCGACAGCATCCACACCGTTACGAGCCATACGTCCATGGAATAATCGCGGCTTACGTTCCTGCAATGCCTGAAGCGACTCTTCAATCACCTTCCGCTCAACCATTCCACCACCAATTGTACCGACGATAGAACCATCGGCGCGCACTAACATTTGTGCAGAATGGCGGGGAGTCGAGCCTCGGCTATCAACAATTTGCGCCATCGCAAACGGACAATTTTGCTCTTCAAGTTTTGCAGCCTCTGTGAAAATATTCATACCAACCTCAATGGATATCCTTTCAGTAACCCGGAATACCCGGGCCGCTAATTCACAAATCTGCGCGCGATTGCAGGATGTTCTTGTATATCGCCCAGCCAGATTGCCTCTACGTCGTGTTGTTGCAGCGGTTGAAGGAGCTCGCTTTGCGCAATCGCATTCTCACATTGAGAAAAACGGTTAATGAACCAGACTCGCCGACAACCTTGCGGTACGTTTTTAAATGCGCCCTGAGGGTGGCGAACCAGCGCAACGAGATCGCTCAGTTGCAAGGTTGCATCAGGTGTTAACCCGGTAATATCAGCAAACTGCGACCAGCGATGGACATTTTCTGTGCTCACTTTCGCACCCAAAATATGTCCTCCCATCACAGCAATCACGCAGCAACTGCTTTTGGGTATGCAAGGTTCGTGCTCATCAGGCGCTTTTAACGGCATTCCACGCGAGCCATCTGCCTCAATGAGAATTACGTCACACTCTGGTCGTTGCACCAGTGCATCAATCGCTTCTGGCATAAATCCCTGCACTTTTCCCTGGTTCGCTTTCCAGCTGTGAAAACAAAATGAAATGGGGGATGTAAGAGACGCATGAGGAAGCATGGCGGGATCACGACAGAAAACCACGGGCCAGTGAGACGTTGGCATAAACATATGTGTCGTCGTAGTGATTAACACTCGCCTGCCGCTAGCCTGGAGCAGTTCTGCCAGCCAAAAAAGCAAGCTGGTTTTCCCCCCAGCCCCAACAACAGAAATCACAGTGGGACGTTTCTGCGCGCCTAAATCAATGAATAATGCCGATGGGTCAACTATACTTTTCACGAGTCTTTATGACCTCTCTGGGATAAATTATCCCCAACTTAATCCATCAGGAAGTAACGCAATTATCAGGCGTTATTAGCCCCTATAAATAATGGAACCACTATGTCAGCCATCGACTGTATAATTACCGCTGCCGGATTATCATCAAGAATGGGGCAATGGAAAATGATGTTACCCTGGCAAGAGGGAACAATTCTTGATGCAAGTATCAAAAATGCGTTGCAGTTTTGTAGCCGAATTATTTTAGTCACCGGCTATCGTGGTAATGAACTGCACGAACGTTATGCGAACCAGAGTAATATCACTATTATCCACAACCCAAATTATGCGCAGGGTTTACTGACATCAGTAAAGGCCGCAGTACCCGCGGTGCAAACCGAACATTGTTTTCTCACCCACGGTGACATGCCAACCCTCACCATCGATATTTTTAGAAAAATCTGGTCGTTACGTAATGATGGCTCAATACTGCCACTCCATAAAGGTATCCCCGGCCATCCGATTTTAGTGTCAAAGCCATGCCTGATGCAGGCAACCCAGCGACCCAATGTCACCAATATGCGTCAGGCACTCCTTATGGGAGAACATTATTCCGTCGAAATAGAAAATGCAGAAATAATTTTAGATATTGATACTCCGGACGACTTTATTACAGCGCAAAAAAGGTATACTGAAATTTAGAAAACGTAGTTAAACGTTTGCGTTCAAATATTTAAACCATCCAGCCTTCTTTATCATTATGATAAGGAATCACTGATTTTGAGAAAAGAGAAAAAGTGATAAATGGGCTGGTAATAATAATTTTCAGGAGTGATTTTAATTCTCATTTGGCACCTGTGAGTTCATTCACAAAAAGCCCTTAAGTTTCGAGCCGCCTCACATTTTTTTATATTTCCCACTAAACCTGGCAAGAGTGGTGCGATTGTTGCTCTATCCCCGTAAACCACCGGATTTCTCAACACCGGTCATTCAATGATATCTGTATAAGCTAAGGAGAGGGTTATGGGGGATATTATGCGTCCCATTCCGTTTGAGGAACTTTTGACGCGCATATTTGATGAATACCAACAACAACGCTCAATCTTTGGTATTCCCGAGCAACAGTTTTACTCACCCGTAAAAGGTAAAACTATTAGCGTCTTCGGTGAAACCTGTGCCACTCCCGTCGGCCCTGCCGCTGGTCCGCACACGCAGCTCGCGCAAAATATTGTCACATCCTGGCTGACTGGCGGACGCTTCATCGAACTAAAAACCGTCCAAATTCTTGACCGCCTGGAGCTGGAAAAGCCCTGTATTGATGCCGAAGACGAGTGCTTTAACACCGAATGGTCCACCGAATTTACCCTGCTTAAAGCCTGGGATGAATACCTCAAAGCCTGGTTTGCCCTGCACCTTCTCGAAGCGATGTTCCAGCCTTCTGATTCCGGTAAATCGTTCATCTTTAATATGAGCGTCGGTTACAACCTCGAAGGTATTAAGCAACCGCCGATGCAACAGTTCATCGACAATATGATGGACGCATCTGACCATCCGAAATTCGCTCAATATCGCGATACGCTGAATGAATTACTCCAGGATGACGCATTTTTAGCCCGCCACGGCTTACAGGAAAAACGCGAATGCTTGCAGGCCTTACCGGCACGCATCCCCACCAGCATGGTACAAGGCGTTACCCTCTCCACGATGCACGGCTGTCCTCCGCATGAAATCGAAGCCATTTGCCGCTACATGCTGGAAGAAAAAGGGCTCAATACCTTTGTGAAACTCAACCCGACCTTACTGGGGTACGCGCGTGTTCGTGAGATCCTCGATGTCTGCGGTTTCGGTTACATAGGCTTAAAAGAAGAGTCATTTGATCACGACCTCAAGCTGACGCAAGCGCTGGAAATGCTGGAACGCCTGATGGTACTGGCAAAAGAAAAATCACTCGGCTTTGGCGTAAAACTGACTAACACTCTCGGCACCATCAACAATAAAGGCGCACTGCCTGGTGAAGAGATGTATATGTCAGGCCGTGCGCTGTTCCCGCTCTCCATCAATGTTGCAGCAGTTCTCTCTCGCGCCTTTGACGGCAAACTGCCCATTTCTTATTCCGGTGGTGCCAGTCAGCTGACTATCCGCGATATTTTTGATACTGGTATTCGCCCTATTACTATGGCAACCGACCTGCTGAAACCTGGCGGCTATCTGCGCTTAAGTGCCTGCATGCGCGAGCTGGAAGGCTCCGACGCCTGGGGGCTTGACCATGTTGACGTCGAACGACTGAACAAACTGGCAGCAGACGCGTTAACCATGGAATACACTCAGAAACACTGGAAGCCAGAAGAGCGTATTGAAGTGGCAGAAGACCTGCCGCTGACCGACTGCTACGTTGCACCGTGCGTTACTGCTTGCGCCATTAAACAGGATATTCCGGAATACATACGTCTGCTTGGCGAACACCGCTATGCCGACGCACTGGAACTCATCTACCAACGCAACGCCCTGCCCGCCATTACCGGTCATATTTGCGATCACCAGTGCCAATACAACTGTACCCGCCTGGATTACGACAGTGCGCTGAATATCCGCGAACTGAAAAAAGTCGCGCTGGAAAAAGGTTGGGATGAATATAAGCAACGCTGGCACAAACCAGCCGGTTCTGGTTCACGCCATCCAGTTGCCGTGATTGGTGCAGGTCCGGCGGGTCTGGCAGCAGGTTACTTCCTTGCCAGAGCGGGCCATCCGGTTACGCTGTTTGAACGCGAAGCCAATGCGGGCGGCGTGGTGAAAAATATCATTCCTCAGTTCCGTATTCCTGCAGAGTTAATTCAGCACGATATCGATTTTGTTGCCGCTCACGGCGTGAAATTTGAGTATGGCTGCTCACCCGATCTGACCGTTGAACAGTTAAAAAATCAGGGCTTCCACTATGTTCTGATTGCCACCGGCACTGATAAAAATAGCGGTGTGAAACTGGCGGGCGACAACCAAAATGTCTGGAAATCACTCCCCTTCCTGCGTGAATACAACAAGGGCACAGCGCTCAAGCTGGGCAAACATGTGGTCGTTGTCGGGGCGGGTAACACCGCAATGGACTGCGCTCGTGCGGCGTTACGCGTTCCAGGCGTAGAAAAAGCAACGGTCGTTTACCGTCGTTCACTGCAAGAGATGCCAGCATGGCGCGAAGAGTATGAAGAAGCGTTGCACGACGGCGTGGAGTTCCGTTTCCTGAATAATCCGGAACGTTTCGATGCTGATGGCACCTTAACCTTGCGCGTTATGTCGCTTGGCGAACCTGATGAGAAAGGTCGTCGCCGTCCGGTTGAAACCAACGAAACAGTAACACTGCATGTAGACAGCCTGATCACCGCCATTGGTGAACAGCAGGATACTGAAGCCCTGAATGCGATGGGCGTGCCGCTGGACAAAAACGGCTGGCCAGACGTCGACCATAATGGCGAAACTCGTCTGACTGACGTCTTTATGATCGGCGACGTACAGCGCGGACCATCCTCCATTGTCGCTGCTGTCGGAACCGCGCGTCGGGCGACCGATGCCATCCTTAGTCGGGAAAATATCCGTTCCCACCAGAACGATAAATACTGGAACAACGTCAATCCGGCGGAAATCTACCAACGTAAAGGCGATATCTCAGTCACCCTGGTGAACAGCGACGATCGTGATGCGTTTGTCGCTCAGGAAGCTTCTCGCTGTCTTGAATGTAACTACGTTTGCAGCAAGTGTGTGGATGTCTGCCCTAACCGCGCCAATGTCTCAATTGCGGTCCCTGGATTCCAGAACCGTTTCCAGACGCTGCACCTCGACGCTTACTGTAACGAATGCGGCAACTGCGCCCAGTTCTGCCCGTGGAACGGTAAACCATATAAAGACAAAATCACCGTATTCAGCCTGTCGCAAGACTTTGATAACAGCAGCAACCCAGGCTTCCTTGTGGAAGATTGCCAGGTACGCATACGTCTGAATAACCAAAGCTGGGTGTTAAACATCGACAGCGAAGGTCAGTTCAACAACGTACCACCGGAGCTGAACGATATGTGCCGCATCATTAGCCATGTCCACCAGCATCATCATTATCTGCTGGGCCGCGTGGAGGTGTAATCATGTTGATTCTGAAGAATGTCACCGCAGTGCAGTTACACCCGGCGAAAGTGCAGGAAGGCGTTGATATCGCCATCGAAAATGATGTGATTGTCGCTATCGGCGATGCGCTGACGCAACGCTACCCCGATGCCAACTACAAAGAGATGCATGGTCGGATTGTGATGCCGGGAATTGTCTGCTCGCACAACCATTTTTACTCGGGGCTTTCCCGTGGAATTATGGCAAACATCGCCCCCTGCCCGGATTTCATTTCAACGCTGAAAAATCTCTGGTGGCGGCTCGATCGCGCCCTTGATGAAGAGTCGCTCTATTACAGCGGGCTGATTTGTTCACTGGAAGCGATTAAGAGCGGCTGTACATCTGTTATCGATCACCATGCCTCTCCGGCGTATATCAGCGGGTCGCTCTCCACATTGCGCAACGCATTTTTAAAAGTTGGCTTGCGTGCGATGACCTGTTTTGAAACCACTGACCGTAACAACGGCATTAAAGAACTACAGGAAGGAGTAGAGGAAAATATCCGCTTCGCCCGTCAGATTGATGATGCGAAGAAAGCGGCAACTGAACCGTATCTGGTAGAAGCTCATATTGGTGCTCACGCGCCGTTTACTGTGCCGGATGCCGGTCTGGAAATGCTGCGTGAGGCCGTGAAAGCCACAGGCCGTGGTTTACATATTCACGCTGCGGAAGACCTTTACGATGTTTCCCATAGTCATCACTGGTACGGCAAAGATCTGCTGGCACGATTAGCGCAATTCGATCTCATCGACAGCAAAACGCTGGTCGCTCATGGGCTTTATCTGTCTAAAGACGACATCGCGTTGCTCAATCAGCGTGATGCATTCCTGGTGCATAACGCCCGTTCAAACATGAACAACCATGTCGGCTACAACCATCATCTTTGCGACATCCGCAATCTGGCGTTGGGTACGGACGGTATTGGTTCAGATATGTTTGAAGAGATGAAATTTGCCTTCTTTAAACATCGCGATGCGGGTGGTCCGCTGTGGCCTGACAGCTTTGCCAAAGCTCTGTCTAACGGCAACGAACTGATGAGCCGCAACTTTGGCGCGAAATTTGGCCTGCTGGAAACCGGTTATAAAGCCGATTTAACCATTTGCGATTACAACTCGCCGACGCCACTGCTGGCAGACAATATCGCTGGACATATCGCTTTCGGCATGGGTTCAGGCAGCGTCCACAGCGTGATGGTCAACGGCGTTATGGTCTATGAAGACCGTCAGTTTAACTTCGATTGCGATTCCATTTATGCGCAAGCCCAAAAAGCCGCTGCCAGTATGTGGCGTCGGATGGATGCGCTGGCATAAATGACAAATACCCTCTTCCCGCAGGGAAGAGGGTTAAATAAGGAAAGAAGATGATTGAACAATTTTTCAGGCCCGACTCTGTCGAACAGGCGCTGGAACTGAAGCGCCGCTACCAGGATGAAGCCGTCTGGTTCGCCGGAGGCAGTAAACTCAACGCCACACCAACCCGTACCGATAAAAAGATTGCCATATCCTTACAGGATCTGGAACTGGACTGGGTTGACTGGGATAACGGTGCATTGCGGATTGGCGCAATGTCTCGCTTGCAAACACTGCGTGATGCACGGTTTATTCCTGCAGCACTGCGTGAGGCCCTCGGCTTTGTCTACTCTCGCCATATTCGTAATCAGTCGACCATTGGTGGTGAAATCGCCGCCCGGCAGGAAGAGTCGGTGCTGCTTCCCGTCCTGCTGGCACTGGATGCCGAACTGGTTTTTGGCAACGGTGAAACTCTGTCAATTGAGGAGTACCTGGCCTGCCCATGCGATCGCCTGCTAACCGAAATCATCATTAAAGATCCGTATCGCACCTGTACGACTCGCAAAATTAGCCGTTCTCAGGCTGGGTTAACGGTAGTAACGGCAGCCGTTGCGTTAACCGATCACGACGGTATGCGAATTGCGTTGGATGGCGTGGCCAGTAAAGCACTGCGTCTGCACGATGTTGAAAAACAAAACCTGGAAGGCGATGCCCTTGAACAGGCTGTCGCCAACGCCATTTTCCCGCAGGAAGATTTGCGGGGCAGCGTGGCCTATAAACGCTATATCACGGGAGTTCTGGTAGCCGACCTTTATGCCGACTGCCAACAGGCTGGGGAGGAAGCCGTATGATCATCCACTTTACATTAAATGGCACGCCCCAGGAGCTAACCGTTAATCCTGGTGAAAACGTGCAAAAGCTGTTGTTTAACATGGGAATGCACTCTGTACGCAACAGCGATGATGGATTCGGTTTTGCCGGTTCTGACGCAATTATCTTTAACGGTAATATCGTCAACGCGTCCTTACTTATTGCCGCACAGATAGAGAAGGCTGATATTCGTACGGCAGAGTCTCTGGGAAAATGGAACGAGTTAAGTCTGGTTCAACAGGCAATGGTTGATGTTGGCGTGGTGCAGTCTGGTTATAACGATCCTGCTGCTGCTCTGATTATCACTGATCTGCTCGAGCGTATCGCCGCACCGACCCGCGAAGAGATCGACGACGCGCTTTCTGGTTTGTTCAGTCGCGATGCAGGCTGGCAACAATACTATCAGGTCATTGAACTGGCAATTGCACGTAAAAATAACCCGCAGGCCACCATTGATATCGCTCCGACTTTCCGTGACGACCTTGAAGTCATTGGTAAGCATTATCCTAAAACTGATGCCGCGAAAATGGTGCAGGCGAAACCCTGCTATGTTGAAGACCGCGTAACGGCTGACGCCTGCGTCATTAAAATGTTACGTAGCCCACACGCTCACGCACTGATTACTCATCTGGATGTCAGCAAAGCTGAAGCCTTACCGGGCGTCGTTCACGTTATTACTCACCTGAATTGCCCGGATATCTACTATACCCCGGGTGGTCAGAGCGCACCGGAACCGTCACCGCTTGACCGCCGTATGTTCGGCAAGAAAATGCGTCACGTCGGCGATCGCGTTGCTGCGGTCGTCGCAGAAAGTGAAGAAATTGCGCTCGAAGCACTGAAGCTCATCGACGTTGAATATGAAGTGCTTAAACCTGTAATGTCGATCGACGAGGCAATGGCGGAAGATGCGCCTGTCGTGCACGATGAACCGGTGGTGTATGTTGCTGGTGCGCCAGATACTCTGGAAGACGATAACAGCCATGCAGCCCAGCGCGGCGAGCATATGATCATCAACTTCCCGATCGGTTCTCGCCCCCGTAAAAATATCGCCGCCAGTATTCATGGTCATATTGGCGATATGGATAAAGGCTTTGCCGATGCCGATGTGATCATTGAGCGAACCTATAACTCAACGCAGGCGCAGCAATGCCCGACTGAAACACATATCTGCTTTACCCGTATGGACGGCGATCGTCTGGTTATCCACGCCTCCACCCAGGTACCATGGCACTTACGCCGCCAGGTCGCGCGCCTCGTGGGCATGAAACAACATAAAGTTCATGTCATTAAAGAACGCGTAGGCGGTGGTTTTGGTTCCAAACAGGACATCCTGCTGGAAGAAGTGTGCGCCTGGGCAACTTGCGTGACCGGGCGTCCGGTACTGTTCCGCTACACCCGTGAAGAAGAGTTTATTGCTAACACCTCTCGTCACGTCGCGAAAGTCACCGTCAAACTGGGGGCAAAGAAAGATGGTCGCCTGACGGCTGTGAAGATGGATTTCCGCGCCAACACAGGCCCTTACGGTAACCACTCACTCACCGTACCGTGTAACGGACCAGCGCTGTCGCTGCCGTTATATCCATGCGATAACGTCGATTTCCAGGTCACCACCTACTACAGCAACATTTGCCCAAATGGTGCTTATCAGGGTTATGGTGCACCGAAAGGTAACTTCGCTATCACTATGGCATTAGCGGAACTGGCTGAACAGTTACAGATCGATCAACTGGAAATTATCGAACGTAATCGGGTACACGAAGGGCAAGAGCTGAAAATTCTCGGTGCAATCGGTGAAGGTAAAGCGCCGACCTCCGTTCCTTCCGCCGCCAGCTGCGCGCTGGAAGAGATCCTGCGTCAGGGTCGCGAGATGATCCAATGGTCTTCACCGAAACCGCAAAATGGTGACTGGCACATCGGTCGTGGCGTCGCCATTATCATGCAGAAATCGGGGATCCCGGATATCGATCAGGCTAACTGCATGATTAAACTGGAATCGGACGGTACCTTTATCGTTCATTCTGGCGGTGCGGATATTGGTACTGGTCTGGATACCGTGGTGACGAAACTGGCAGCAGAAGTGCTGCACTGCCCACCGCAGGACGTGCATGTTATCTCCGGTGATACCGATCATGCGCTGTTTGATAAAGGCGCATATGCCTCGTCCGGTACATGTTTCTCCGGCAACGCGGCGCGTATGGCGGCAGAAAACCTCCGAGAGAAAATCCTGTTCCACGGTGCACAAATGCTGGGGGAACCCCTGGAGGATGTTCAACTGGCAACGCCGGGCGTCGTGCGCGGCAAGAAAGGCGAAGTTAGTTTCGGGGATATTGCCCATAAAGGCGAAACCGGCACCGGTTTTGGTTCACTGGTGGGAACTGCCAGTTATATCACGCCTGATTTCGCCTTCCCGTATGGCGCAAACTTTGCTGAAGTTGCCGTCAACACACGTACGGGTGAAATCCGCCTGGATAAATTCTATGCCTTGCTGGACTGTGGTACACCGGTCAATCCAGAGTTAGCGTTGGGACAAATCTACGGAGCCACCCTGCGTGCTATCGGGCACAGTATGAGCGAAGAAATCATTTATGACGCCGAAGGCCACCCGTTAACGCGTGATTTACGCAGTTACGGCGCACCGAAAATTGGTGACATTCCGCGTGATTTCCGCGCTGTGCTGGTGCCGAGCGACGATAAAGTCGGCCCATTCGGGGCGAAATCAATCTCAGAAATCGGTGTAAATGGCGCAGCTCCGGCGATTGCTACCGCAATTCACGATGCCTGCGGCATCTGGTTACGCGAATGGCATTTCACACCGGAGAAAATACTCACCGCGCTGGAAAAAATATAAATAATAAATGGCCGCTTCGGCGGCCTGTTTCTCTGTTTGAACGATGACTAAATAGTGACTGCGAAAATGAGATAAGCCGTTCTCAAGGCGTCCTGCGCCCCAAATTCGTGGGAATTTATTTTACTGATTCAGATGATCAAATTTACTTTAAAAGGAGTGAAGGGATGTCTGATATAAACCATGCAGGTTCTGACCTTATATTTGAACTGGAGGATCGCCCTCCCTTTCATCAGGCTTTCGTTGGTGCCATTACCCATCTGTTGGCAATTTTCGTTCCGATGGTAACCCCTGCGTTAATCGTGGGTGCGGCCTTACAGCTTTCCGCTGAAACAACCGCCTATCTTGTTTCTATGGCGATGATCGCCTCTGGTATTGGTACCTGGTTACAGGTAAACCGCTATGGCATCGTCGGTTCTGGCCTACTCTCAATTCAGTCAGTCAATTTTTCATTTGTTACAGTCATGATTGCGCTGGGCAGCAGCATGAAAAGCGATGGTTTTCACGAAGAGTTAATCATGTCGTCGCTTCTCGGCGTCTCCTTCGTTGGCGCATTTCTGGTTGTCGGCTCTTCTTTTATCCTGCCCTATTTACGTCGGGTTATTACACCTACCGTTAGCGGCATTGTGGTGCTGATGATCGGCTTAAGCCTGATTAAAGTCGGCATTATCGATTTTGGTGGAGGATTTGCTGCCAAAAGCAGCGGTACGTTCGGCAATTACGAACATCTCGGCGTTGGTTTATTGGTTTTGATTGTGGTGATCGGCTTTAACTGCTGCCGCAGTCCGTTACTACGCATGGGAGGGATTGCCATTGGGCTATGTGTCGGTTATATCGCGTCGTTATGCCTGGGCATGGTGGATTTCAGCAGTATGCGCAATTTGCCGTTAATCACCATCCCGCATCCGTTCAAATACGGGTTTAGTTTCAGCTTCCATCAGTTCCTGGTGGTCGGCACGATTTATTTGCTTAGCGTGCTGGAAGCTGTCGGCGATATCACCGCCACGGCAATGGTTTCCCGCCGCCCCATCCAGGGAGAAGAGTATCAGTCGCGTCTGAAAGGCGGCGTACTGGCAGATGGCCTGGTTTCGGTTATCGCTTCCGCTGTCGGTTCATTACCGTTAACCACGTTTGCGCAAAATAATGGGGTTATTCAGATGACCGGTGTCGCTTCACGTTATGTCGGGCGAACCATCGCGGTCATGTTGGTTATTCTCGGCTTGTTTCCAATGATTGGCGGCTTCTTCACGACCATTCCCTCGGCTGTTCTGGGAGGCGCAATGACGTTGATGTTTTCCATGATTGCCATCGCTGGGATTCGCATCATCATCACCAACGGATTAAAGCGCCGTGAAACACTTATTGTCGCCACTTCTTTAGGTTTAGGGCTTGGCGTCTCCTACGACCCGGAAATTTTTAAAATATTGCCAGCCTCTATTTATGTATTAGTTGAAAACCCTATTTGTGCTGGTGGATTAACTGCGATTTTATTAAATATTATCCTCCCTGGTGGCTATCGACAGGAAAACGTTCTGCCTGGTATTACCTCAGCGGAAGAGATGGATTAACAGTAAAGGAGTCAATGATGTCAGGAGAACACACGTTAAAAGCGGTACGAGGCAGTTTTATTGATGTCACCCGTACGGTCGATAACCCGGAAGAGATTGCCTCTGCGCTGCGGTTTATTGAGGATGGTTTATTACTCATTAAACAGGGAAAAGTGGAATGGTTTGGCGAATGGGAAGACGGAAAGCATCAAATTCCTGACACCATTCGCGTGCGCGACTATCGCGGCAAACTGGTAGTACCGGGCTTTGTCGATACACATATCCATTATCCGCAAAGTGAAATGGTTGGGGCCTATGGTGAACAATTGTTGGAGTGGTTGAATAAACACACCTTCCCTACTGAACGTCGTTATGAGGATTTAGAGTACGCCCGCGAAATGTCGGCGTTCTTCATCAAGCAGCTTTTACGTAACGGAACCACCACAGCGTTGGTGTTTGGTACCGTTCATCCGCAATCCGTTGATGCGCTGTTTGAAGCCGCCAGTCATATCAATATGCGTATGATTGCCGGTAAGGTGATGATGGACCGCAACGCACCGGATTATCTGCTCGACACTGCCGAAAGCAGCTATCACCAAAGCAAAGAACTGATCGAACGCTGGCACAAAAATGGTCGTCTGTTGTATGCGATTACGCCACGCTTCGCCCCAACCTCATCTCCTGAACAGATGGCGATGGCGCAACGCCTGAAAGAAGAGTATCCCGACACATGGGTACATACCCATCTTTGTGAAAATAAAGATGAAATTGCCTGGGTCAAATCGCTTTATCCTGACCATGATGGTTATCTGGATGTTTACCATCAGTACGGTCTGACAGGTAAAAATTGTGTCTTTGCTCACTGCGTCCATCTCGAAGAGAAAGAGTGGGATCGTCTCAGCGAAACCAAATCCAGCATTGCTTTCTGTCCTACCTCCAACCTTTACCTCGGCAGTGGCTTATTCAACTTGAAAAAAGCATGGCAGAAGAAAGTCAAAGTGGGCATGGGGACTGACATTGGCGCAGGAACAACTTTCAACATGCTGCAAACGCTGAACGAAGCCTACAAAGTGTTGCAATTACAAGGCTATCGCCTCTCGGCATATGAAGCGTTTTACCTTGCCACGCTCGGCGGGGCGAAATCTCTGGGCCTTGACGATTTGATTGGCAACTTTTTACCTGGCAAAGAGGCTGATTTCGTGGTGATGGAACCCACCGCCACCCCGCTACAGCAGCTGCGCTATGACAACTCTGTTTCTTTAGTCGACAAATTGTTCGTGATGATGACGTTGGGCGATGACCGTTCGATCTACCGCACCTACGTTGATGGTCGTCTGGTGTACGAACGCAACTAATAATAAAACTTTAACATCCTCGTGAGGACATCATTATGTCTGGAGACATCCTACAAACACCGGACGCACCAAAGCCACAAGGCGCGCTGGATAATTATTTTAAAATTACCGCTCGTGGCAGTACCGTTCGTCAGGAAGTACTGGCTGGCTTAACGACCTTTCTGGCCATGGTTTATTCCGTTATCGTCGTTCCGGGAATGCTGGGCAAAGCAGGTTTTCCTCCCGCAGCTGTGTTTGTTGCCACCTGTCTGGTCGCGGGCTTCGGCTCGTTGCTGATGGGCTTGTGGGCCAACTTGCCAATGGCGATTGGTTGCGCTATTTCCTTAACGGCATTTACCGCATTCAGTCTGGTACTCGGGCAACAAATTAGCGTTCCTGTCGCACTGGGTGCGGTCTTTCTGATGGGCGTCATCTTCACCGCCATTTCTGTAACCGGTGTGCGAACCTGGATATTACGTAATTTACCGATGGGTATCGCTCACGGCACAGGTATCGGTATCGGCCTGTTTCTGCTGCTGATTGCTGCTAACGGTGTGGGAATGGTTATCAAAAACCCGATTGAAGGCTTGCCGGTGGCGCTCGGTGCGTTTACCTCCTTCCCGGTGATGATGAGCTTACTGGGTCTGGCGGTCATCTTCGGTCTGGAAAAGTGCCGCGTACCTGGCGGGATCTTGTTGGTGATTATTGCAATTTCGATCATCGGCTTAATCTTTGATCCAGCGGTGAAGTACCACGGTCTGGTGGCGATGCCCAGTCTGACTGGCGAAGATGGTAAGTCTCTGATTTTCAGCCTCGATATTATGGGGGCACTCCAGCCAACTGTACTTCCGAGTGTACTGGCATTGGTGATGACCGCAGTGTTCGACGCCACCGGTACCATCCGTGCCGTCGCCGGTCAGGCGAATTTGTTAGATAAAGACAACCAGATCATCAACGGCGGTAAAGCCCTGACCAGTGACTCAGTAAGTTCAATATTCTCCGGCCTGGTGGGTGCTGCGCCCGCAGCGGTTTATATCGAATCAGCGGCAGGAACCGCCGCCGGGGGTAAAACAGGGTTGACCGCAACCGTAGTGGGGGCGTTATTCCTGTTGATTCTGTTTTTATCACCACTGTCATTTTTGATCCCTGGTTACGCCACTGCACCCGCTCTGATGTACGTAGGTTTGCTGATGTTAAGTAACGTCTCGAAGCTGGATTTCAACGATTTTATTGACGCAATGGCTGGCCTGGTGTGTGCCGTGTTTATCGTTCTGACTTGTAATATCGTTACCGGTATTATGCTGGGCTTTGTGACACTGGTCGTAGGCCGCGTCTTTGCACGCGAATGGCAAAAGCTGAATATTGGTACGGTAATCATTACTGCCGCACTGGTCGCATTTTACGCGGGTGGATGGGCTATCTAATAGATTCTCCGCGCCTTTCAGCGCGGAGAATTCTTTCAGAGAGGATTCTCACCGCAGGCAACAATACGCTGCTGGCGGACTCGCCTGAGTTCTCTTTCAGTAAGCAACTGCAGCGCCTGTGTCGGGCAAGATTCAACGCAGGCAGGCCCCTCTTCCCGCTGTTCACAGAGATCGCATTTCACAATTTGTTGCCGGGTATCCCCCGGCAACGACTGAATGGTGATCATCCCAAACGGACACGCACTGACGCAACTCTGACAGCCAATACAACGGGCAGAATTTGCCTGCACCACCTGCTCGCCCATCGTCAGCGCCTGCACGGGGCAAGCGCCGACACAAGGGGCATTTTCACACTGGTGGCACATCACCGGCGCACTGATGCTGTCCAGTCGCTGTACCTTCAGCCGAGGCAAAAAGACATCGGCATTCAACTCCTGTTCTGAAGGATGAGCGACCACACAGGCTACTTCACAAGTACGGCAGCCAATACAATCAGCCGGATTAACGATAATTAACGATTTCATCACGATGCCTTCGAATCAAACAGAGTTAACATATCGCGCGCCGCTTGCCTTCCTGCAGCCATTGCAGTGACGACCAGATCCGCGCCATGAACTGCATCCCCACCAGCAAAGACTTTTTTCAGATGCGTCTGGGTGGGTAAATACCCGACGTCCCCGGTTTGAATCAGGCCCCATTTATCGAGCTTAATTCCGCTGCCTTGCAACCACGGCATGGCATGCGCCTGGAAACCAAAGGCCATAATCAGAACATCGGCAGGCAGCTCAAACTCTGAACCCGCTACCGGACGAGGACGACGGCGTCCATCCGGCCCCGGCTCCCCCATAGCGGTACGAATAAGGCCCACCGCAGTTAAATGCCCATTTTCGTCACAAGCGATATATTGCGGCTGAACATTGAATTGAAACTCGACACCTTCCTCGCGCGCATTGACCACCTCTTTACGCGAGCCCGGCATACTGACTTCATCACGACGATACGCGCAGGTCACGCTGGCGGCATTGAGGCGGATGGAAGTCCGCAAACAATCCATGGTCGTATCGCCACCGCCCAATACCACGACTCGCTTACCTTCCACATCCGTCAGCGGATACTCTTCAGACTCCGGCAACCCCATGAGCTGGCGGGTATGGGCAGTCAGGAACGGTAGAGCCTGAATGACACCGGGCGCATCTTCATGCGGCAGATCTGCTCGCATCATCCCGTAAGTCCCCACGCCGATGAAAACGGCATCATATTCAGAAGTTAAATCGCTAAAGGTAATATCGCGGCCAATCTCACAGTTGAGATGAAAGTCGATTCCCATTGCGGTGAATATCTCACGCCGCTGGCTTAAGACTGTTTTATCGAGTTTGAAAGGAGGAATGCCAAAAGTCAGCATACCGCCAATTTCTGGATGGCGATCAAAGACATCAACCTGAACTCCCGCGCGCGCCAGGATATCAGCACACCCTAATCCTGCAGGCCCAGCGCCAATCACCGCCACTTTTTCGATACGGGGAACCACCATGCTGACATCGGGACGCCAGCCCATCGCCAACGCAGTATCGGTGATGTAGCGTTCCAGATTACCAATAGAGACTGCGCCAGAGTGATCTTTCAAAGTACATGCGCCTTCACAAAGACGGTCCTGTGGACATACCCTGCCGCAGATTTCTGGTAAGGAACTGGTCTGGTGGCAAAGTTCTGCCGCTTCAATAATCTTTCCTTCCTGCACCAGACGGATGTAATCCGGAATAGCGTTATGCAGCGGGCAATGCCAGTTGCAGTTAGCTTTTTCGGCGCAATAAACACAGCGGTCACTCTCATAAGTCGCTTGTTGTGGATCCAGCCCGCAATAAATTTCGCCAAAGTGGGTTTTCCGTTCACTCGCTGAAATTTTATCTGCGCCTTTACGCGAGTTAACGGGGAGCAACGCTGCACTGCGAGATGGCTGAGCGTCTGATGACGCTTTTCCTGCTGCCGTTTTGCGCTGGCGGGCCACCTTTATCTGCTGCAACCCTTTATCGTCCATCAGCCGTAACGCCTGTGTTGGGCATACGTCAATACAGGCTTGCGTGCCGGAACTGCGCTGGTTACAAAGGTCGCATTTCTGCGCAATCGTATCGACCATCTCAACGACGCCAAAGGGGCAAGCGATTGCGCATCTTTTACAACCAATACATTTTTGCTCGTCCAGTTGTACGCTATCGGGCTGGAAAGTCAGAGCATTAACCGGACAAGCCGTAACGCAAGGAGCATTGTTGCAGTGATGACAGGCCACCGGATTCGCAGCCTGGCCTTTCCCTACAACGTGGATACGCGGTCGAAAGTCACTGTGACTCAGCGGCCAGTTTTCTTGATTGTGTGCCACCGCACAGGCAATTTCACAAGCATGACAGCCTATACATTCCGCAGCTTCAGCAGCGATAAACTTATTCATTTGCATCCCTTTCATTTAATGAGTTATGTCTTCTCAAAGTTCGCGATGCAATAAACGGGCATATATTAGGTAGAATGACTTTTTAATTATAAGTTTGTGACTAAGTTCAAATTATTACCCCTCAATCTGTGCCGCTTTCATTATTTCAACATTGCCGACCAAAAGAGCGCTATCCAGATAAAAACGATTAAATGCGAGAGTGCGACATGCCAGAATGATTAATGAAATATCAATATGAGAAAATTACAGATAATTCCATTGTCAGGTTCTCTTCTCATTTTCGTGGTTTAACCACGATTATGTGATTGCCTCCGCAATTCCTGTCTCTAACTCCCCTTCCTCGCAAAAACTGGCACTCCACGAGCATATGTTTAGACAGTTTCAATAACGTAAACGGTTGCTTTTTACTCTGGCGGGCGAAAGGAGAAACACTGATGAGCGCCATAGATTCCCAACTTCCCTCATCTTCAGGGCAAGACCGCCCAACTGATGAGGTTGACCGCATATTATCACCAGGAAAGCTGATCATACTCGGTCTGCAACACGTCCTTGTAATGTACGCAGGTGCAGTCGCTGTTCCTCTTATGATTGGTGACCGACTGGGCCTCTCAAAAGAAGCTATTGCGATGCTCATTAGCTCGGATCTCTTTTGCTGCGGGATCGTCACATTATTACAATGTATCGGCATCGGCCGCTTTATGGGGATCCGTCTGCCGGTGATTATGTCGGTAACCTTTGCTGCTGTAACACCAATGATAGCCATTGGCATGAACCCGGATATCGGCCTGCTGGGGATATTTGGTGCCACTATCGCCGCGGGATTTATCACCACATTATTAGCACCACTTATCGGTCGCTTAATGCCTTTATTCCCGCCACTGGTTACCGGTGTGGTTATTACTTCTATCGGGCTTAGCATTATTCAGGTCGGTATTGACTGGGCCGCTGGAGGTAAAGGGAATCCGCAATATGGTAATCCCGTTTATTTAGGTATCTCCTTTGCCGTCTTAATTTTTATCTTGCTCATTACTCGCTATGCGAAAGGATTTATGTCCAACGTCGCCGTATTACTGGGGATTGTATTTGGCTTTTTACTTTCGTGGATGATGAATGAAGTCAATTTGTCCGGGCTACATGATGCTTCGTGGTTTGCGATTGTCACCCCAATGTCGTTTGGTATGCCGGTATTTGACCCCGTTTCTATTCTAACCATGACCGCTGTGTTAATCATCGTGTTTATCGAGTCGATGGGGATGTTCCTGGCACTGGGTGAAATAGTCGGTCGTAAACTCTCTTCGCACGATATTATTCGCGGGCTGCGTGTCGATGGTGTAGGGACAATGATAGGCGGAACGTTTAACAGCTTCCCCCACACGTCATTTTCTCAAAACGTTGGCCTGGTTAGCGTGACTCGCGTTCATAGTCGCTGGGTGTGTATTTCTTCGGGGATCATATTAATCATGTTTGGCATGGTGCCCAAAATGGCGGTGCTGGTAGCCTCGATTCCGCAATTTGTGCTTGGCGGCGCAGGGCTGGTGATGTTCGGCATGGTACTGGCGACGGGGATTCGAATTCTGTCGCGCTGTAACTACACCACTAACCGTTACAACCTCTATATTGTGGCGATCAGTCTCGGCGTTGGCATGACTCCGACGCTCTCTCACGATTTCTTTTCTAAGTTACCGGCCGTACTGCAACCGTTGCTGCATAGCGGCATTATGCTCGCAACCCTTAGCGCCGTTGTGCTGAACGTCTTCTTTAATGGCTATCAGCATCATGCTGATCTGGTGAAGGAATCCGTCTCTGATAAAGATTTAAAAGTCAGGACAGTACGTATGTGGCTTCTGATGCGCAAGCTGAAGAAAAATGAGCATGGAGAATAATATGAATCTTTTAATGCGCGCTATATTCAGTCTGTTGTTGCTCTTTATGATCTCTATTCCTGTCATTTCTGACTGTGTTGCAATGGCCATTGAAAGTCGCTTCAAATATATGATGCTGCTTTTTTAAATGGTTTTACCTGTCGACATCCGTTCAAAACGGGCGGTTGTCGATAAACGCTCACTTGGTTAATCATTTCACTCTTCAATTATCTATAATGATGAGTGATTAGAATTACATGTGAGAAATTATGCAAACGGAACACGTCATTTTATTGAATGCACAGGGAGTTCCCACGGGTACGCTGGAAAAGTATGCCGCACACACGGCAGACACTCTCTTACATCTCGCGTTCTCCTGCTGGCTGTTTAATGCCAAAGGGCAATTATTAGTTACCCGCCGCGCCCTTAGCAAAAAAGCATGGCCGGGCGTGTGGACTAACTCGGTTTGTGGGCACCCACAACTGGGCGAAAGCAACGAAGACGCGGTGATCCGCCGTTGCCGCTTTGAACTGGGTGTGGAAATAACAGCACCAGAAACGGTCTATCCTGACTTTCGCTACCGCGCCACCGATCCGAATGGCATTGTGGAAAATGAAGTGTGTCCGGTATTTGCCGCACGCACGACCAGTGCGTTACAGATCAACGATGATGAAGTGATGGATTATCAATGGTGTGATTTAGCAGATGTATTACACGGTATTGATGCCACACCGTGGGCGTTCAGTCCGTGGATGGTGATGCAGGCGACAAATCGCGAAGCCAGAAAACGATTATCTGCATTTACCCAGCTTAAATAAAAAACCCCGACATTTGCCGGGGTTGTGAGCATAACGTAATGCTTATTTCACCGGACGCATCGCCGGGAACAGAATAACGTCACGGATGGTATGGCTGTTGGTGAACAGCATTACCATACGGTCGATACCAATTCCCAGACCTGCTGTCGGCGGTAAGCCGTGTTCCAGTGCGGTGACATAATCTTCGTCGTAGAACATCGCTTCGTCGTCGCCTGCGTCTTTCGCGGCAACCTGATCCAGGAAGCGCTGCGCCTGATCTTCCGCGTCATTCAGCTCGCTAAAACCGTTACCGATTTCACGACCACCAATGAAGAACTCAAAGCGGTCAGTGATTTCCGGGTTAACGTCATTACGACGCGCCAGCGGAGAAACTTCTGCCGGATATTCAGTAATGAAGGTCGGCTGGATCAGATGTGCTTCTGCCACTTCTTCGAAGATCTCGGTAACGATACGGCCCAGACCCCAGCTCTTCTCAACGTGGATGCCGATAGATTCAGCAATCGCTTTTGCAGAGTCGAAGTTGTCCAGATCCGCCATGTCGGTTTCCGGGCGATATTTCTTGATCGCTTCACGCATGGTCAGTTTTTCGAACGGTTTACCGAAGTCCAGCGTTACGTCGCCGTAGGTCACTTCCGTCTTACCGAGAATATCCTGTGCCAGAGTACGGAACAGCGATTCGGTCAGCTCGATCAGATCTTTATAATCCGCGTAAGCCATGTAGAGTTCCATCATGGTGAACTCTGGGTTATGACGTACGGAGATACCTTCGTTACGGAAGTTACGGTTGATTTCGAATACACGCTCGAAGCCACCAACTACCAGACGCTTGAGGTACAGTTCCGGCGCGATACGCAGGTACATGTCGAGATCCAGCGCATTGTGATGGGTGATAAACGGACGCGCCGCCGCGCCGCCTGGGATCACCTGCATCATCGGCGTTTCAACTTCCATAAAGCCACGATTCACCATGAACTGGCGAATGCCAGAGAGGATCTGCGAACGCACTTTAAAGGTGTTGCGGGATTCATCGTTAGAAATGAGATCCAGATAACGCTGACGATAGCGCGCTTCCTGATCCTGCAAACCGTGGAATTTGTCCGGCAGCGGACGCAGTGCTTTGGTCAGCAGACGCAGCTCGGTACAGTGGATAGACAGTTCACCCGTTTTGGTTTTGAACAGTTTACCTTTCGCGCCGAGGATATCGCCGAGATCCCATTTTTTGAATTGATCGTTGTAAACGCCTTCCGGTAAATCGTCACGGGCAACGTACAGCTGAATGCGGCCGCCAACGTCCTGCAGAGTAACGAAGGAGGCTTTACCCATAATACGACGGGTCATCATGCGGCCAGCAACGGCAACTTCGATGTTCAGCGCTTCCAGTTCTTCGTTTTCTTTGCCGTCGAATTCTGCGTGCAATTGGTCAGAGGTATGATCGCGACGGAAATCGTTCGGGAAGGCAATCCCCTGCTCACGCAGGTTCGCCAGCTTCTCACGACGCGTTTTCATTTCATTGTTAAGATCGACTACCGCGTCAGCGCCCTGTGCGTGTTGTTCAGACATGTTGGTTCCTCATAACCCTGCTTTCAAACTTGCTTCGATAAATTGATCCAGGCTGCCGTCCAGCACTGCCTGCGTGTTACGAGTTTCTACCCCGGTACGCAGATCTTTAATGCGGGAGTCATCAAGGACATAAGAACGAATCTGGCTGCCCCAGCCGATGTCAGATTTGTTATCTTCCATCGCCTGTTTCTCGGCATTTTTCTTCTGCATCTCCAGTTCATAAAGCTTCGCTTTCATCTGCTTCATGGCCTGGTCTTTGTTCTTGTGCTGGGAACGGTCGTTCTGGCATTGGGTCACAATCCCGGTTGGGATGTGAGTAATACGCACCGCAGATTCGGTACGGTTAACGTGCTGACCACCCGCGCCGGATGCGCGATAAACGTCGATGCGCAGATCCGCCGGATTGATTTCGATATCGATATCATCATCGACTTCCGGGTAAACAAACGCGGAGCTGAACGACGTGTGGCGACGACCGCCGGAGTCAAACGGGCTCTTGCGCACCAGGCGGTGAACGCCGGTTTCTGTACGCAGCCAGCCGTAAGCGTAATCGCCGGAGATTTTGATAGTCACGGATTTAATACCCGCCACTTCACCTTCCGACTCTTCGATAATTTCAGTTTTGAAACCACGCGATTCAGCCCAGCGCAGATACATACGCTCAAGCATGCTCGCCCAGTCCTGTGCTTCCGTACCGCCAGAACCTGCCTGAATATCGAGGTAGCAGTCGGCGCTATCATATTCGCCAGAGAACATACGACGGAACTCAAGCTGCGCCAGTTTTTCTTCCAGGGCGTCGAGTTCAGCAACGGCTTCGTTAAAGGTTTCTTCGTCGTCAGCTTCTACAGCCAGCTCCAGCAGACCAGAAACATCTTCCAGCCCCTGTTTCATTTGGTCGAGGGTGTCGACAACGGCTTCGAGGGAGGAACGCTCTTTACCCAGCGCCTGTGCGCGTTCGGGTTCGTTCCAGACATCCGGCTGTTCCAGCTCGGCGTTTACTTCTTCCAGACGCTCTTTCTTGGCGTCGTAGTCAAAGATACCCCCTAAGAACGTCGGAGCGTTCCGTGAGGTCCTGAATGCGATTATTTACCGGATTAATTTCAAACATGGTCTGATTTCTTTTATTGAACTAGTCAAAATGCGGTGATAAGAGCGGGATTGTACCGAATCCACGCTCTTTTTTATAGATAATATGACGCTAAATTGGCCAGATATTGTCGATGATAATTTGCAGGCTGCGGTTGCCACGAAACTCGTTGATATCCAGCTTGTAAGCCAGTTGCACTTCGCGCACGCCGTTATCCGGCCAGAGGGCGGTATCGACATTAAAAGCAATACCGTCCAGCAGCGGACCGCCGCCGACCGGTTCGACCATGACTTTCAAATGACGTTCACCCACCAGTCGCTGTTGCAGCAGACGGAAATGACCGTCAAACAGCGGCTCCGGGAACATCTGCCCCCACGGGCCAGCATCGCGCAGCAGCTGCGCCACTTCCATGGTCATTTCGGCTGGGCTTAGCGGACCGTCTGACACCACTTCGCCTTGCAATAGCGAAGGGTCCAGCCACTCAGTAACCAGTTCGCCAAACCGTTGCTGAAAGAGTTCGAATTTATCCTCTTCCAGCGACAGGCCTGCCGCCATCGCATGACCGCCAAACTTCAGCATCATGCCGGGGTAGAGTGTGTCTAGCCGCTCCAGCGCATCACGCATATGCAGCCCCTGAATGGAGCGACCGGAACCTTTCAGCGTACCGTCACCCGCAGGCGCAAAAGCGATAACCGGACGGTGAAAACGCTCTTTAATACGCGAAGCCAGAATACCGACAACGCCCTGATGCCATTCCGGGTGATACATTGCCAGCCCGCCGGGTAGCGTGTCGCGGCTGCGCTCCAGTTTCTCGCACAGGGTCAGGGCTTCAACCTGCATTCCCTGTTCGATCTCTTTTCGCGTCTGGTTTAGCGCATCGAGTTCATTTGCCAGTACGCGCGCTTCGCCGATGTTGTCGCACAGCAACAGCGCCACACCAACGGACATATCATCCAGTCTCCCGGCTGCATTGAGACGTGGCCCCAGCGCAAAACCTAAATCGCTGGCGGCGAGTTTTTGCGCATCGCGATTGGCCACTTCCAGCAGCGCTTTAATCCCTGGACGGCACTTTCCGGCACGGATGCGACTCATCCCCTGCCAGGTCAGAATGCGATTATTAGCATCCAGCGGCACGACGTCCGCCACTGTCCCCAACGCGACCAGATCCAGCAGTTCTGCCAGGTTAGGAATTGCGATGCCGCGCTCATCAAACCAGCCCTGATCGCGCAAAAAGGTGCGCAGCGCCAGCATCAGATAAAACGCCACCCCCACGCCTGCCAGTGATTTCGACGGGAAATTGCAGTCGCGCAAGTTAGGGTTAATGATCGCTTCCGCCGCGGGTAATGTTTCGCCCGGCAAATGGTGATCGGTAACAATAACCGGAATGCCCAACGAGCGAGCGTGTTCAACCCCCGCATGGGAGGAAATGCCGTTATCCACCGTGACAATTAACTGCGCGCCACGGGCATGGGCCTGATCGACCACTTCCGGGCTTAAGCCGTAACCGTCTTCGAAACGGTTTGGTACCAGGTAGTCGATATTGCTGCAACCAAGCGAGCGCATCGCCAGCACGCTTAGAGCCGTGCTGGTGGCACCGTCGGCGTCGAAGTCACCGACCACCATAATCCGCGTTCCTTCGCGAAAAGCGTTGTAAAGGATCTCAACGGCCTTTTCGACGCCGCTCAGTTGCTGCCAGGGCAGCATACCTTTTACACTACGTTCCAGTTCTTGCGCACTGCGTACTCCCCGGCTGGCATATAAACGGCGCAGCAAGGGAGGCAATTCAGCGGGCAAGTCTGCCGTTTCATCGACTTCACGGCGACGAAGTTGTATCTGTTGTTTCACGCGAATTATTTACCGCTGGTCATTTTTTGGTGTTCGTCGAGGAATTCTTTCATCTCTTTCGGCGGCTGGTAACCCGGAACAAGTGTGCCATTGCTCAGCACAATTGCCGGAGTGCCACTAACGCCAAGCTGGACGCCAAGTGCGTAATGATCGGCAATATCGATATCGCAACTTGCCGGAGTGGCAGCTTTACCCGCCATCACATCATCAAACGCTTTCTTTTTATCTTTCGCACACCAGATGGCTTTCATTTGTTGCTCAGCCTGGCTCTCCAGCCCCTGGCGAGGGAAAGCAAGATAACGCACGGTGATCCCCAGCGCGTTGTAGTCTGCCATTTGCTCATGCAGTTTGTGGCAGTAACCACAGGTAATATCAGTAAACACGGTAATGACGTGTTTTTCCTGCGGCGCTTTATAAACGATCATCTCGTTTTCAAGCGCGTTCAGCTGCTTTAACAACATCTTATTAGTGACATTGACCGGAGTCGTTCCGCTAACGTCATACATTGGTCCCTGAATGATATGTTTACCATCATCAGTGATGTACAACACACCGCTGTTAGTCAGAACTGTCTTCATACCAGCCACGGGCGCAGGCTGAATATCACTGCTTTTGATGCCCATTTTGGCTAACGTTTGTTGAATTGCCGCGTCATCAGCCTGAGCAAAACCAGAAAACGCCGCCAACAACGTAAATAACATAAAACCTTTCTTCATAAATCTTCCCGTTCTTTTCAGACATCACGCCCGCGGGTGATGCTGTTGATGAAGTTGCCGCAGACGCTCGGTAGCGACATGCGTATAAATTTGCGTGGTGGAGAGATCGCTGTGGCCCAGTAGCATCTGAACCACGCGTAAATCCGCACCATGATTTAATAAATGAGTGGCAAAGGCGTGACGCAACACATGCGGTGACAACTTTTCGCTGTCGATCCCCGCCAGCACAGCATAATGTTTAATGCGGTGCCAGAAGGTTTGTCTCGTCATCTGCTGCGCGCGCTGGCTGGGAAACAACACGTCAATTGACACACCGTTTAGCAACCACGGTCGCCCGTGTTCCAGATAAGTTTCCAGCCAGTAAACCGCCTCTTCACCTAACGGCACAAGGCGTTCTTTGTTGCCTTTACCAATGACCCGCACTACGCCCTGACGCAGGCTGATATCACTCATTGTCAGCCCGACCAGTTCAGAGACTCGCAGCCCGGTAGCATACAACACTTCAAGCATGGCTTTATCGCGCAGCTCCAGTGGCTGATCAATTAATGGTGCCTGTAATAATCGTTCGACCTGCGCTTCGCTTAAATCTTTTGGCAAACGCTGGGGCAATTTCGGCGAAGCGAGATGCGCGCTGGGATCATCTTCACGAAATTTTTCGCGATAAAGATACTGGAACAATCGGCGCACTGCACTCAGCAAACGCGCTGAGCTGGTGGCTTTATACCCCCCCTCCAGCCGTTCTGCCAGTAATGCCTGCAAATCGTCACTTTGCGCCGTCGCCAGCGTCAACCCGCGGTGATGCAACCACTCCACCATCATTGACAGATCGCGACGGTAAGCGTTCAACGTATTTTCAGCCAGATTTTTTTCCAGCCACAGAGCATCAAGAAACTGCTCGATGCGTGCCAGATCCTGTTTCACTTGCGCCCCTTATGGTCACTCATTTGATCCATTATGCCTTATTGTGCCGTGACTAAAGCGATTCTGATACACTAGCCGCAAAAGCCACAGCAGAATCGAGAAGCTTACGTTATGAATATGGGTCTTTTTTATGGTTCCAGCACCTGTTATACCGAAATGGCGGCAGAAAAAATCCGCGATATTATCGGCCCAGAACTGGTGACCTTACATAACCTCAAGGACGACTCCCCGAAATTAATGGAGCAGTACGATGTGCTCATTCTGGGTATCCCGACCTGGGATTTTGGCGAAATCCAGGAAGACTGGGAAGCCGTCTGGGATCAGCTCGACGACCTGAATCTCGAAGGTAAAATTGTTGCGCTGTATGGGCTTGGCGATCAACTGGGGTACGGCGAGTGGTTCCTCGATGCGCTCGGCATGCTGCATGACAAACTCTCGACCAAAGGCGTGAAGTTCGTCGGCTACTGGCCAACGGAAGGATATGAGTTTACCAGCCCGAAACCGGTGATTGCTGACGGGCAACTGTTCGTGGGTCTGGCGCTGGACGAAACTAATCAGTATGACCTTAGCGACGAGCGTATTCAGAGCTGGTGCGAGCAAATCCTCAACGAAATGGCAGAGCATTACGCCTGACGTCACTGACGGCTTAGCGCACAGGCTTTGCCGTCATCTTTATCTTTGCGTCTCTTGTTGCAACAAAATCCGCCGTAAATCCCGCCATTCGGCTTCGTCCATGCTGTCGGCTGCCAGCCACAGGTGCTGACGTTTACCGCTATCAGAACGTAAACGCAACATCATGCCGCTTTTAATCATCCACGGCGCTTTGACGATGCACCACTCCTGCCCTTGCCAACGCAAACGCCCGTCCATCAACAGGCGAATTTCCCCCTGGCGGGCATTAATGCGTCGCTGGCTGCGAACGCAATCAAACACCACCAGCGAAAGTAACACCATCCATAACGGGGTGTAACTTAACGGCCAGGGCATGAGTAAAATAACAGCGGCAACCAGCCCATGAATCAGCAAGGAAAGCCACTGCGCGCGCCAGGAGACGCGTAAATCAGATTGCCACAGGACCACGTTCCCGATTCCGTGTCTGGATGAGTCGGACCATCATTTCCAGTTCTGCATCGGCCGGTTTACCATGATTCATCAGCCAGTTGAACAGATCGGGATCGTCACATTCCAGCAGACGAATAAAGATGCGTTTTTCGTCATCACTTAAGCTGTCGTACTCATGTTCGAAAAACGGCATGATTGAAATATCGAGTTCGCGCATACCGCGGCGGCATGCCCAGTGAATGCGGGCTTTGTTATTAATGTCCATCTTCTTCCTGTCTCACGAAAATCCAGTACCAGGCTATTGTAACGTGTTTTTCGACTTCTTTTGCGGGAATATCAGTAAACACAATCGCGATCGCGAAATTAACCCACAATATTTCAAGGGCTTCATTTTTTTGGAAGTCGCCTCGCAAAGCATATCAGAAGGCACAGATCGCGTAGTGAAAGCACTTGCATTGCCTCATAGCTCTTTTACCATTAGTCATTAATACGCCGTTAAGCAACTCAGGACTCTATTATGGCTTTTACACCTTTTCCTCCCCGTCAGCCTACGGCTTCTGCCCGTTTGCCACTGACGCTGATGACGCTTGATGACTGGGCGCTTGCCACCATTACTGGCACGGACAGCGAAAAATATATGCAGGGTCAGGTGACAGCAGATGTCAGCCAGATGACAGAAGATCAGCACCTGCTCGCCGCCCATTGCGACGCCAAAGGTAAAATGTGGAGCAATTTACGTCTGTTCCGCGACGGCGACGGCTTTGCGTGGATTGAACGGCGCAGCGTGCGCGAGTCGCAACTGACTGAACTGAAAAAATATGCGGTGTTCTCTAAAGTGACCATCGCGCCAGACGACGAGCGTGTGCTGCTTGGTGTTGCCGGTTTTCAGGCGCGCGCCGCGCTGGCAAATCTCTTTAGTGAACTGCCTTCGAAGGAAAAGCAGGTTATCAGAGAAGGTGCGACTACCCTGCTATGGTTTGAACACCCAGCAGAACGTTTCCTGATTGTAACCGATGAAGCTACCGCCAATATGCTGACCGATAAACTGCGCGGTGAAGCAGAACTGAACAATAGCCAACAGTGGCTGGCATTAAACATTGAAGCGGGTTTTCCGGTGATTGATGCCGCCAACAGCGGGCAGTTTATCCCACAGGCGACCAACCTCCAGGCGCTGGGCGGCATCAGCTTTAAAAAAGGCTGCTATACCGGACAAGAGATGGTGGCGCGAGCAAAATTCCGTGGGGCCAACAAACGCGCGCTCTGGTTGCTGGCAGGTAGTGCCAGCCGACTGCCGGAAGCGGGTGAAGACTTAGAGCTGAAAATGGGCGAGAACTGGCGTCGTACCGGTACGGTGCTGGCTGCGGTAAAACTGGAAGATGGTCAGGTCGTGGTACAGGTCGTCATGAATAACGATATGGAACCGGACAGCATCTTCCGCGTACGCGACGATGCGAATACATTGCATATCGAGCCGCTGCCGTATTCGCTGGAAGAGTAAATCTCTGTATCGCTCCGGCGACTATTGCCTGATGCGACGCTGACGCGTCTTATCATGCCTGGGATTTGGTGCCTTTATCACACCAAGGACGCGGCCCGTAGGCCGGATAAGGCGTTCACGCCGCATCCGGCAGTTGCGATCCGATGCCTGATGCGACGCTGACGCGTCTTATCAGGCCTACAAAGGCACACCCATTACGCCTGCCCAATATACAAATAGATCGCCAGAAAGTGGCACACGCTGCCGCCGAGCACAAAGCCGTGCCAGATGGCATGATTGTACGGAATGCGTTTGCAGACATAGAAAATCACCCCGAGCGAATAAACCACTCCGCCTACCGCCAGTAAGGTAACGCTGCCCGCCGCGAGCTTAACGGCCATTTCATAAATCACCACCAGCGACAGCCAGCCCATCGCCAGATAAGTCACCAGAGATAAAATTTTGAATCGGTGCGCGATGGTCAGCTTGAACAGAATCCCCAACAGCGCCAGGCTCCAGATAACAATCATCAACCCGCGCGCTAACGGAGAATCCAGCCCCACCAGCAAAAACGGCGTGTAGGTTCCGGCAATCAATAGATAAATGGCACAGTGGTCAAATTTCTTCAGCCACATTTTTGCCCGTTGATGGGGAACGGCGTGATAAAGCGTCGAAGCAAGAAACAGCAGGATCATACTGCCGCCATAGAGGCTGTAACTGGTTATCGCTGTGGCGCTGGCATTGAGATCCACCGCCTGAACCAGTAACAACACCAGCCCAACGATACCAAACACCAGCCCAATGCCGTGACTGACGCTGTTGGCAATTTCCTCTGCCAGCGAATATCCCTGCTTAATGAGGGGCTTCTGAACCATAACTTACTCCGGAGAAACGTACACGCACGTGAACACTTCTCCAGCGTAACTGAGAATAGTTCCAGTGAACACCTGTTAGCTAAAATAAATTCTGATTTGAGACTAATCTCCGAAAAATCATGAAATTAAATACGAAATTTCAACTAACAGGCGTGAGTTCAATTTAAAGGCATTTAAATTCAATCACATAAAACTGTGTCTGGCCGGGATAGATATCGGCAATGACCTTTTTCAGATCAGTCAGGGTCATATTTTCCTGCTCTGCATGTTTTTCCGTCAGTGTATCCAGCGTTACGGTTGAGGTTGCGGTGACTTCAATCGTGCAAAAATAACCGTCATCTTCAAAACGCCCGACACGAAGCACATCACCCGTTTTGAAGTGCGATTCAGACTCGTCGCGGATGGTGATGGTTTTACGCCCAGCCAGAATGTCATCCTGGAATCGTTGAAAAAAAGTGATGTCGTTTGGCTGCATGGTACTATTTCCTGTAAGAATTGACTCATCTGGAGCCTATGATAGTGAAAAAACTCACCTTACCGAAAGATTTCTTATGGGGCGGCGCAGTTGCCGCTCATCAGGTCGAAGGCGGCTGGAACAAAGGCGGCAAAGGACCGAGTATTTGTGACGTACTGACCGGTGGCGCACACGGCGTGCCGCGCGAAATCACCAAAGAAGTCTTGCCGGGCAAATACTATCCGAACCATGAAGCCGTTGATTTTTATGGTCACTACAAGGAAGACATCAAGCTATTTGCCGAAATGGGCTTCAAATGTTTTCGTACATCCATCGCCTGGACGCGCATTTTTCCAAAAGGTGATGAAGCTCAGCCAAACGAAGAAGGGCTGAAGTTCTACGATGATATGTTCGATGAACTGCTGAAATACAACATCGAACCGGTGATCACCCTCTCCCACTTTGAAATGCCGCTGCATCTGGTGCAGCAATACGGTAGCTGGACTAACCGTAAAGTGGTTGATTTCTTTGTACGTTTCGCGGAAGTGGTATTTGAACGCTATAAGCATAAAGTCAAATACTGGATGACCTTCAACGAAATTAACAACCAGCGTAACTGGCGTGCACCTCTGTTCGGTTACTGCTGCTCTGGCGTGGTGTATACCGAACATGAAAACCCGGAAGAGACGATGTATCAGGTGCTGCATCACCAGTTTGTCGCCAGCGCCCTGGCGGTGAAAGCCGCGCGTCGCATTAACCCGGAGATGAAAGTCGGCTGTATGCTGGCGATGGTGCCGCTCTATCCTTACTCCTGTAACCCGGACGATGTGATGTTCGCTCAGGAGTCGATGCGCGAACGCTACGTCTTTACCGATGTGCAGCTACGCGGCTATTACCCGTCGTATGTGTTGAACGAGTGGGAGCGTCGCAGATTTAACATCAAAATGGAAGACGGCGATCTCGATGTACTGCGTGAAGGCACCTGCGATTATCTTGGTTTCAGCTATTACATGACCAACGCAGTGAAGGCCGAAGGCGGCACCGGCGATGCGATCTCTGGTTTTGAAGGCAGTGTACCGAACCCATTTGTTAAAGCGTCGGACTGGGGATGGCAGATTGATCCGGTGGGTCTGCGCTATGCACTATGCGAACTGTATGAGCGTTATCAGAAGCCGCTGTTTATTGTCGAAAACGGTTTTGGCGCTTACGACAAAGTGGAAGAAGACGGCAGCATCAACGACGACTACCGCATTGATTACCTGCGCGCCCATATCGAAGAGATGAAAAAAGCGGTGACTTACGATGGCGTGGACCTGATGGGCTACACACCGTGGGGCTGCATCGACTGTGTATCTTTCACCACCGGGCAGTACAGCAAACGCTACGGCTTTATCTATGTGGATAAACATGACGACGGTACTGGCGATATGTCGCGTTCACGTAAGAAGAGCTTTGACTGGTACAAAGAGGTGATTGCCAGCAACGGCGAGAAGCTTTAAGTCGATGAAGTACCGGATGCAATACTTGTTGCGTTGCATCCGGTCAGACAACTGTCCTGTTTTATTTCCCGCCCGCCAAATCGATAAAACTTCCCGTAACATAAGAGGCTTTATCACTTAACAGCCAGACGATGGCCTGCGCGACCTCTTCCGCCTGTCCGCCACGCTGCATGGGGATGTTCGACTTAACGCGATCAACGCGTCCAGGCTCGCCACCGCTGGCGTGCATTTCGGTATAAATAAACCCTGGCCGCACGCCGTTAACGCGGATCCCCTGCGCGGCGACTTCCAGCGACAGCCCTGTGGTTAACGTATCAATCGCCCCTTTCGAGGCCGCATAATCAACGTATTCCCCCGGAGATCCCAGCCGTGAGGCCACTGAAGAGACGTTGACGATAGCACCGCCATTACCGCCATTTTTAAGCGCCATGCGCTTTACCGCCTCGCGGCAGCAGAGAAAATATCCCGTCACATTGGTGGAAAGTACTCGGTTGATTCGCTCTGCGGTGAGATTTTCCACTGAGCATTGGGTAAACAAAATTCCTGCGTTATTGACCAGTGCGGCTAGCGGTTCATCGCGCTGGTCGATTGCCGCAAACATCACCACCACCTGGTTTTCGTCACTGATATCCGCCTGGAGCGCAAACGCTTTGCCACCGGCTTGCGTGATTAACTTCACAACTTCCTGCGCTGCGTGGCGGTTTTGCTGATAATTAACCGCCACCGTATATCCTTCTTGCGCCAACAGTAACGCCGTTGCTCGCCCGATGCCACGACTGCCACCCGTCACAAGTGCTATAGCCATTTGTTTTCCCCAAAAATAAAGGCGCCGAAGCGCCTTTAGAAGATAGTCGAATCAGTAAATTACTGGTATTCGCTAATCGGTACGCAGGAGCAGAACAGGTTACGGTCGCCGTAAACATCATCCAGACGTTTCACTGTTGGCCAGTATTTGTCTGCCACGCCTGCCGGGAATACTGCAACTTCACGGCTGTACGGATGCGCCCACTCGGCGACCAGTTCGCTCTGAATGTGCGGCGCGTTCACTAGCGGGTTATCTTCCAGCGGCCAAACACCGGCTTTCACCTGGTCGATTTCTGCGCGGATAGACAGCATCGCATCGATAAAACGATCCAGTTCCACTTTGCTTTCAGATTCAGTCGGTTCAACCATCAGCGTACCCGCCACCGGGAACGACATAGTCGGCGCGTGAAAACCGTAGTCGATCAGGCGCTTGGCAATATCCAGCTCGCTGATGCCGGTTTCTTCTTTCAGCGGGCGAATATCGAGAATACATTCGTGCGCCACGCGACCGTCGCGGCCGGTATACAGCACCGGGAAGGCATCCTGCAGGCGGCTGGCAATATAGTTGGCGTTAAGAATTGCCACCTGGCTTGCTTTTTTCAGCCCTTCTGCGCCCATCATGCGGATGTACATCCAGCTGATTGGCAGAATGGATGCGCTACCGAACGGTGCCGCAGAAACCGCGCCCTGACGGGTTAACATGCCTTCGATTTGCACCACGCTATGACCCGGTACAAACGGTGCCAGATGCGCTTTCACACCGATCGGTCCCATACCCGGACCACCACCGCCGTGCGGAATGCAGAAAGTTTTATGCAGGTTAAGGTGCGAAACGTCCGCGCCAATAAAGCCCGGCGAAGTGATGCCAACCTGGGCGTTCATGTTCGCGCCATCAAGGTAAACCTGACCGCCGAACTGATGCACGATTTCACACACTTCACGGATCGTTTCTTCGTACACGCCGTGGGTGGAAGGATAGGTCACCATAATGCAGGAGAGATTATCGCCCGCCTGCTCCGCTTTCGCGCGCAGGTCAGTCAGATCGATGTTGCCGTTTTTATCACACGCCACAACCACCACCTGCATTCCTGCCATATGCGCGGAAGCCGGGTTAGTGCCGTGCGCAGAAGCCGGGATCAGGCAGATATCGCGATGCCCTTCGTTGCGGCTTTCATGATAATGACGAATCGCCAGCAGCCCCGCGTATTCGCCCTGAGCGCCAGAGTTCGGCTGCATACAGACGGCGTCGTAACCGGTCAGTTTCACCAGCCAGTCAGCCAGTTGGGCGATCATCTGCTGATAACCTTCGGCCTGTTCCGGCGGGCAGAACGGGTGCAGTTCGGCAAATTCCGGCCAGGTGATTGGGATCATCTCGGCGGCGGCGTTCAGTTTCATGGTGCAGGAACCCAGCGGGATCATCGCCTGATTCAGCGCCAGATCTTTACGCTCCAGCGAGTGCATATAGCGCATCATTTCGGTTTCGCTGTGGTAGCGATTAAACACCGGATGGGTGAGAATTTCGTCATCGCGCAGCATTGCAGGCTGAATAGAACGGCTGTCGTGAGCCACGTCTTTGTCCAGCGTGTCGATGTCCAGTCCGTGATTATCGCCCAGCAGTACGCTGAAAAGCTGCATCACGTTTTCGCGCGTGGTGGTTTCATCAAGGGTGATCCCCACCGCATTCAGAATATCACTACGCAGGTTGATTTCAGCCGCTTCGGCACGCGACAGCACGCCCGCTTTGTCGGCCACTTCCACACACAAAGTATCGAAATAGTGCGCATGGCGCAGCTTCAGACCTTTTTGTTGCAGGCCCGCCGCCAGGATATCGGTCAGACGGTGGATGCGGTTAGCGATACGTTTCAGGCCAACCGGGCCGTGATAAACGGCATACAGGCTGGCGATGTTTGCCAGCAGTACCTGGGAAGTACAAATGTTGGAGTTCGCTTTCTCACGGCGAATATGTTGCTCGCGAGTCTGCATCGCCATGCGCAGAGCGGTATTGCCCGCAGCATCTTTCGATACACCAATAATACGGCCCGGCATTGAGCGTTTGTATTCATCTTTCGCCGCAAAGAATGCCGCATGTGGGCCACCGTAGCCCATCGGTACGCCAAAGCGTTGCGCCGAACCAAAGACAATATCCGCGCCCTGTTTACCCGGTGCAGTTAACAGCACCAGCGCCATAATATCGGCGGCGACGCTGACTACAATTTTGCGTGATTTCAGTTCGCTGATAAGCGCAGTGTAGTCGTGAATTTCACCGGTAGTGCCAACCTGCTGTAACAGCACGCCGAAGACGTCCTGGTGATCGAGAACTTTTTGCGCATCGTCGACAATCACTTCAAAACCAAAGGTTTCTGCGCGTGTACGTACTACATCTAAGGTTTGCGGATGCACGTCAGAAGCAACGAAGAAGCGGTTGGCATTTTTCAGTTTACTGACGCGTTTTGCCATCGCCATTGCTTCGGCGGCAGCGGTGGCTTCATCCAACAAAGAAGCAGAGGCCATATCCAGCCCGGTCAAATCCAGCGTTACCTGCTGGAAGTTAAGCAGTGCTTCAAGGCGGCCCTGGGAGACTTCAGGTTGATACGGAGTATACGCGGTATACCAGCCCGGATTTTCCAGCATGTTACGCAGGATAACCGGCGGTAGCTGCACGGCGGTGTAACCCATGCCGATGTAAGACGCGAAGCGTTTATTGCGACTGGCAATAGCCTTGAGTTCCGCCAGCGCGGCGTATTCGGTCGCCGGTGCGCCAACCTGCGGTGGTATCGCAAGCTGAATATCTTTCGGCACAATCTGGCCGGTCAGCGCGTTTAACGATTGTGCGCCAACGGCATTCAGCATTTCTTGCTGTTGCGCGGCGTCCGGTCCGATATGGCGTTCAATAAAAGCGCCGCTGTTTTCAAGCTGGCTTAACGTCTGTGTCATGAGCGATGGTTCCTGAAACGTGCAGTGAATTGTGAACCTCTCTCCTTGCGAAGAGAGTGAGGGTGAGGCGTAAATGTTCCTCACCCTAATCCTCTTCCGCAGAAGAGGAATAAAGCCGTTACTCGTCTTCTAACAATGCTTCGTATGCGGTCGCATCCAGCAGTGATTCCAGTTCGCTTTCATCGCTGGCTTTGATTTTGAAGATCCAGCCGCCTGCATACGGTTCGCTGTTCACCAGTTCCGGAGAATCGCTCAGTGCGTCGTTTACCGCCACGATTTCACCGCTTACTGGCGCATAAATGTCTGACGCCGCTTTTACCGATTCGGCAACCGCGCAGTCATCGCCCGCGCTTACCGTTGCGCCCACTTCCGGCAGGTCAACAAACACCATATCGCCTAACAGCTCCTGAGCGTGCTCAGTGATGCCAACAGTGTAAGTGCCGTCGGCTTCTTTACGCAGCCATTCGTGTTCTTTGCTGTATTTCAGTTCTGCTGGTACGTTGCTCATCAATTAATCTCCAAAAAAGTAAATCACGCGACGGCTTTGCCGTTACGCACAAAAACAGGTTTCGTCACTTTTACTGGCATTTCACGGTTGCGAATTTGCACAATCGCCGTTTCGCCAATACCTTCCGGCACGCGTGCCAGCGCAATGCTGTAACCCAACGTCGGGGAGAAAGTACCGCTGGTGATAATGCCTTCATGCTGATTGCCCTGCGCATCGGTAAAACGTACCGGCAGTTCATTACGCAGCACGCCTTTTTCGGTCATCACCAGACCAACCAGTTTTTCTGTGCCATGTTCACGCTGCGCTTCCAGAGCTTCACGACCGATAAAGTCACGATCAGTCGGTTCCCAGGCGATGGTCCAGCCCATGTTGGCTGCTAAAGGAGAAATGGTTTCGTCCATCTCCTGACCATAAAGATTCATACCCGCTTCCAGACGCAGCGTGTCACGCGCGCCCAGACCGCAGGGCTTAACGCCCGCTTCCACCAGCGCTCGCCAGAAATCCGCCGCTTTTTCATTGGGCAGCGCAATTTCGTAGCCCGCTTCACCGGTATAACCGGTGGTGGCAATAAACAGATCGCCCGCCTGCACGCCAAAGAAGGGTTTCATCCCTTCCACCGCCTGACGCTGAGCATCATTAAACAGTGTGGCAGCTTTTGCCTGCGCATTCGGCCCTTGTACGGCAATCATGGAGAGGTCATCACGAACGGTAATTTCGATACCGAAGGGTTCAGCGTGTTGGGTAATCCAGGAGAGGTCTTTTTCGCGGGTGGCGGAGTTAACAACGAGGCGGAAGAAATCTTCAGTAAAGTAGTAGACGATGAGGTCATCTATCACACCGCCAGAGGCATTCAACATCCCCGAGTAGAGGGCTTTGCCGCTTTTGGTGAGCTTCGCCACATCGTTCGCCAGCAGATAACGCAGAAACTCCCGGGTGCGACTGCCGCGAAGATCGACGATGGTCATATGTGACACATCAAACATTCCGGCATCGGTACGTACCGCATGATGTTCGTCGATTTGCGAACCGTAATGCAGCGGCATCATCCAGCCGTGGAAATCCACCATGCGGGCGCCGCAAAGCGTGTGTTGTTCGTACAAAGGAGTCTGTTGTGCCATCTTGTCCTCATTGAATAAGCGGGGCTGACAACTTTTTCATGGTGAAATTATCACCACGAAACCCAGCATCGGAGCCACTCCCGGTCCCCAACGCAATCGTTCTCTTTTCCCTGAACTTACCACCGAAACAGACTGTTAACCATAAGGTAAAATTGATCATCACATTAGCTTATGGTTAAAAAACGCCAGAATAGCAACAGAATAAAAAACCAAAAAACATTCCACTTTCTATACAAAGATGATGTGATGAGAAACTTAATTTGAATAAGACAATATTAAGAACTGAAAAAATGTCAAAAAACACTAAATCAAAAATTCGTAACATTAGAAAATATAATGCGAAAACGGAGGTGAAATTAGTTTATTTCAAATGAGGAAAATCTCCCGGCGAAAAAACCGGGAGATGAAAGTGTGATGGGTATCAAATAAACAGCAGAAGAGAAATTTTTAGCGCAGCCATTCAGGCAAATCGTTTAATCCTATTGCCTGACGGATAAGTTGTGGTTTAACGCCAGGAAGCGTGTCGGCCAGTTTCAGGCCAATATCACGCAGCAGTTTTTTCGCCGGATGAGCCCCGGAAAACAGATCGCGGAATCCCTGCATACCTGCCAGCATCAGCGCCGCACTGTGCTTGCGGCTACGCTCATAGCGACGCAGGTAAATGTACTGCCCGATGTCTTTACCCTGACGATGCAACCGTTTCAGTTCAGCAATCAGCTCTGCAGCATCCATAAAGCCGAGATTCACCCCCTGCCCCGCCAACGGGTGAATGGTATGCGCGGCGTCGCCCACCAGCGCCAGACGGTGCGCGGCAAACTGGCGCGCATAACGCCCAGTCAGCGGGAACACCAGGCGTTCACTCTCAACCTTGCATAAGCCCAGGCGATTATCAAAAGCGATATTTAACTCGCGGTTAAATTCGTCTTCGCCTGCCTGCTGCATCCGCTGTGCTTCCTCTGGCGACAGTGACCAGACAATTGAGCAAAGATGCGGATCGCTAAGCGGCAAAAAGGCCAGAATGCCTTCGCCATGGAAAACCTGTCGCGCCACCGCATCATGCGGTTCTTCCGTGCGAATGGTCGCCACCAGCGCGTGATGCTGATAATCCCAGAAAGTCAGCGGAATATCGGCTTTGTTGCGCAACCAGGAATTAGCGCCGTCTGCGCCAATTACCAGACGCGCCGTTAACATGCTGCCGTCTTTCAGCGTCAGGAAGGTTTCGTTCTCTCCCCAGGCGACTTGCTGTAATTCTGCAGGGGCTAGCAGGCTGATATCTGAGGACTGCTGTGCTTTGTTCCACAGCGCGTAGTGAATGACTGAATTTTCAACGATATGCCCAAGATGGCTATAGCCCATGCTTTGATCGTCAAACGAAATGTGACCAAAACTGTCTTTGTCCCACACTTCCATGCCGTGATAGCAACTGGCCCTGCGGGAGAGGATCTCCTGCCAGACGCCAAGACGGGTGAGTAATTTTTCGCTGGCGGCATTGATAGCCGAAACGCGCAGTTGTGGTGGTGCATCCGCCGCCAGGGGTTCCGGTACGCGCTGCTCCAGTACGGCAACGCGTAAGCCACTGCCCTGCAAGCCGCAGGCAACCGCCAGCCCCACCATGCCGCCGCCAACAATGGCTACATCAACACTTTGCATTGTTTATTCCTTAAAGCCGCCTTTAACGCGCCACCCAACCGAGGGTGCGCTGCGCCAGCACATCGCGTGCCGGAGTGAATAATTCCATTGCCATCAGCCCGATGTTGCGCCCGACAACCAGCGGCGTCCAACGGTTGGCAAAAAGATGTACAAGGCTGTCCGTGACGCCGATGGTTGCTTCGCGATCGCTCTGCCGACGCTGCTGATAACGGCACAATACGCCGTAATCACCTATGTCTTCTCCGCGCTCTTGCGCCTGAGTCAGGGTTTCCGCAAGGCTCATCACATCTCGCATACCGAGGTTGAACCCTTGCCCGGCAATCGGGTGCAGAGTTTGCGCCGCATTGCCCACCAGCACGGTACGATGGGTAACAGGTCTGGCGGCGCGGGTTAACGCCAGCGGGTAAGCACTGCGTTTACCAGCGTGGGTAATTTGCCCCAGTCGCCAGCCAAAGGCCGACTGGAGTTCACGGCAAAACGTCTCGTCGCTCCACGACAGCACCTCTTCGCGCCGTTCCAGTGGATGGCACCAGACCAGCGAACAGCGTCTGTCAGACATCGGCAACATCGCCAACGGGCCATACAGTGTGAAACGCTCAAACGCCCGGCCTTCGTGCGCAACGGAAGTCGCAACGTTCGCAATCACGGCCAGTTGTTCGTAAGGCTCCTGCTGCCAGTCAACGCCGCACACAGTGGCTAACGCTGAATGGGTGCCATCAGCGGCTACCAGCACGCAGCCCGTCAGCGTCTCGCCACTCTCCAGCGTCACTTCAACGTGACTCTGAGCACGGGCAACGTTAGCCACGCGATCAGGGCAATGCAGCGTTACGCCAGGTGCTTTGCGCAGCAATGCAAACAGCCGTTGCCCGACATTATGCAATTCGACAACCTGCCCCAGCGCCGCCAGTTGGTAATCTTCTGCGGCGAGGGTGACGAATCCGGCATGACCACGATCGCTGACATGCACGCTGGTGATGGCGGTTGCGCAATCAGCCAGAGATTGCCAGACGCCGATGCGCGCCAGTTGCTGACAAGTACCCGCCGCCAGCGCAATAGCTCGTCCATCAAAGCCCGGATGAGCATGAGACTCTGGCGCGGTCGCTTCAATCAAATGTACCGGCAGCGCCCCGTGACTTAACCGGGAAATAGCCAGCGCCAGCGTCGCGCCCGCCATGCCGCCACCGACGATGATTACGCTCATTGCTTTCTCGCAGCAGCCATCAACGCTTCAATTTCTTCCGGCTTTTTCACTACGCTGGCAGTGAGGTTTTCATTGCCGGTTTCGGTAATCACAATGTCGTCTTCGATACGAATGCCGATACCGCGATATTGTTCTGGTACATCCGCATCCGGCGCAATGTACAGCCCCGGCTCTACGGTCAGTACCATGCCCGGTTCCAGAATGCGCGAGCGATCCTGACCATAAATACCAACATCATGGACATCCAGACCTAACCAGTGGCTAAGGCCATGCATAAAGAAAGGACGATGGGCGTTTTGGGCGATCAGTTCTTCAACATCACCTTTCAGGATGCCGAGTTTTACCAGGCCGCTAACCATGATGCGCACCACTTCACCGGTGACTTCCTGAATGGACGTTCCCGGACGATACAGGCGCAGGCTGGTTTCAAGAGACTCCAGCACAATGTCGTAGATTTCACGCTGAGCCTGAGTGAATTTACCGTTAACCGGGAAGGTGCGGGTAATATCGCCAGCGTAACCTTTGTATTCACAACCCGCGTCAATCAACACCAGGTCACCGTCACGCAGTTCACACTCGTTTTCGGTATAGTGCAGAATGCAGCCGTTTTCACCGCTGCCGACAATAGTGTTATAGGAAGGATAGCGCGCACCGTGGCGGTTAAATTCGTGGTGAATTTCGCCTTCCAGATGGTACTCAAACATTCCCGGACGGCATTTTTCCATCGCCCGTGTATGCGCCAGGGCAGTGATTTCCCCCGCGCGGCGAAGTACGGCGATCTCTTCCGGCGATTTGAACAGGCGCATTTCATGAACAACAGGACGCCAGTCGATCATCGTTGCCGGGGCGGTGAGATTCTGTCGCGAGCCTTTACGCAGTTTTTCCAGCGCACTGTTCACGATTTCATCAGCATACGCATATTCGCCCTGGGCGTGGTAAACCACATCCAGACCATTAAGTAGTTGATAAAGTTGCTGATTGATTTCGCTGAATGCCAGTGCGCGGTCAACGCCCAGTTTCTCTGGCGCGGCATCCTGGCCTAAGCGACGACCAAACCAGATCTCTGCCGTCAGGTCGCGAACGCGGTTAAACAGAACGCTGTGGTTATGAGTGTCATCACTTTTAATCAGCACCAGCACCGCTTCCGGTTCGTTAAAGCCGGTGAAGTACCAAAAGTCACTGTTCTGACGATAGGGGTATTCGCTGTCGGCGCTACGTGTTACTTCTGGTGCAGCAAAAATCAGCGCGGCGCTGCCGGGTTGCATTTGCTCTACCAGGGCCTGACGGCGACGCTGAAATTCTTGCCGGGATATCTCACTCATAACACTCTCCTTACGTTTTTTGTTTTTAGTGTAGAGTCGGTTTTTGTACTTCTGGCGCGGTCGGTTGCGGATGAGTAAAGGTGTCGTGGCATAACAGCGCGGCAACACGGACGTACTCGATGATCTCTTCAAGCGACATTTCCAGCTCTTCCTGATCTTCGTCTTCGTCGTAGCCCAGCTGCGCGATGTTACGCAGATCGTCGATGGCTTCACCGGTTTCGCCGGTCACTTTGTCCAGCTTCGGTTGCGTAACGCCAAGACCAAGCAGGAAGTGATTGACCCAACCTGCCAGCGCATCAGCACGATCGAAAACACTGACATCATCGCCATCAGGCAGATAAAGCTGAAAAAGGAAGCCGTCATCCTGCAGGGCATCGCTGGTAGCAGAGTGCATTTTGCGCAATGCCTGTGCCAGCTCATGACCGAAAGCCATGCCTTCGTTCGTCAGGTCGTGAAGCAGCGGCAGCCATGAGCTGTCATCGTTACCACCACATATCATCCCACTGATTAAACCATGCATCTCAGCAGGGGTCAGACCCGTCCCTTGTTGGTTCAGATACTGGTTCATTTCGTTGTAACCAGGCATTTCGTTCTGTATAGACATAAGCATTCGTCGTCAAAGGGAGGAATATTCATGATATGCTACCACTTTGGGCCCTGGTGGACCAGAAAAGGGCTTGTCTCTTCTCATCAGGGTAGCTATAGTGTCGCCCCTTCGCAGACCATGGGTCTAAAGACGAAGGCAGCGCAGTCAATCAGCAGGAAGGTGGCATGTCTGCACAACCCGTCGATATCCAAATTTTTGGCCGTTCACTGCGTGTGAACTGCCCGCCTGACCAAAGGGATGCGTTGAATCAGGCAGCGGACGATCTGAACCAACGGTTGCAAGATCTGAAAGAACGCACTAGAGTCACAAATACTGAACAGTTGGTCTTCATTGCCGCATTGAATATCAGCTATGAGTTAGCGCAAGAAAAAGCGAAGACTCGTGATTACGCGGCAAGCATGGAACAGCGTATTCGGATGCTGCAGCAGACCATAGAACAAGCGTTACTTGAACAAGGTCGCATCACCGAAAAAACTAACCAAAACTTTGAATGACACTTTTCGGTTTACTGTGGTAGAGTAACCGTGAAGACAAAATTTCTCTGAGATGTTCGCAAGCGGGCCAGTCCCCTGAGCCGATATTTCATACCACAAGAATGTGGCGCTCCGCGGTTGGTGAGCATGCTCGGTCCGTCCGAGAAGCCTTAAAACTGTGACGACACATTCACCTTGAACCAAGGGTTCAAGGGTTACAGCCTGCGGCGGCATCTCGGAGATTCCCTTCTTATCTGGCACCAGCCATGACGCAACTACCAGAAATCCCACTGACATTATCCCGACAAGAAATCCGCAAAATGATTCGGCAACGTCGTCGTGCGTTAACGCCGGAACAACAGCAGGAAATGGGTCAACAAGCCGCTACCCGGATGATGACTTATCCCCCGGTGGTGATGGCACATACGGTCGCTGTATTCCTCTCTTTTGATGGCGAACTCGACACCCAGCCACTCATAGAACAACTCTGGCGCGCCGGTAAGCGCGTATATCTTCCAGTTTTGCATCCCTTTAGTGCCGGTAATTTGCTGTTCCTGAATTACCATCCGCAAAGCGAACTGGTGATGAACAGGTTGAAGATCCATGAGCCAAAACTGGATGTGCGTGACGTGCTACCCCTTTCCCGATTAGACGTGTTGATCACACCGCTGGTCGCCTTTGATGAGTACGGTCAGCGCCTGGGAATGGGCGGTGGTTTTTATGATCGGACCTTACAAAACTGGCAGCGCTATCAAATGCAACCGGTGGGTTATGCGCATGATTGTCAGTTGGTGGAAAAACTCCCCGTTGAAGAGTGGGATATTCCACTTCCTGCAGTAGTTACGCCGTCGAAAGTCTGGGAGTGGTGAGGGCGACACACCTGCATCGCCCTGATTGACATCGTTGATTCTTTAACCTAATTTAGTGAGTAAGGGTAAGGGAGGATTGCTCCTCCCCTGTGACTGACTGTTAATAAGCTGGGAAACTTATGAGTAACAGTACAATCAGTATGATGACAAGTCGCATCATAACCCTTCTCCTTCAAGCCCTCGCTTCGGTGAGGGCTTTACCGTTACAGCCCCATGCTGCCCTGCCATCGTAAATCCCCATTAAATAAACACAACGCATTGATCTGACTTTGATTTATTTTCTGGAGCAGACTCGCAAAGTAGAATGCGCAATGCGGCAACGGTGTGGAGAAGGGATAAAAAAACGGGCAAGTCAGTGATCTGCCCGTTGATTTTCAGAGAAGGGGATTTAGTACAGCAGACGGGCGCGAATGGTACCCGGAATAGCTTTCATTGCCTGCAGAGCTTTTTCGGCAACGTCTTCGTCGGCTTCAATATCAATAACTACATAACCCATCTGGGCGGAAGTTTGCAGATATTGCGCGGCGATGTTGACGCCCTGCTCGGCAAAAATTTTGTTGAGCGCAGTTAGCACGCCCGGACGGTTTTCGTGGATGTGCATCAGACGACGCCCACCATGCAGTGGCAGCGATACTTCCGGGAAGTTCACCGCAGAGAGCGTTGAGCCATTGTCAGAGTACTTGATTAATTTACCTGCAACTTCCAGGCCGATATTCTCCTGTGCTTCCTGAGTCGAACCGCCAATATGTGGCGTCAGAAGGACGTTGTCGAACTCGCACAGCGGAGAGGTAAACGGATCGCTGTTAGTCGCCGGTTCCGTCGGGAATACGTCGATTGCCGCTCCAGCCAGGTGCTTGCTTGCCAGCGCATCGCACAGTGCCGGAATATCCACCACCGTTCCGCGCGAGGCATTAATCAGCAACGAGCCGGGCTTCATTAGCGAAATCTCTTTCGCGCCCATCATATTTTTGGTAGACGGATTCTCTGGCACATGCAAACTCACCACATCGCTCATATTCAGCAGATCAGAAAGATGCTGTACCTGAGTGGCGTTGCCCAGCGGTAGTTTGTTTTCAATATCATAAAAGTAAACATACATTCCCAGCGATTCAGCCAGAATGCCCAACTGTGTACCAATATGACCATAGCCGATGATACCCAGCTTTTTGCCGCGCGCTTCAAAAGAGCCAGCTGCCAGCTTGTTCCAGACACCACGGTGCGCTTTAGCGTTGGCTTCCGGTACGCCGCGCAATAGCAGCAGAAGTTCGCCAATTACCAGCTCCGCAACAGAGCGCGTATTAGAGAACGGTGCGTTAAATACCGGGATCCCGCGTTTTGCAGCTGCATCCAGATCAACCTGGTTTGTTCCGATACAGAAACAGCCAATAGCGACCAGTTTTTCTGCGGCGTTGATCACGTCTTCAGTCAGATGGGTACGGGATCGCAGGCCGATGAAGTGGGCATCGCGGATGGATTCTTTTAATTGTTCATCATCCAGCGCGCCTTTGTGAAATTCGATGTTGGTGTAACCCGCTGCACGAAGGCTTTCCAGCGCCTTTTGGTGCACGCCTTCTACCAGCAGAAACTTAATCTTGTCTTTCTCCAGCGATACCTTTGCCATTTACCCAATCCTGTCTTTTGAAATGTTGTGTGCGGATTTGCATCCGCCTTTCAACATATCAAAAAATAATATTGCGGCAATATGAACGTTTGCGTCGCGATGTTGAGGAAATATCACGCAAAGGTTTTTCTTGGATGAATATGCTGGATTAGAGGATTTATTTAGAGCAATCGACAATAGCCAGGTAAAAACGTGACACATGTCACCAAATTTAACGAAGAGAATTTTTTTAACGGGGGAGATTCCCCCGTCAGATCATTTCACAATGGTTTTGACACCGTCAGGTGTGCCAATCAGCGCAACGTCCGCGCCACGGTTAGCAAATAAGCCAACAGTCACCACGCCCGGAATCGCATTTATGGCGTTTTCCATCGCTATTGGGTCAAGGATTTCCATGCCGTGGACGTCGAGGATCACGTTGCCGTTATCGGTCACCACGCCCTGGCGGTATTCCGGACGACCGCCCAGTTTCACCAGCTGGCGCGCCACTGCACTACGTGCCATCGGGATAACTTCTACTGGCAGCGGGAATTTGCCCAGAATATCAACCTGCTTAGAAGCGTCTGCAATACAGATAAATTTTTCCGCAACCGAAGCAATGATTTTTTCACGGGTCAGCGCCGCGCCGCCGCCTTTGATCATCTGCATGTGGCCGTTGATTTCATCTGCACCGTCGACGTAGATGCCAAGGCTGTCGACTTCGTTGAGATCAAAAACGTGAATGCCGAGGCTTTTCAGTTTTTCAGTGGACGCATCCGAACTGGAAACGGCCCCTTCAATCTGGCCTTTCATCGTGCCGAGCGCGTCAATAAAGTGTGCGGCGGTGGAACCTGTACCTACACCAACAATGGTGCCGGGCTGAACATACTGAAGTGCCGCCCATCCTACTGCTTTTTTCAATTCATCCTGCGTCATGATCGTTTCGCCTGTGGTATGAAATTTCACTCGCATTATACTCTAAATAATTCGAGTTGCAGGAAGGCGACAAGAGAGTGAATCCCCAGGAGCTTACAGAAGTAAGTGACTGGGGTGAGCGAACGCAGACGCAGCACATGCAACTTGAAGTATGACGAGTATATACAAAAAAAAGCGATTCAGACCCCGTTGGCAAGTCGCGTGGTTAACTCATCCATAAACTTTCGCCCCGCAAACAAAGCATATAAAGGTCTGGGTATGCCGCTCCAGGGCGCGAACTCGCTGAGCGAAATGCAATAGCGCAAATCCCTGATCTTTTAAGCTGCGTGTTTAACCACTGATACAAATGTACCCGCCGACGGCTTCGGTATATGCAACCTGACGCAAAATTGTGTCATAGTGCAGGAAAAAGCATTTACCAGGAGCAGACAACAGCAATGAAACGCCCGGACTACAGAACATTACAGGCACTGGATGCGGTGATACGTGAACGAGGATTTGAGCGCGCGGCACAAAAGCTGTGCATTACACAATCAGCCGTCTCACAGCGCATTAAGCAACTGGAAAATATGTTCGGGCAGCCGCTGTTGGTGCGTACCGTACCGCCGCGCCCGACGGAACAAGGGCAAAAACTGCTGGCACTGCTACGCCAGGTGGAGTTACTGGAAGAAGAGTGGCTGGGCGATGAACAAACCGGTTCAACTCCGCTGCTGCTTTCACTGGCGGTCAACGCTGACAGTCTGGCGACGTGGTTGCTTCCGGCGCTGGCTCCTGTGTTAGCTGATTCGCCTATCCGCCTCAACTTGCAGGTAGAAGATGAAACCCGCACTCAGGAACGTCTGCGTCGCGGCGAAGTGGTCGGCGCGGTGAGTATTCAACATCAGGCGCTACCGAGTTGTCTTGTCGATAAGCTCGGTGCGCTCGACTATCTGTTCGTCAGCTCAAAACCGTTCGCCGAAAAATATTTCCCTAACGGCGTAACGCGTTCGGCATTACTGAAAGCGCCAGTGGTCGCGTTTGACCATCTTGATGATATGCACCAGGCCTTTTTGCAGCAAAACTTTGATCTGCCTCCAGGCAGCGTACCCTGCCATATCGTTAATTCTTCAGAAGCGTTCGTGCAACTTGCTCGTCAGGGGACCACCTGCTGTATGATCCCACATCTGCAAATCGAGAAAGAACTGGCCAGCGGCGAACTGATTGACTTAACGCCAGGGCTATTTCAACGCCGGATGCTCTACTGGCACCGCTTTGCTCCTGAAAGCCGCATGATGCGTAAAGTCACTGATGCGTTGCTCGATTATGGTCACAAAGTTCTTCGTCAGGAATAATCCATCAAATAATGCCTGGTAATACATACCAGGCATCACCTCCAGTTCTTTTTGTATTCCTTGAATCACATCACAAAATAGACAAATCTCAGGCGGCAAAAAACGACGTCTGAATGCATTTTTTTTGCTGGCGACAAACCCACGTAAAAAGCTCACCGTAAGCGCAAATACCCTCATTTTGATTGCGTTTTATGGAGCAAATAATGTCTAACGTGCAGGAGTGGCAACAGCTTGCCAACAAGGAATTGAGCCGTCGGGAGAAAACTGTCGACTCGCTGGTTCAGCAAACCGCAGAAGGGATCGCCATCAAGCCGCTGTATACTGAAGCCGATCTCGATAATCTGGAAGTGACCGGTACCCTTCCTGGTTTGCCACCCTACGTTCGTGGCCCGCGTGCCACTATGTATACCGCCCAACCGTGGACCATCCGTCAGTATGCTGGTTTTTCAACAGCAAAAGAGTCCAACGCTTTTTATCGCCGTAACCTGGCCGCCGGGCAAAAAGGTCTTTCCGTTGCGTTTGACCTTGCCACCCACCGTGGCTACGACTCCGATAACCCGCGCGTGGCGGGCGACGTCGGCAAAGCGGGCGTTGCTATCGACACCGTGGAAGATATGAAAGTCCTGTTCGACCAGATCCCGCTGGATAAAATGTCGGTTTCGATGACCATGAATGGCGCAGTGTTACCCGTACTGGCGTTTTATATCGTCGCCGCAGAAGAGCAAGGAGTTACGCCCGATAAACTGACAGGCACCATTCAGAACGATATCCTCAAAGAGTATCTCTGCCGCAACACCTATATTTACCCGCCGAAACCGTCAATGCGTATTATCGCAGACATCATTGCCTGGTGTTCTGGCAACATGCCTCGCTTTAATACCATCAGTATCAGCGGTTACCATATGGGTGAAGCGGGTGCCAACTGCGTGCAGCAGGTAGCATTTACGCTCGCTGATGGGATTGAGTACATCAAAGCAGCAATCTCCGCTGGGCTGAAAATTGATGACTTCGCTCCTCGCCTGTCGTTTTTCTTCGGCATTGGCATGGATCTGTTTATGAACGTCGCCATGTTGCGTGCGGCACGTTATTTATGGAGCGAAGCGGTCAGTGGATTTGGCGCACAGGATCCGAAATCACTGGCGCTGCGTACCCACTGCCAGACCTCAGGCTGGAGCCTGACTGAACAGGATCCGTATAACAACGTTATCCGCACCACCATTGAAGCACTGGCTGCAACGCTGGGCGGTACTCAGTCACTGCATACCAACGCCTTTGATGAAGCGCTTGGTTTGCCTACCGATTTCTCAGCACGCATTGCCCGCAATACCCAGATCATCATTCAGGAAGAATCAGAACTCTGCCGCACCGTCGATCCACTGGCCGGATCCTATTACGTTGAATCGCTGACCGATCAAATCGTCAAACAAGCCAGAGCCATTATCCAACAGATCGACGAAGCCGGTGGCATGGCGAAAGCGATCGAAGCAGGTCTGCCAAAACGAATGATCGAAGAGGCCTCCGCGCGCGAACAGTCGTTGATCGACCAGGGCAAGCGTGTCATCGTTGGTGTCAACAAGTACAAACTGGATCACGAAGACGAAACCGATGTACTTGAGATCGACAACGTGATGGTGCGTAACGAGCAAATTGCTTCGCTGGAACGCATTCGCGCCACCCGTGATGATGCCGCCGTAACCGCCGCGTTGAACGCCCTGACTCACGCCGCACAGCATAACGAAAACCTGCTGGCTGCCGCTGTTAATGCCGCTCGCGTTCGCGCCACCCTGGGTGAAATATCCGATGCGCTGGAAGCCGCTTTTGACCGTTATCTGGTGCCAAGCCAGTGTGTTACCGGCGTAATTGCGCAAAGCTATCATCAGTCGGAAAAATCGGCCTCCGAGTTCGATGCCATTGTTGCGCAAACAGAGCAGTTCCTTGCCGACAATGGTCGTCGCCCGCGCATTCTGATCGCCAAAATGGGCCAGGATGGGCACGATCGCGGCGCGAAAGTGATCGCCAGCGCCTATTCCGATCTCGGTTTCGACGTAGATTTAAGCCCGATGTTCTCTACACCTGAAGAGATCGCCCGCCTGGCAGTAGAAAACGACGTTCACATAGTGGGCGCATCTTCACTGGCTGCCGGTCATAAAACGCTGATCCCGGAACTGGTCGAAGCGCTGAAGAAATGGAATCGCGAAGATATTTTCGTGGTCGCGGGTGGCGTCATTCCACCGCAGGATTACGCCTTCCTGCAGGAGCGCGGCGTGGCGGCGATTTATGGTCCAGGTACGCCTATGCTCGACAGCGTGCGCGACGTACTGAATCTGATAAGCCAGCATCATGATTAATGAAGCCACGCTGGCAGAAAGTATTCGCCGCTTACGTCAGGGTGAGCGTGCCACGCTCGCCCAGGCCATGACGCTGGTGGAAAGCCGTCACCCGCGTCATCAGGCGCTAAGTACGCAACTGCTTGATGCCATTATGCCGTTCTGTGGTAACGCCCTGCGACTGGGTGTTACCGGCACACCCGGCGCGGGGAAAAGTACCTTTCTTGAAGCCTTTGGCATGTTGTTGATTCGTGAGGGATTAAAGGTTGCAGTTATTGCGGTCGATCCCAGCAGCCCGGTCACTGGCGGTAGCATTCTCGGGGATAAAACCCGCATGAATGACCTGGCGCGTGCCGAGGCGGCGTTTATTCGCCCGGTACCATCCTCCGGCCATCTGGGCGGTGCCAGTCAGCGAGCGCGGGAATTAATGCTGTTATGCGAAGCGGCGGGTTATGACGTAGTGATTGTCGAAACGGTTGGCGTCGGACAGTCGGAAACGGAAGTTGCCCGCATGGTGGACTGTTTTATCTCGTTGCAAATTGCCGGTGGCGGCGATGATCTGCAGGGGATTAAAAAGGGGCTGATGGAAGTGGCAGATCTGATCGTTATCAACAAAGACGATGGCGATAACCATACCAATGTCGCCATTGCCCGGCATATGTACGAGAGTGCCCTGCATATTCTGCGACGTAAATACGACGAATGGCAGCCACGAGTTCTGACTTGTAGCGCACTGGAAAAACGTGGAATCGATGAGATCTGGCACGCCATCATCGACTTCAAAACCGCGCTAACTGCCAGTGGTCGTTTACAGCAAGTGCGGCAACAACAATCGGTGGAATGGCTGCGTAAACAAACCGAAGAAGAAGTACTGAATCACCTGTTCGCGAATGAAGATTTCGATCGCTATTACCGCCAGACGCTTTTAGCGGTCAAAAACAATACGCTCTCACCGCGCACCGGCCTGCGACAGCTCAGTGAATTTATCCAGACGCAATATTTTGATTAAAGGAATTTTTATGTCTTATCAGTATGTGAACGTTGTCACTATCAACAAAGTGGCGGTCATTGAGTTTAACTATGGCCGAAAACTTAATGCCTTAAGTAAAGTCTTTATTGATGATCTTATGCAGGCATTAAGCGATCTCAACCGGCCGGAAATTCGCTGTATCATTTTGCGCGCGCCGAGTGGATCCAAAGTCTTCTCCGCAGGTCACGATATTCACGAACTGCCGTCTGGCGGTCGCGATCCGCTCTCCTATGATGATCCGTTGCGTCAAATCACCCGCATGATCCAAAAATTCCCGAAACCGATCATTTCGATGGTGGAAGGTAGTGTTTGGGGGGGCGCATTTGAAATGATCATGAGTTCCGATCTGATCATCGCCGCCAGTACCTCAACCTTCTCAATGACGCCTGTAAACCTCGGCGTCCCGTATAACCTGGTCGGCATTCACAACCTGACCCGCGACGCGGGCTTCCACATTGTCAAAGAGCTGATTTTTACCGCTTCGCCAATCACAGCCCAGCGCGCGCTGGCTGTCGGCATCCTCAACCATGTTGTGGAAGTGGAAGAACTGGAAGATTTCACCTTACAAATGGCGCACCACATCTCTGAGAAAGCGCCGTTAGCCATTGCCGTTATCAAAGAAGAACTGCGTGTACTGGGCGAAGCGCACACCATGAACTCCGATGAATTTGAACGTATTCAGGGGATGCGCCGCGCGGTTTATGACAGCGAAGATTACCAGGAAGGGATGAACGCTTTCCTCGAAAAACGTAAACCTAATTTCGTTGGTCATTAATCCCTGCGATCGAAGGAGTAAAAATGGAAACTCAGTGGACAAGGATGACCGCCGATGAAGCGGCAGAAATTATCCAGCATAACGACATGGTGGCATTTAGCGGCTTTACCCCGGCGGGTTCGCCGAAAGCCCTACCCAACGCGATTGCCCGCAGAGCTAACGAACAGCATGAGGCCAAAAAGCCGTATCAAATCCGCCTGCTGACGGGGGCGTCAATCAGCGCCGCCGCTGACGATGTACTTTCTGACGCCGATGCTGTTTCCTGGCGTGCGCCATATCAAACATCGTCCGGTTTACGTAAAAAGATCAATCAGGGCGCGGTGAGTTTCGTTGACCTGCATTTGAGCGAAGTGGCGCAAATGGTCAATTACGGTTTCTTCGGCGAAATTGATGTTGCCGTCATTGAAGCATCGGCACTGGCACCGGATGGTCGAGTCTGGTTAACCAGCGGGATCGGTAATGCGCCGACCTGGCTGCTGCGGGCGAAGAAAGTGATCATTGAACTCAATCACTATCACGATCCGCGCGTTGCAGAACTGGCGGATATTGTGATTCCTGGCGCGCCACCGCGGCGCAATAGCGTGTCGATCTTCCATGCAATGGATCGCGTCGGTACCCGCTATGTGCAAATCGATCCGAAAAAGATTGTCGCCGTCGTGGAAACCAACTTGCCCGACGCCGGTAATATGCTGGATAAGCAAAATCCCATGTGCCAGCAGATTGCCGATAACGTGGTCACGTTCTTGTTGCAGGAAATGGCGCATGGGCGTATTCCGCCGGAATTTCTGCCGCTGCAAAGTGGCGTGGGCAATATCAATAATGCAGTCATGGCGCGACTAGGGGAAAACCCGGAAATTCCTCCGTTCATGATGTATTCGGAAGTGCTACAGGAATCGGTGGTGCATTTACTGGAAACGGGCAAAATCAGCGGGGCCAGCGCCTCCAGCCTGACTATCTCGGCCGATTCCCTGCGCAAGATTTACGACAATATGGATTACTTTGCCAGCCGCATTGTGTTGCGTCCGCAGGAGATTTCCAATAACCCGGAAATCATCCGTCGTCTGGGCGTCATCGCTCTGAACGTCGGCCTGGAGTTTGATATTTACGGGCATGCCAACTCAACGCACGTAGCCGGGGTCGATCTGATGAACGGCATCGGTGGCAGCGGTGATTTTGAACGCAACGCGTATCTGTCGATCTTTATGGCCCCGTCGATTGCTAAAGAAGGCAAGATCTCAACCGTCGTGCCAATGTGCAGCCATGTTGATCACAGCGAACACAGCGTCAAAGTGATCATCACCGAACAAGGGATCGCCGATCTGCGTGGTCTTTCCCCGCTTCAACGCGCCCGCACCATCATTGATAATTGTGCACATCCTATGTATCGGGATTATCTGCATCGCTATCTGGAAAATGCGCCCGGCGGACATATTCACCACGATCTTAGCCACGTCTTTGACTTACACCGTAATTTAATCGCAACCGGCTCGATGCTGGGTTAATGACTCGTCCCGTCACGATCTTCAGCAATATGCTGAAGCATCGTGGCGGTATATCGATGATTTCTGATTGAATAAAGATATTCCTGCATATACATCGGCTTGTGCGGCGCATCAAAATATTTCAGCGTTGCCGGATTCACCAGTCGCCAGGCAAAATGCGGGATCACCGTCAGAAAATGTCCGCGCTCCACGGCGCTGATTTTGGCCATAAAACTGTAAGGTCGATAAATAATGGTGGGATTGATCCCACAAGGACGCATATTCGCATCAATCATTGCTTCGAAGTTGGCCCGGTTCTGAAAGCGCATTTGTAGCCACGGTAGCTCCTGAAGCAACTCTTGCTCTTGTCGCTCTTCATAACGGCGAGAAACGAGAAAGCCCAATCGCAGCGGTGGTAGTTCACTGATAGTCAGGTTTTCCAGTTCCTGAACTCGTGCAGATACATGCTGTGGGGAGATTATAAAATCTAACTGACGGTCAAAAAGATTATCGATAACGCCGTTTTCGCTGAACTCAACTGGCTGGGCGGTCACGCCTTCGTACTTATCTCCGAGACTAATCAACTGATCAAAAATAATGGTCGGATAAGTATTATCTATGCCTATCACAATTTCTCGTGAACGACGTCCTGAGTTATGGATTTCATTATCAATCGCAGAAAGCCGTTGATAAACCGGGAACAGTTTTTGATACAGTTCCTGCCCGGCTTTATTGAGGCTGATATTATTATCTTTGCGGGTAAATAGCGTATAGCCAATTTGTTCTTCCAGCGCGGCAATGCTTTTGCCAAATGGCGAAGCCGTCATATGGATTTTTTCTGCCGCCCGGGCAATATTATTGGTTTGCGCTAATAAAATGAAATTGCGCATCTTTTTCGAAATAAAAATGTCCATCCCCGCTCCCCCGCATCCTTGTCCGCTTAACCGTTTCAGTCAGCCTATCCTTGATGAAACCGCGAGCAAAGATAGGTGATTACGTCATGGTTTTACAGAAAATTACAGAAAAAGGAGGCAATATCGGGTAAAGGCATTAGCCCGACCAATACGTCGGGCTACAAGTATTATTGTGCGGCAGGTGTTTTAGCGGGTTGTTGATCCACAGGTTCTAACTGGAAGACCACATCGACCTGATCATCAAACTGAATAGCAGCCTGCTCGTAAGTTTCCTGGGCTGAGACCGGCGCGGCATCGGCTTTCATCATCCGCACCATTGGGCTGGGCTGATAGTTGGAAACATGGTAGCGCACGCTATATACCGGCCCTAGTTTACGATGAAAGCCGTTCGCCAGTTCCTGCGCCTGATGAATCGCGTTATCAATCGCTGCCTTACGCGCTTTGTCTTTATAGGCATCCGGCTGCGCCACGCCCAGCGATACAGAACGAATTTCGTTAAGACCCGCCTTCAGCGCACCATCCAGCAAGGAATTCAGTTTGTCTAACTGACGGAGCGTGACTTCCACCGTTCTCACAGCACGGTAGCCTTTCAGGATACTTTTACCATCCTGATAATCATAATCTGGCTGGGTGCGTAAGTTCGCTGAGCTGATATCTTTTTTCGCGATCTGATTGAGTTCAAGGAAGGAAATGTATTGTGCGACGCGCTCATCCGCCTGTTTCTTGGCAGTAGCGGCATCCTTCGCGGCCACGTTGACTTCAATCGCAAGAGTGGCAATGTCTGGCACCGCATCCACGCTTGCCGTACCGGAGGTGACAATATGCGGTCCATCCGGCAATTCGTTAGCCTGCGCTGCCATCCCGCTAATACCCATTAATGCCGCCAGGGCGATAACTTTGAACTTCACGTTAGTCTCTCCGTGTTAATTGACTTGCCCAAAATTCAGGACCTCTGGAGGCAAGCTTAGCGCCTCTGTTTTATTTTTCCATCAGATAGCGCCTAACTGAACAAGGCTTGTGCATGAGCAATACCGTCTCTCGCCAGCTGCAAGGCAATAAACCACATAACACATCCCACTACCAGATTGATAATGCGCTGTGATTTTGCCGTGCGCAGGCGCGGTGCCAGCCAGGCTGCGAGAAGAGCCAGACCAAAGAACCACAGGAAAGAGGCGCTAATTGTCCCGAGCGCAAACCAACGTTTTGGTTCAACATCAAGCTGCCCCCCAAGGCTACCCAGCACCACAAAAGTATCCAGGTAAACATGCGGATTCAGCCAGGTCACTGCCAACATGGTGGCGATAATTTTCCATCTGCCTTGCTTCATGACTTCGGCACTGGCTAACTCAATATTACTGCTCATTGCGGTTTTAAAAGCGCCAAAACCATACCACAGCAAGAAGGCTACGCCGCCCCAGGTGACCAGCGCAAGCAACCACGGCGACTGCATCAATAACGCACTGCCACCAAAAATCCCGGCGCAAATCAGGACCAAATCGCTGATAGCACAAAGTAAGGCAATCATAATGTGGTACTGACGACGAATGCCCTGATTCATCACAAAAGCATTTTGTGGACCGAGCGGCAGGATCATAGCTGCCCCAAGTGCAAGACCTTGAAAGTAATAAGAAAACACGTTGGATATTCCGAATTAAGTATCTGATGAAGAGACTATATCGCGGGATTGTTATTAGCGGAAATTGATAATATTAATTGGCAATCAGAAAAACTAATAAGAGAGAGGCCAGAGAGTATTATCTGGCCTCAGCGTTGATTATGCAGCTTTGTCTTCTTTCACCCGCTTAAAGTTCACATCCATTTGCGGGTACGGGAAGCTGATACCGGCGGCATCAAATTCACGTTTAATACGCTCCAGCACATCCCAGTACACGTTTTGTAGATCGCCGCTTTTGCTCCAGACGCGGACCACGAAATTAATCGACGATGCGCCAAGTTCGTTCAGACGCACAGTCATTTCGCGATCTTTCAAAATGCGGTCTTCAGACTGGATAATATTGGTCAGGATCTGCTTAACCTGATCGATATCGGAATCATACGCCACGCCAATAATAAATTCGTTACGGCGAACTGGCTCGCGGGAGAAGTTAATAATATTCCCGGCAATAATTTTACCGTTCGGAATAACGATAATTTTACCGTCTGCAGTACGCATGGTGGTGGAGAAAATCTGCACGCTCAGCACAGTACCGGCTACGCCGCCGAGGTCAACATATTCTCCGGCACGGAACGGGCGGAACATGACCAGTAACACGCCAGCGGCCAGGTTAGACAGTGACCCCTGCAAAGCCAGACCAACAGCTAAGCCTGCGGCACCGAGTACAGCAATGACTGACGCGGTTTGTACGCCCACGCGCCCCAGTGCAGCGATTAGCGTAAAGGCGATAATTCCGTAACGGACTAATGCAGAAAGAAAATCAGCAACGGTGGCATCGATTTTACGGGAGATCATCAGGCGATTCACCGCGTTGGAAATCATCCGCGCGATAATCAAACCAACGATGATGATCGCGAGTGCCGCCACGATGTTTACTGCATAACTTAGCAGCAGCGCCTGGTTAGCCACCAGCCAGCTCCCCGCGCCGTTTATGCTATCGACAACATTCAAATCTTCCATTCAATATTCCTTTTCAACTGACTCAAAATGGAGAAATACACTCCGCCGCCTTATGACGGGCAGTCTGACAAGGGTAAACAATAAAGCATAATTTTGCCAAATAGATCACAGATTTCTCATCTGCATCACCTTGCTTTTGGCGAAAAAAAGACCCGCAGAGCGGGCCTTGAGATAAGCAGAAAGGAATATCTTACAGAACGTCGATCGCGTTCAGTTCCTGGAATGCTTTTTCCAGACGAGCGATCATCGAAGTCTGACCGGCACGCAGCCATACGCGCGGATCGTAGTATTTCTTGTTCGGCTGATCTTCGCCTTTCGGGTTGCCCAACTGACCCTGCAGATAAGCTTCGTTCGCTTTGTAGTAGTTCAGAACACCTTCCCAGGTTGCCCATTGGGTATCGGTATCGATGTTCATTTTCACTACGCCGTAGCTTACGGAGTCTTTGATTTCCTGAGCAGTAGAACCGGAACCGCCGTGGAATACGAAGTTCAGGCTGTTGTGCGGCAGGTTGTGTTTCTTGGAAACATATTCCTGAGAGTCACGCAGGATGGTCGGAGTCAGAACAACGTTACCCGGCTTGTATACGCCGTGTACGTTACCGAAGGACGCTGCGATGGTGAAGCGCGGGCTGATTTTGCTCAGCTCGGTGTATGCGTAATCAACGTCTTCCGGCTGGGTGTACAGTGCAGAAGCGTCCATGTGGCTGTTGTCCACGCCGTCTTCTTCACCACCGGTGCAACCCAGTTCGATTTCCAGAGTCATGCCGATTTTGGACATACGCTCCAGGTATTTAGAGCAGATTTCGATGTTCTCTTGCAGAGATTCTTCAGACAGGTCGATCATGTGAGAAGAGAACAGCGGCTTACCGGTAGCTGCGAAGTGTTTTTCACCCGCGTCCAGCAGACCGTCGATCCACGGCAGCAGTTTTTTCGCGCAGTGGTCGGTGTGCAGGATCACTGGAACACCATAGTGTTCAGCCATCTGGTGAACGTGATGCGCACCAGAGATCGCACCCAGGATAGCAGCACCCTGCGGAACGTCAGATTTCACGCCTTTACCAGCGATAAAGGAAGCACCACCGTTGGAGAACTGAACGATAACCGGCGCTTTAACTTTAGCAGCGGTTTCCAGTACGGCGTTGATGGAGTCAGTACCGACGCAGTTTACTGCTGGCAGTGCGAAGTTGTTTTCTTTTGCTACCTGGAAAACTTTCTGTACGTCATCACCAGTGATTACGCCAGGTTTTACGAAATCAAAAATCTTAGACATGTCTCTTGTCCTGTATCGTCGGGCCTTATACTCGTCATACTTCAAGTTGCATGTGCTGCGTCTGCGTTCGCTCACCCCAGTCACTTACTTATGTAAGCTCCAGGGGATTCACTCTCTTGTCGCCTTCCTGCAACTCGAATTATTTAGAGTATGAAAAAATGCGTGCTCTAAAAGCGCGCTGCAACAAGGGCAGGTTTCCCTGCCCTGTGATTTTTTACTTCTTAGCGCGCTCTTCGAGCATCGCTACTGCAGGCAGTACTTTACCTTCCACGAATTCGAGGAATGCGCCGCCGCCAGTGGAGATGTAGGAGATTTTGTCAGCAATGCCGAACAGGTCGATTGCTGCCAGAGTGTCACCGCCACCAGCGATGGAGAACGCTTCGCTGTCTGCGATAGCGTTAGCCACGATTTCAGTACCTTTGCGGAAGTTCGGGAATTCGAACACGCCAACCGGGCCGTTCCACAGAATGGTTTTCGCATTCTTCAGGATTTCAGCCAGTTCCTGCGCAGAAGCATCGCCGATATCCAGGATCTGCTCGTCAGCTTTCACATCGTTAACAGATTTCAGGGTAGCCGGTGCAGTTTCAGAGAACTCAGTTGCTACGCGAACGTCAGACGGAACCGGAATGTTGCAGGTGGTCAGCAGACGTTTTGCTTCGTCAACCAGGTCAGCTTCGTACAGGGATTTACCCACATCGTGGCCTTGTGCCGCGATAAAGGTGTTAGCGATACCACCACCCACGATCAGCTGGTCAGCGATTTTGGACAGGGAATCCAGAACGGTCAGTTTGGTAGATACTTTAGAACCACCAACGATAGCCACCATCGGGCGAGCAGGTTCTTTCAGTGCTTTACCCAGCGCGTCCAGTTCAGCTGCCAGCAGCGGGCCTGCGCACGCAACATCAGCGAATTTACCGATACCGTGAGTAGAAGCCTGCGCGCGGTGAGCAGTACCGAATGCGTCCATTACGAACACGTCACACAGTGCAGCATATTTTTTGGACAGGGTTTCGTCGTCTTTCTTCTCGCCTTTGTTGAAGCGAACGTTTTCCAGAACAACCAGTTCACCTTCAGCAACGTCAACGCCGTCGAGGTAATCTTTAACCAGACGAACCGGGTTAGACAGTTTGTCTTTCAGGTAGTTAACAACCGGCAGCAGAGAGAATTCTTCGTTGTACTCGCCTTCGGTAGGACGACCCAGGTGGGAAGTTACCATCACTTTCGCGCCTTGTTTCAGGGCCAGTTCGATGGTCGGCAGAGAAGCACGGATACGCGCGTCGCTGGTTACTTTCCCGTCTTTTACTGGTACGTTCAGATCCGCACGGATAAATACACGTTTCCCAGCAAGATCCAGATCGGTCATCTTAATTACAGACATGGTGAATCCTCTCGTTGATTCTAAAAGTTTTGCAGACGCTGCTTGCGTCTTACCTGAAAGCAACAGTAGCCATAGCTAACGTCGTGTCGAGCATTCGGTTAGCAAAGCCCCATTCGTTATCGCACCAGACCAACGTTTTGATCAGGTGTGCGCCACTGACCCGGGTTTGGGTGCCATCGACAATGGCACTGTGCGGATCGTGGTTAAAATCTACAGAGACCAACGGCAATTCCGTATAGTCAACTATACCATGAAATGCACCTTGTGCTGCTTTTTGCAGCAACAGGTTGACTTCATTGGCTTTTACAGGTTTCTTCACCGTCACGCTTAAATCGATTGCCGTCACATTTATGGTTGGCACACGTACCGCAATCGCTTCAAAGCGATCATTAAATTGCGGAAAAAATCGTGTGATACCGGCGGCCAGTTTAGTATCGACCGGAATGATCGACTGGCTGGCTGCCCGGGTGCGACGCAGGTCAGGATGGTATGCATCAATAACCTGTTGATCGTGCATGGCGGAGTGAATTGTGGTCACAGTGCCGGACTCAATACCGTACGCATCATCTAACAATTTGATGACGGGAATTATGCAATTCGTGGTACAGGAAGCGTTAGAAACGATGCGGTGTTCCGCACGAAGTTGATCCTGATTGACGCCGTAAACAACGGTCGCGTCGAGATCGTTACTACCAGGATGTGAAAAGAGCACTTTTTTGGCCCCGGCGGCAATATGCGCTTCGCCATGCTCGCGGGAGCCATATACGCCGGTGCAGTCAAGAACCACATCGACGCCCAGTTCACGCCATGGGAGCGATTGCAGTGAACGTTCGTGCAATACGCGGATGGCGTCATCACCAACAAAAAGTTGATCGCGTTCCTGTCGTACTTCCCATGCAAAACGGCCATGACTGGTGTCATACTTCAACAAATGCGCCATGCCCGCAGCATCCGCCAGTTCGTTGATTGCCACCACGGTAATTTCCGCCCGGCGTCCGGATTCATACAAAGCACGAACCACATTACGCCCGATGCGACCGAAGCCATTTATCGCTACGCGTACGGTCATAGATCTCCTGCAAGGTTTTCCCTGAGCAAATTTGCCAGACAGAGTAATCCAGCAAATCGTCCGGGGAAACCTTACCTGTCGCAAACTGCGACTGATTGGTTAATTGTCGAACATTTAATCGACTGAAACGCTTCAGCTAGGATAAGCGAAACGTGGAATAAAAGGAATGATTGTCCAGTCAAAGAAGACAATTATCTGACTTACGTCACGTTTTCAGCCCCGCCCCTGTGGAATTTATTCCACTTTGCAGAATCACGAATAAGCGTAGCAAAATCTTTTCGTTGTGCCGTCACAAACCCTGACTTATATCAGAATATGACTGATGCAGCGTCGATATTATCCGCAATACGTCCGAGTTTCGGAGTACTCCAATGATGACATTGCCCTACCCATATTCTTCCTCCGCACGCTTTTACGCGCTGCGCCTGCTCCCAGGACAGGAAGTTCTCTCCCAATTACGCGCCTTCGCGCAGCAACAACAACTCCACGCCGCGTGGATTGCAGGTTGTACCGGCAGTCTGACTGACGTCGCCTTACGCTATGCCGGGCAAGAAAACACGGCCCTACTAAGCGGTAAGTTCGAAGTCATCGCATTGAACGGCACACTGGAACAGAGTGGTGAACATCTTCATCTCTGCGTTTCCGATCCACACGGCACGATACTTGGCGGTCATATGATGCCCGGCTGTACCGTGCGGACCACGCTTGAACTGGTGATCGGCTGCCTTGAGGAGCTGGCGTTTAGCCGCCAACCTTGCGCGCTTTCTGGTTACGACGAATTGCATATTTCCCCCGTTAAATAACTACTTTCAGAGAGGTTTTCTTATGGCGCGTCGCCACTTTTCCAGTCAAGCACTGGTGTTGATTGTTATCTCTATCGCCATCAATATGATTGGCGGGCAACTGGCCAGCATGGTCAAATTACCTATATTTCTCGACTCCATCGGCACACTTATTAGCGCGGTACTGCTTGGTCCGGTGATCGGGATGCTGACCGGCTTACTGACCAATTTACTCTGGGGATTGCTCACCGACCCGATCGCCGCCGCCTTTGCCCCCGTGGCGATGGTTATTGGCTTGGTCGCCGGTTGGCTGGCGCGAGCGGGTTGGTTTCGCACCCTGCCAAAAGTCGTTGTCAGCGGCGTGATTATTACGCTTGCAGTAACGGTCGTCGCTGTACCGCTGCGTACTGCGCTGTTCGGCGGTGTCACCGGTAGCGGAGCCGATTTGTTCGTTGCCTGGATGCACTCTATGGGGCAAAACCTGGTGGAGTCGGTGGCGATTACGGTGATAGGCGCAAACCTGGTCGATAAAATTCTTACAGCGGTGATTGTCTGGCTTTTACTGCGTCAGCTGCCGATTCGCACCACGCGCCATTTTCCGGCAATGGCTGCCGTGCGCTAAATGCATCCGTTTACATCCCTAACGCTGTGGGCGCTGGCGGCCTGCACCACGCTTATCCTGCCCACACAGACAATACTGACAGTCTATAGCGCGGCGACCTTTTTCTGCCTTATTGCGCTAAAGGCCACGCGGCGGCGGGCAAAATATGTTGTCTGGCTGATGTTCTCGCTGGGGGCTGGACTGTGGCTGGTACACGGTGGCTGGCTGACAGAATGGCTAAGCGGCACGCCACGCTCGCCAGAACGGTGGACGCATGCTATTACGCTCTGGCTGCGGATTCTCGCGATTGTTTCAACCTCGCAGTTGTGGATGCAATTCGTCCCAGTGCAACGTTTTATCCGCGCTTTGTTTGCTTCTCGCCTGCCGCCGGGCGTCGCTTATCTGTTCGCCGGGCCTTTGTTGGTCGTTGAGCAGTTAAAACGGCAATTAGCGATTATTCATGAAGCGCAGCGCGCCCGTGGCGTGCCGCTGGATGAGGGCTGGTATCAGCGTTTACGTGCTATACCCGCGCTAATTATTCCGCTAACACACAATGCGCTAAACGATCTGGCTATCCGTGGTGCGGCGCTGGATATGCGGGCATTTCGGATCCACAACCGGCGCACTACGTTATGGGCACCGCCTGACAGTAACCTGGAAAAAGTGGCACGTTACGCCATGATCTTGCTGATGCTGGCAGAATTCGGAGCGTGGATATGGTTACGTTAGAACAGTTTCGCTATTGCCCGACACACTCAACGCACCCTCCGTTCTGTTATGACTTTCACTATGTCAAACCGGGGATAGTCGCCATCTTTGGCGACAACGGCTGTGGCAAAAGTACGCTGGCGCAACTGATGGCGGGCTGGTATCCGGACTTTCTGCCAGGAGAGATAACCGGCACGGGGACGCTTCTCGGTACGCCCATTGGGTATCTCCCGCTTAATGAACAATCCGCCACCATCCAGCTCGTTCAGCAATCGCCCTATTTGCAGCTCTCCGGCTGTACCTTTAGCGTGGAAGAAGAAGTTGCCTTTGGGCCAGAAAATCTGTGTCTTGCTGAAGAGGAGATTATGGCGCGGATTGATGCCGCCCTGACTCTGACCGAGTGCCAGCCGTTGCGCCATCGTCACCCGGCAACACTCTCCGGTGGAGAGACACAGCGCGTGGTCATCGCCTGCGCCATCGCGATGCAGCCAAAACTATTAATTCTTGATGAAGCCTTTAGTCGCCTGACGCCGCAGGCCAGCGAAATGCTGTTGCAGCGCTTACAACACTGGGCGTTTGAACGTGGTTCGCTGATTATTCTTTTTGAACGTCATCGCACACCTTTCCTGAACTACTGCCAGCAAGCGTGGCAATTGCAAAACGGAGCGCTCCAGCCACTATGTTAACGTTAAATCAGATGTCTTATCGCTGGCCTGGCGCGGCAACGGATTGTCTTTGCGACATTTCTCTGCAACTCAAACAAGGTGAATGGTTGGCGCTGACCGGCGACAATGGCGCGGGAAAATCGACGCTGTTACGAGTAATGGCAGGTCTTCTTACGCCCACAACCGGTACGGTTATACTGCAACAACAGGCGATGAAAAACCTGAAAAACCGCCAACGTGCAGCAAAGATTGGCGTACTGTTTCAGGAAGCGGAAAACCAGCTTTTTCACAGCACCGTCGCTGACGAGATCGCATTTGGTTTGAAACTGCAAAAATGCCTGGCGGATGAAATCACTCAACGTACCAATGCTGCCCTGCAATGCTGTCAGTTAGCAGACACTGCCAGCGCGCATCCGTTAGATCTGCATAGTGCGCAGCGACGGATGGTCGCCGTCGCCTGCCTGGAAGCACTCTCTCCGCCGCTATTGCTGCTGGACGAGCCGAGTCGGGATTTTGACGAAAATTGGATGAGCGTGTTTGAAAGCTGGCTGGAAAAGTGCCGCCAGCGAGGCACGAGCGTCGTAGCAATCAGTCATGACGCCGCATTTACCCGGCGTCATTTCTCTCGTGTGGTGCGACTGGAAGATGGTGTAATCAGGAACGTTAATCCACCAGACGATATTCACCCGTAGCGGTCATCATTAAGGTCAAATTTGCAGGCAGACTCTCTTCCAGCACCCGGCGAACATTCGGCCCATCGGTACGGTCATAAAAGGCTTCTGCGTCTGCCAGCGATAACCCTCCCGCCAGCTTGCGCCCCACCAGTCGTTCCTGCAACGCAGTAGCTGGCGCGTTGATAAAGATCGAGAAATCACAAAATTGCGCAAGCTGGCACCACTTCTCGTCGTCCAGCAACAACCAGTTTCCTTCGACGATGACGAGTGGTGCGGTAACGTGCAACGCATCTTCAACAGGCTCATGCTTTTGTCGATCGTACTGCGGCCACGTACAATCCCCTTCCATTACCTGGCGCAGATTTTCCACCAGTTTTGCCACATCGAATGTCTCTGGTGCGCCTTTAAAGGGGCGCAATTGATGCGCATCCAGCCAGTTATTGTAATGGTGAAAACCATCCATCGGCAGCGTCTGAATAGTGGGTAGTTCCGGGTCTTGTTGCGTGAGATATTCCCAGAAAGTGGTTAGGGTAGATTTACCCGTCCCCGGCGGAGCGCAAAGAAAAACCACGGTACGCCGCTGCGGATTTACCGTCTGTAAGGCCGCCAACATACGCAGCAACGGTTTATGTACATTTTCTATCTCATCAACATGGTACTGTGCTTGTACCTTCAGACCATTCACCGTTAAGTCAATTTTCACGGCGTTAATTCCTTTAAGGTGGTCGTTACTGCCAGCGTCAGCGCCGTTTTGACCATCCCACTAAAACGCACCTCTGACCAGACGGCGAAATCAGCGAACTTCATCGCTTTTAACGCGTCATAGAGCGTCGCATTGCGGGTTATGCTATTGACGTTGCTGATAAAATCCCAGGTAATGTCATCGGCAAATCCGGGCGTTTCATCCTGTTCATTCAGGTAATGCCAGAACTGGGAAAAGTGCGTGATATCGGCGTACAGCCATTTGTCCATTTTCCCCAGTGCAAAAATCAAACGTAGCGCAACATCAATATCGTCAAGCGGGCCGCTTTGAGCGAGTAACGGCTTCACTGCATATTCCACGATCTCTTCATCGTTATCGACAAACAGCGACGGCAGAAACTGGCGTATCCCCTGGAGCAAAATGGCATGTGCAGTTTTCATAAATGACAATAAATTGTCCTGTGCGTCCAGTTGCTCAAGCACATCATCTTCTGTCAGCGTCGCCATTGGTCTTCCGATAGATCACCATCAATGCAGGGAGTCTATTATATTACACGTTTGGTCCGCGCCGCCGATCAGTAATGTCTGCGTCCGCACCCCATTCGCCGTCTGTTGGATACCATTCACCAACTCACCGCCCGTCACGCCCGTAGCGCTAAAGAGGATATCGTTCCCCCTCACCAGTTCATCGAGCGAGTACACACGGTTAACGTCAACGCCCATTGCCTTGCAACGCTGGCGTTCCTGCTCTGCAATCTGCCGATTTTCCGTGTAATCCCCTTTAGCCTGACAAAAGTCAATCAGCTCGGCCTGCATATCCCCGCCTAATGCTTTAACGGCACAGGCAGAAATCACGCCCTCCGGCGCACCGCCGATGGTGTACATCACATCGTAAGGATTATCCTGCCAGCAGGTCAGCACGCTGGCGGCAACATCGCCATCCGGCAGGGCAAAAACCTTCACGCCCAGTTGCGTCGCTTCCTCAATTGCGGCACTCAGGCGCGGTTTATCCAGCGTAACCATACGCAGCTTGTCCAGCGGTTTGCCTAACGCTTTCGCCACGTTGCGCAAGTTGTCCGCCAGAGGCAAAGACAGATCAATCGCGCCCGCCGCCAGCCGATTAACAACCAGTTTTTTCATATACATATCGGGCGCGTGTAACAGGCTATCTCGAGGGGAGAAAGCCATGACCGCCAGCGCATTGCTCTGCCCCATCGCCACCATCCGCGTACCTTCAATGGGATCAACCGCGATATCGACTTCTGGCCCATCGCCTTTGCCCACCTCCTCGCCAATCCACAGCATCGGCGCATGGTCAATTTCTCCCTCGCCGATAACCACTCGCCCACGAAAAGCGACATCGTTTAATGCCTGGCGCATCGCGGTGACCGCCAGGCCATCAATTTTATTTTTGTTGCCACATCCGGTTTGCGGCCAGGCAGCCAACGCTGCCTGCTCCGTAACGCGAAATAATGGCCACGCCAGGGACATCATTGCGCGGCCTCCCCGATATCAACGCCAAATTGCGCCAGCAGATATTTCTCGGCCTGTTCATTCCAGATGCCGTGCGTTTCCTCAACCAGCCGCGCAAGCTCTTTAAACAGCGGATCTGTTTTGCCTTTTTCGGCAAAATCGGCAATGGCAGTGAGCGGCATGGTAACGCCGTTGTAAATGAGTTTTTTACCACCGGGGATATCCGGTAAATTGAGAACGGTTTCTGGCACTGCATCCAGGCCACCGATATGCGTCACCATAAACGACGGTTGCAACTGCCCCGTGGCGCTCAGGGCAATCGCCTCTTTCATATCGTCCGTTGAACCACCCGATGTACCGACGACGTGCGTACTGTTGTAATGGACGTTGTAGAAATTAAACGGCACTTTGAAGTTTTTATCCGTCGGACCGGCAAAGAAGTTCAGGCAGCCATCTTCCGCCAGTAATTCGTCAGCCATCTCAACGACAGCAGGCACCGCCGCATAAACAAAAATGTCATCGAACCCGGCATCATCCGTCAGCGCCCGCAGCTTCTGTACCGGATCGGCCATTCCTTTGGTATTCACATATATCAGCTCAATGCCTTTGCTGGCCGCCAGCTCCACCGGCAGCAGCTTCTGCACCTGTGCCAGGCGTTTGTCGTCGATATCGACCACCACTACCCGCGACGGTTGTATGCCGCCGTGAATAGCGTAATCGATAGCGCCTATCCCCATCGGGCCCGCACACGCCAGCAGCGCAATATTGCCACCAGGTTTCACGCCCATGCGATGCTCATAAACATATTGCGTGGTGTGATAATTGGCATGATAAGCGCCAATAATGCAGCACATCGGCTCTGCCAGAGACGCCGCAGCAAAATAAGATCCGTGATACGGTAATACGCAGCCCAAATTAATGGCTACCTCTGGAATAATCATATAGGTAGCATTACCGCCAAAATATTCGTAGCTGTATCCCGCAGAATACCCGCTTGGTAGCCCCATCGCCGGTTGCAATACAAAACGTTGGCCTTTTTTATATTTGTCGGTAAGATTTTTCCCCACTTCAACAATAATCCCGGCACATTCATGCCCGGTAATGACCGGATGATTTTCTAAATCGTCGGGCACCCGTTTATGTTCGCTACCGAGTAACGCCGCTTTCCAGGTCGATAAACACACACTGTCAGAAATTACACTCACCAGCAGTTCATTATCGGTAATTTTGGGCAGTTCAAATTCGCGCAGACGGACATCTCGCTTGCCATAAATAGCAGCAACTTTGGTTTTCATTTTTACCTCGGCAATCAGTTTTTATGTTCAGCGGTTAATTGATTAAATAAAGTGTCGAGTTTGGGATCGCCAATATAGTTATTAATCAATATCAGCGGTTTATCCGTCACACGTTTCACGCGCCCTTCCAGACTAGCGTGAGTAACGACGATATCCACATCTGCAGGCACGTTTTCTATCGCGTAATGTTTTACTTCTATTGCCAGCCCCGCTTTTTCCAGGCGCTTACGGAAGGTGGTTGCGCCCATCGCGCTAGAGCCCATTCCCGCATCGCAAACAAAGGCGATACGCTTAACCCGGCTTAACGAGAATGTACCTTCTTGTTTCATCGCCTTAACCGCATTGGCGGACTGCACAAACTCATCTTCGCTCTCCGTTTCCACCGTTTTTTCCATCTTCAGTATTACGGAAGTGATAGCAAAGGACACCAGGGTACCTACCGTAACACCGGCAATTGTCGCCAGGAACGAGCCTTTCGGCGTCAGTGCAAGGTAAGCAAAGATAGACCCCGGACTTGGACCAGCCACCAGACCACCGTCCAGTAAGTTAAACATCCAGGTGCCAGACATACCGCCCGCAATCATGGCAATAATGGTCAGTGGCTTCATCAGCACATACGGGAAATACAGTTCGTGGATGCCGCCGAGGAAGTGAATAATCATCGCCCCAGGCGCAGAACGTTTACTCATCCCTTTACCAAACAAGGTAAATGCCAGCAGCAGCCCTAAGCCAGGCCTAGGGTTGGACGCCACCATAAAGAAGATGGATTTACCGTTAACTGAAGCCTGTTGCATCCCTAACGGGTAATAGACGCCCTGATCTATCGCGTTATTGAGGAAAAGCACTTTCGCCGGTTCATTGATGACTGACAGCAAAGGCAGATAGCCCGCATGTACCAGCGCCTCAATACACTCTTTGACGAAAGTATTGGCAATTAACACCGCCGGGCCGATAACTTCAAAACCCAGCAGACAAAGGAGCATCCCAGCGATACCTAATGAGAAGTTATTGATAACCATCTCAAAACCAGCAGGTATGCGTTTTTCCAGTGCCTTATCGACATATTTTATGACCAGCCCACCTAACGGTCCCATGATCATTGAGCCAAGGAACATCGGAATCTCTGCGCCGACGATTACACCAATTGTCCCTATTCCGCCCATTACCGCGCCGCGTTTACCGCCGACTAAATGGCCACCGGTAGAACCAATCATCACCGGTAATAAATAGGTGATCATGGGGCCGACAATTTTGGCGAAATGTTCGTTAGGCAACCAACCGGTGGGAATAAATAACGCCGTTATAAAACCCCAGGCAATAAAAGCACCAATATTGGGAATGACCATTGCAGTCAAAAAGCCCCCAAAAGCCTGGACCTTTGCACGAGCAGACTTGTTTTCCATAATATTATCCTGTAGAGGAGAGAGTCATTATTCGCGGCTGATAATGTCCGCTAATTGTTTTTCTGATGTTGCAGTTAAGAGTTGTTCAAGTATTTCTTCTTCGCACAGCAATTCACTTAACGCCTGAATAGCGCCAATGTGCGAATCGGCATCGGCAGCAGAAAGACCGATAAGTAATTTAATCGGTTCGTCATTCCCCGGAAAATAAACGCCTTGTTTAAGTAACGTCAAAGACATCCCGGTTTTAAGCGCCCCACATTCCGGTCGCGCATGAGGCATTGCCACGCTTGGTGCGAGAATATAATAAGGGCCATTGTTAATGGTGGAATCTTTAATAGCCTGAATGTAATTCTCGCTGATATAGTTTTTATCCAGCAATGATGCCATCGAGAAATTGATAGCTTCCTGCCAATCTTTTGCTGAATGTATAACTGAGATTGATGATTCTGGAAAATAATCAATAAGCCGCATAAATTATCCTTATTTTATTTTTAGGGTACCGTCCGGCGGTAAAAATAAAATACTCGTGCGATTTAATGAAAGCAATTGGGCACGCGAGAAGAAAAAAAACATGAACCAAAATAATAAAATGTTAAATAACAACAACATGAAATTTATACTTATAAAGTCAAGTTTGTGTTTGCTATGTTTATCACAAAACCAATGTTTTATCTGCCTATGTATTTGTGATGCATATCTCTATTTATCTATTGAATGTTCGAAAACATACTTTTTTAGCCGATGTTTTTCGCTCTCCCCCTTTATAGATTCTGAATTCTCACCTGTTGGCTGTTTTCTCCTCACCTCATGTGACATATTCCCACACTTTACTCAAGGAAGATTCTCATGAAAGCACCTGTTTCAATAACCTCATTTCGCCCACAAAAATCTATTGCTATCGCCATTGGCGTGCTTACCGTGGTTGTGCTGCCATTTCTCTCGTATTACACCGTTAATGAAGGTGAACGCGGCATTTTGCTGCGCTACGGAAAAATCGTAAAAGTTGCCGAGCCGGGTCTGGGTTTTAAGATCCCTTTTATGGAAAGCGTAGAGAAAATTTCCACGCGTAATCAGGCTGTGGTTTATCAGGGATTACAGGCCTACAGCCGCGACCAGCAACCGGCACAAATGACAGTATCAGTCAGCTTCCACATTAAACCTTCAGAAGCAGGCGCGGTTTATACCACCTACAACACCATTGAAGCATTAAAAGATCGTCTGATTGTCCGTCAGTTGCCAACTCAACTGGAGAACGTTTTCGGCCAATATACCGCCATCAGCGCGGTACAGGATCGTACAAAACTGGTTCAGGATCTGCAAAATGCAATGCGTAAAGCCGTTGTTGGCCCGGTGGTGATTGATGGTGTCCAGATTGAAAATATTGATTTTTCTGACGCTTATGAAAAATCGATTGAAGATCGAATGAAAGCAGAAGTCGCCATTGCCACACGTAAGCAAAATCTGGAAACAGAGAAAATCCAGGCGCAAATAGCGGTAACTCAGGCCCAGGCAGAAGCAGACAGTAAACTGGCGGCAGCCAAAGCAGAAGCTGAGACTATTCGCGTAAGAGGCGCGGCAGAGGCTGAAACTATTCGTTTAAAAAGTGCGGCTGAAGCAGAAGCGATCCGCCTGCGCGGTGAAGCTCTGCGGGATAATCCCGGACTTGTTGCCCTCACCACTGCTGAGCGTTGGGACGGTAAGCTACCCGATACCATGATCCCCGGCAGTACAGTTCCGTTTATCTCTACTAAGTAAAAAAAGGGCCGCTTTCGCGGCCCTTCTCACAAAGCATCTTACCGATTACAGCAGTTCTTTTGCTTTCGCAACAACGTTGTCAACGGTGAAGCCGAACTCTTCAAACAGCAGCTCTGCCGGAGCAGATTCACCGAAGGTGGTCATGCCGACGATAGCACCGTTCAGGCCAACATACTTGTACCAGTAGTCAGCAATGCCAGCTTCCACCGCAACGCGTGCAGTAACCGCTTTCGGCAGTACAGACTCACGGTAAGCCGCATCCTGCTTGTCGAATGCGTCGGTAGACGGCATGGAAACCACGCGCGCTTTCACGCCTTCAGCAGTCAGTTTTTCGTAGGCAGCAACCGCCAGTTCAACTTCAGAACCGGTAGCGATGAAGATCAGTTCCGGCTGACCGGCACAGTCTTTCAGCACATAACCACCGCGCGCGATGTTTGCCAGCTGCTCTTCAGTACGTTCCTGCTGCGCCAGGTTCTGACGGGAGAGGATAAGCGCAGTCGGGCCGTCCTGACGCTCAACGCCGTATTTCCACGCGACCGCGGATTCAACCTGGTCACACGGACGCCATGTAGACATGTTCGGGGTCACGCGCAGAGAAGCGACCTGCTCTACCGGCTGGTGAGTCGGGCCATCTTCGCCCAGACCGATGGAGTCGTGGGTGTAAACCATCACCTGACGCTGTTTCATCAGCGCAGCCATACGTACGGCGTTACGTGCGTATTCCACGAACATCAGGAAGGTGGAGGTGTACGGCAGGAAGCCACCGTGCAGGGAGATACCGTTAGCAATCGCGGTCATACCGAACTCGCGAACACCATAGTGGATGTAGTTACCCGCAGCATCTTCGTTGATTGCTTTAGAACCAGACCACAGGGTCAGGTTAGACGGTGCCAGGTCAGCAGAGCCGCCGAGGAATTCCGGCAACAGCGGGCCGAACGCTTCAATCGCATTCTGAGACGCTTTACGGCTGGCGATTTTCGCCGGATTAGCCTGCAGTTTAGCGATGAATTCTTTCGCTTTGGCATCGAAGTCAGACGGCATTTCGCCTTTCATACGGCGGGTAAATTCAGCGGCTTCCTGCGGATAAGCTTTGGCGTAAGCAGCGAATTTCTCGTTCCATGCGGATTCTTTCGCCTGGCCTGCTTCTTTCGCATCCCACTGAGCATAGATTTCAGACGGGATTTCGAACGGTGCATATTTCCAGCCCAGCTGTTCGCGGGTCAGGGCAATTTCAGCGTCGCCCAGCGGCGCACCGTGGGAGTCGTGCGTACCGGCTTTGTTCGGTGAACCAAAACCGATGATGGTTTTGCACATCAGCAGGGACGGTTTGTCAGTCACTGCGCGCGCTTCTTCTACTGCGCGTTTGATGGATGCCGCGTCATGACCGTCGATGCCGCGAATAACGTGCCAGCCGTAAGCTTCGAAACGCATTGCGGTGTCGTCAGTAAACCAGCCTTCAACGTGACCATCGATAGAGATACCGTTGTCATCGTAGAACGCAATCAGTTTACCCAGCTTCAGCGTACCCGCCAGAGAGCAAACTTCATGGGAGATGCCTTCCATCATGCAGCCGTCGCCCATGAAGGCGTAGGTGTAGTGGTCGACGATGTCGTGGCCCGGACGGTTAAACTGTGCCGCCAGCGTTTTTTCTGCAATCGCCATACCGACTGCATTGGCAATACCCTGACCCAGCGGACCTGTAGTGGTTTCCACACCAGCGGTGTAACCCACTTCCGGGTGGCCCGGAGTTTTGGAATGCAGTTGACGGAAGTTTTTCAGTTCTTCCATCGGCAGATCGTAACCGGTGAGGTGCAGCAGGCTGTAGATCAGCATGGAGCCGTGGCCGTTGGACAGCACGAAGCGGTCACGGTCAGCCCAGGACGGATTCTGCGGGTTGTGTTTCAGGAAATCACGCCACAGGACTTCGGCAATGTCAGCCATACCCATAGGGGCACCCGGGTGACCGGATTTGGCTTTCTGTACTGCGTCCATGCTCAGCGCACGAATAGCATTGGCAAGCTCTTTACGTGAGGACATTTTGACTCCAGATCGGATGATGAAGGGCACGCCCTTAACGACTTGACGACAGCGCGTTTTGGGCTACGCCGGAAAATTTGCCAACAATTTACCGCAAGCCGCGCGTCATGTACATGGAACATCCTTTTGCTGCTTCAGAAATCTCTGGATCATGCTCGCATGTTGCGCAATCTGCTCGCCCGTCCGCTGCGCTTTTCCTTATACTGAGACTGAGCATCGATTCACCTGCGAACGGTGCATTTTTAGAATAATCCTGACCTTGTGCGGAAGAGAAAACATGAAAATTCGCGCCTTATTGGTAGCAATGAGCGTGGCAACGGTACTGACCGGTTGCCAGAATATGGACTCCAACGGACTGCTCTCATCAGGAGCGGAAGCTTTTCAGGCTTACAGTTTGAGTGATGCGCAGGTGAAAGCCCTGAGCGATCAGGCATGTCAGGAGATGGACAGCAAGGCGACAATTGCGCCAGCCAATAGCGAATACGCTAAACGTCTGACAACTATTGCCAATGCGCTAGGCAACAATATCAACGGTCAGCCGGTGAATTACAAAGTGTATATGGCGAAGGATGTGAACGCCTTTGCAATGGCTAACGGCTGTATCCGCGTCTATAGCGGGCTGATGGATATGATGACGGATAACGAAGTCGAAGCGGTGATCGGTCACGAAATGGGGCACGTGGCGTTAGGCCATGTGAAGAAAGGGATGCAGGTGGCACTTGGTACAAATGCCGTGCGAGTAGCTGCGGCCTCTGCGGGCGGGATTGTCGGCAGTTTATCGCAATCGCAACTTGGTGACTTGGGCGAGAAATTAGTCAATTCGCAATTCTCCCAGCGCCAGGAAGCAGAAGCCGATGATTATTCTTACGATCTTCTGCGCCAACGCGGCATCAGCCCGGCTGGTCTTGCCACCAGCTTTGAAAAACTGGCGAAACTGGAAGAAGGCCGCCAAAGCTCAATGTTTGACGACCATCCGGCATCCGCCGAACGCGCCCAGCATATTCGCGATCGTATGAGCGCGGATGGGGTTAAGTAAAGCCTGGTGGTGCCGAACGTAGGTCAGATAAGGCGTTCACGCCGCATCTGACATGAATGGCACATTTGTTACCCTGTCCGCAATGCCGGATGCGATGCTGACGCATCTTATCCGGCCTACGGGCGACATCGCATCTGGCGCTTACTCGCCCTTTTTCGCCGCCTGAATATACAGCATCTCCAGCGCCAGCGTCGCTGCTGCCAGAGCGGTGATTTCCGACTGATCGTATGCCGGAGCCACTTCCACTACGTCCATCCCAACGATGTTGAGATCTTTCAGGCCACGTACCAGTTTAATGGCGCGATCGGAGGTCAGGCCGCCGATCACCGGCGTACCGGTGCCCGGCGCGAAAGCAGGATCCAGGCAGTCGATATCAAAGGTCAGGTAAACTGGCATATCACCTACAATCTGTTTCACCTGGGCGATAACGTCATCCACGCTGCGATCGTTCACCTGGCAGGCGTCCAGTACGGTAAAGCCGTTGTCTTTATCAAACTCGGTACGAATACCAATCTGTACGGAGTGATTCGGGTCGATCAGACCTTCTTTCGGCGCGGTATAGAACATAGTGCCGTGGTCAAATTCACAACCGTTCGCATAGGTATCGGTGTGGGCGTCAAAGTGTACCAGCGCCATTTTGCCGAAATGCTTCGCATGAGCACGCAGCAGCGGCAGGGTAACAAAGTGGTCACCACCGAAGGAGAGCATACGCTTACCGGCAGCCAGCAGCTTTTCGGCATGCGCCTGCAGCTTCTCGCTCATCTCACGAGCATCGCCGAAGGCATACACCAGATCGCCGCAGTCCACCACGTTCAGACGCTCGCGCATGTCGAAATTCCACGGGAAGCGGTTGTGTTCCCAGGCCAGATTCGTCGAAACCTGACGGATCGCCGCCGGACCGTGGCGTCCACCCGCACGGCCTGACGTCGCCATATCGAACGGCACGCCGGTAATCACCCAGTCGGCGTCGCTGTCGTACGGCTGGAAGTTCATCGGCAGGCGTAAAAAACCAAAGGCGTTGGAAACCAGTGAGTTATCGTATTGATGACCTAAGGTGCTCATGGATGGACTCCTATTACAAAGTCGATATAAAAAAACCCTTCCGCGTCGTTAGGCCCGACGAGGAAGGGTTGGATTTGCGAAACACAATTTTGTGCTAATTATCGCCTTAAATGGGCGAGGCATCAAGCGAGGTTACTATTTCCGACACGGTGGCGGCGCATAGCCATTGTTGTCCGCCGGAAACGCTTGTCCAGAGCACGGTGGCAGCGCGTTTTGCGCCGGGCCTTGTAATTCAAAGGCGGCAAAGCCGATTACACCGATATTACGCACATCGCCTTGCGCCGAATTGGCTGCGTAGGAATCAGCAACGTTGGCGAACTGAAAAGCCGCTTCGGTATGTTTATCTTTGCGGAATCCTTTAATCGCCAACGAATCCCCGGCATTCACAATATAGCCGTTGTTATTCAGGGAACCTTGTTTACCATTGAGAACATCCAGGCCATCAACTGTCGCAACGATCTCGTAGTTGGTGTTACGACTGTAATTGCGGACATATAATTGGTAATTCATTCCTACTCTGGCATGGACTATATAGCGTAGTTCTTTACCTGATGAATTATAAACCCGCGTAATAGGTAGAGAATTAAAATTACCATCGCGAATAGCATATTCAAGTTCGTTAATACGAATGCTATAAACGCGGTCGTAGCCGGAAGGAACATTAGTCGAATAACTAATAACGATCATCTCTGCCGGATCGCGCCAGGCTCGTTCAGCAGATACGCCCTGAACCGTTGAGTGCACATCCCCACCCCAGGCGGTGCCGACATTGCCCGATGCACTGCTATTATACTGCGCATTACTGGAACAACCGGCCAGCAGCACGACTAATGCCACCAACGCGCTACGTACTTTCCATTTTTTCATAACCGTTCCCTCTGCATTTAATTAATGCAGCGATTGTAGGGAGATTATTCAATAAGGAAAGCAGCTAAATTATTTTTAAGAATATATAAAAAGAAAGCGGGCCGATTTACGTAAATAAATCGACCCGATAGCGGAATAATCTTAATTATTCATCTTCAAGATAGGTATAACCGTACAAACCTGCCTCGAACTCTTCCAGGAACTGTTGTTGCAGTTCAGCATCAAGATCGGTTTTCTTCACTTGATCACGGAACTGGGTTAACAGCGTTTTCGGATCGAGCTGTACATATTGCAGCATGTCCGCCACGGTATCGCCTTCGTCAGACAGTTCCACTTCTACGCTGCCGTCAGGGAAGACGAACACATCAACCGCTTCGGTATCACCAAACAGGTTGTGCATGTTGCCGAGGATCTCCTGATACGCGCCGACCATAAAGAAACCGAGCATCGGCGGATTCTCTGGATCGTACTCCGGCATAGGCATTGTCGTGGCAATACCATCACCATCGATATAGTGGTCGATGGCACCGTCAGAGTCACAGGTAATATCCAGCAGCACGGCGCGTCGCTCCGGAACTTGATTCAGCCCTTCCAGCGGCAATACCGGGAACAACTGGTCGATCCCCCATGCGTCCGGCATCGACTGGAACAGCGAGAAGTTGACGTACATTTTGTCCGCCATACGTTCCTGCAATTCGTCGATAATCGGGCGATGTGCGCGGTTTTGCGGATCCAGCTGCTTTTGCACTTCGTGACACATGCTCAGATAAAGCTGCTCAGCCCACGCGCGTTCTTGCAGGTTGTAAGTGCCCGAAGAATAGCCGATATGAATGTCGTGCAGATCCATCTGGCTGTCGTGTAACCATTCACGCAGAGAACGGCGAGTTCCCGGTTCGTGCATCTCCTGCCAGGTTTCCCACATGCTTTGCAGCGCGCGCGGTGCGTCTTCTGCTGGCGCGGTCGGCACCGTGTATTCGTTACGTTCCACGCCGATGATATTCGACACCAGCACGGTGTGATGCGCAGTCACCGCACGACCCGATTCGGTGATTACCGTCGGATGTGGCAGACCATTTTCTTCACACGCATCACCAATCGCCCAGATGATGTTGTTGGCGTATTCATTGAGGCCGTAGTTTACGGAGCAGTCAGACTGCGAACGGGTGCCTTCATAGTCCACGCCCAGACCGCCGCCGACGTCGAAGCACTGAATATTGACGCCCAGTTTGTGCAGTTCCACATAGAAACGCGCGGATTCACGAACGCCCGTGGCGATATCGCGAATATTCGCCATCTGCGAACCGAGGTGGAAGTGCAGCAGTTGCAGGCTGTCGAGACGTCCGGCTTCACGCAGGGTTTCAACCAGTTGCAGTACCTGAGTCGCCGCCAGGCCGAACTTCGATTTTTCCCCGCCAGAAGACTGCCATTTGCCAGAACCTTGAGACGCCAGACGCGCGCGCACGCCCAGACGAGGAACGACATTCAGACGTTCTGCTTCATCCAGCACAATGGCGATTTCTGACATCTTCTCAATGACCAGATAGACCTTATGGCCCATCTTCTCGCCAATTAATGCCAGGCGGATATATTCTCGGTCTTTATAACCATTGCAGACGATGACGCTACGGGTCATGCCAGCATGCGCCAGTACCGCCATCAACTCAGCTTTGGAACCGGCTTCCAGGCCCAGCGGTTCGCCCGAATGAATCAGGGATTCAATCACGCGGCGGTGCTGGTTAACTTTGATCGGATAAACGAGGAAGTAATCGCCGTTATAGCCGTAGGATTCCCGCGCACGTTTGAACGCGGCGTTAATGGAACGCAAACGGTGCTGCAGGATCTGTGGGAAACAGAACAGTGCAGGCAGACGCTGACCCTGTGCTTCACGAGTTTTCACTAACTGCGCGAGATCGACGCGAGCTTCCGGGACGTCCGGGTCCGGGCACACGCTAATGTGACCCAGCTCGTTAACGTCATAATAGTTATTGCCCCACCAGGCAATATTGTAAGTACGCAGCATCTTGCTGGCTTCCTGGGAGCTCATTGCAACCTCCTGCATGGAGCGTAGTACACCGTGTTCGCCCGCTGACGAAGGCAAACCCATAGACATGTCGTCAGACATAGCGAACCTCAAATTATTTTATTAAGTGTAAAACAGTTAACGACTATCGCAGCCTGGGACTGCGATAACAACCCATAAGCACACGGATTTTCCAGCAAAGTATGCTGACGCTCCGACTGCGCAACCGGTTTCTTTTTCATAACATTATTAAACACATAACCGAACGTAAGTGTGACAGTTCGGCGAAACCACGAGAAAACTCTTGTTTTTACAAGAGCGCCCTTGTTCAGTCCTCAGTAACTGTAACCAGCTCTTGAATCCTGAGAAGCGCCGAGATGGGTATAACATCGGCAGGTATGCAAAGCAGAGATGCAGAGTGCGGGGAACGAATCTTCACCAGAACGGTGAGACAGGTTAAGCAGCAGACAACGGTTCATTATTTCGTATCACCTCCACGGCCGCCTGTTAAGACGAACCCACAAGCCAAAACTCTGATTTCAACCCGGCTGGAAGTGGCAACACGAAAGAAACGTCGTGTGCTTTTTATTTAAGCCGCGCGCCGCGTTTTATACCCCACAATGGCAGAAAATTGCAAAAGATAAATACGCAGAATGCCAGCATTGTCAGGAAAAATTTCCAGCCACGTTTTTAACAGAATGAGACACGATTCAAAAAAAAGTGGAAATTGGGTGAAGAACTGACCTAAAATAGCCATCCAGATGTTAATCCATCCATACCGATTAACACTCAGACTGCCAGTGTTTTTAACCTGCAGAGTCGTGGTAGGATCCGCTACCACAGAAAATCCACACAACAGTTTGAGCTAACCAAATTCTCTTTAGGTGATATTAAATATGGCAAAACACCTTTTTACGTCCGAGTCCGTCTCTGAAGGGCATCCTGACAAAATTGCTGACCAAATCTCTGATGCCGTTTTAGACGCGATCCTCGAACAGGATCCGAAAGCACGTGTTGCTTGCGAAACCTACGTAAAAACCGGCATGGTTTTAGTTGGCGGTGAAATCACCACCAGCGCCTGGGTAGACATCGAAGAGATCACCCGTAACACCGTTCGCGAAATTGGCTATGTACATTCCGACATGGGCTTTGACGCTAACTCCTGTGCGGTCCTGAGCGCTATCGGTAAACAGTCCCCTGATATCAACCAGGGCGTCGACCGTGCCGATCCGCTGGAACAGGGCGCGGGCGACCAGGGTCTGATGTTTGGCTACGCAACCAATGAAACCGACGTGCTGATGCCAGCGCCTATCACCTATGCACACCGTCTGGTTCAGCGTCAGGCTGAAGTACGTAAAAACGGCACTCTGCCGTGGCTGCGCCCGGACGCGAAAAGCCAGGTGACTTTCCAGTATGACGACGGCAAAATCGTTGGCATTGATGCTGTAGTACTTTCCACTCAGCACTCTGAAGAGATCGACCAGAAATCGCTGCAAGAAGCGGTAATGGAAGAGATCATCAAGCCGATTCTGCCCGCAGAATGGCTGACTTCCGCAACCAAGTTCTTCATCAACCCGACCGGACGTTTTGTTATTGGCGGCCCGATGGGTGACTGCGGTCTGACTGGTCGTAAAATTATCGTTGATACCTACGGCGGCATGGCACGTCACGGTGGCGGTGCATTCTCTGGTAAAGATCCATCAAAAGTGGACCGTTCCGCAGCGTACGCAGCACGTTATGTCGCGAAAAACATCGTTGCAGCTGGCCTGGCCGATCGTTGTGAAATTCAGGTTTCCTACGCAATCGGCGTGGCTGAACCGACCTCCATCATGGTGGAAACTTTCGGTACCGAGAAAGTGCCTTCTGAACAACTGACTCTGCTGGTACGTGAGTTCTTTGACCTGCGTCCATACGGTCTGATTCAGATGCTGGATCTGCTGCACCCGATCTACAAAGAAACCGCAGCATACGGTCACTTTGGTCGTGAACATTTCCCGTGGGAAAAAACCGACAAAGCGCAGCTGCTGCGCGATGCTGCCGGTCTGAAGTAATCTTTCTTCACCTGCTTTCAAAGGCCAGCCTCGCGCTGGCCTTTTTCTTTTCCAGAGAAATGCCTGATGCGCTACGCTTATCAGGCCCACAACCGCTGTCACATGTAAAAGGATAAGGCGTTCACGCCGCATCCGGCAAAAAAAACCGCCTGCACAATAACATCATTCTTCCTGAACACGTTTTACCCTCAAATCATCACCACGACTGAAACCGATTACACCCACCACACCAGCCAAATATTTGTAATATTTTCATATTATTATTCAGTTTTCACAGCTGTTACATTTCTTTTCAGTAAAGTCTTAATTGCAGATAACTGCGTTTAATCTATGATGATATAACTCAATTATTTTCATGCACTTAAATCATAACTAAGATAAATGTTAGTGTAAGCGATTACACTGATGTGATTTGCTTCACATCTTTTTACGTCGTACTCACCTATCTTAATTCACAATAAAAAATAACCATTTTGGAGGGCATCATGCCTGACGCTAAAAAACAGAGGCGGTCAAACAAGGCAATGACGTTTTTCGTCTGCTTCCTTGCCGCTCTGGCGGGATTACTCTTTGGCCTGGATATCGGTGTAATTGCTGGCGCACTGCCGTTTATTGCTGATGAATTCCAGATTACTTCGCACACACAAGAATGGGTCGTAAGCTCCATGATGTTCGGTGCGGCAGTCGGTGCGGTGGGTAGCGGCTGGCTCTCCTTTAAACTCGGGCGCAAAAAGAGCCTGATGATCGGCGCAATTCTGTTTGTTGCTGGTTCACTGTTCTCTGCGGCTGCGCCAAACGTTGAAGTACTGATTCTTTCCCGCGTTCTGCTGGGGCTGGCGGTGGGTGTGGCCTCTTATACCGCACCGCTGTATCTCTCTGAAATTGCGCCGGAAAAAATTCGCGGCAGTATGATCTCGATGTATCAGTTGATGATCACTATCGGGATCCTCGGTGCTTATCTTTCTGATACCGCCTTTAGCTACACTGGTGCATGGCGCTGGATGCTGGGTGTGATTATCATCCCGGCAATTCTGCTGCTGATTGGTGTTTTCTTCCTGCCAGACAGCCCACGTTGGTTTGCCGCCAAACGCCGTTTTGTTGATGCCGAGCGCGTGCTGCTGCGCCTGCGCGACACCAGTGCGGAAGCGAAACGCGAACTGGATGAAATCCGTGAAAGTTTGCAGGTTAAACAGAGTGGCTGGGCGCTGTTTAAAGAGAACAGCAACTTCCGCCGCGCGGTGTTCCTTGGCGTACTGTTGCAGGTAATGCAGCAATTCACCGGGATGAACGTCATCATGTATTACGCGCCGAAAATCTTCGAACTGGCGGGTTATACCAACACCACCGAGCAAATGTGGGGGACAGTGATCGTCGGTCTCACCAACGTACTCGCCACCTTTATCGCAATCGGCCTTGTTGACCGCTGGGGACGTAAACCAACGCTAACGCTGGGCTTCCTGGTGATGGCTGCTGGCATGGGCATACTCGGTACAATGATGCATATCGGTATCCACTCTCCGTCAGCGCAGTATTTCGCCATCGCCATGCTGTTGATGTTTATTGTCGGCTTTGCCATGAGTGCCGGTCCGCTGATTTGGGTACTGTGCTCCGAAATTCAGCCGCTGAAAGGCCGCGATTTTGGCATCACCTGCTCTACCGCCACCAACTGGATTGCCAACATGATCGTCGGCGCAACATTCCTGACTATGCTCAACACGCTGGGTAACGCCAACACCTTCTGGGTGTATGCGGCTCTGAACGTACTGTTTATTCTGCTGACACTGTGGCTGGTACCGGAAACCAAACACGTTTCGCTGGAACATATTGAACGTAATCTGATGAAAGGTCGTAAACTGCGCGAAATCGGCGCTCACGATTAATCTCCTCAGGCTTCCTCCCGTCGCGGAGGAAGCCACCTCTTGCAGTCATCTTTTCTTCGCTCTATCCTCTGCCGCTATGAAAACATCCCGTCTCCCTATCGCCATCCAACAGGCCGTTATGCGTCGCCTGCGGGAAAAACTCGCCCAGGCCAACCTGAAGCTAGGGCGTAACTACCCGGAGCCAAAACTCTCTTACACCCAGCGCGGAACCTCCGCCGGAACAGCCTGGCTTGAAAGCTATGAAATTCGCCTCAATCCGGTTTTACTGTTGGAAAACAGCGAAGCCTTTATTGAAGAAGTGGTGCCACACGAACTGGCACATTTGCTGGTATGGAAACATTTCGGCCGCGTAGCGCCACATGGCAAAGAGTGGAAATGGATGATGGAAAGCGTGCTGGGCGTTCCCGCTCGTCGTACGCACCAGTTTGAACTGCAATCCGTGCGTCGCAACACCTTCCCCTACCGCTGCAAGTGCCAGGAACATCAGCTTACCGTACGCCGCCATAATCGCGTAGTTCGTGGCGAGGCCGTCTATCGCTGTGTTCATTGCGGTGAACAGCTGATTGCAAAATAACCACCTGAACTATCAGGAACTTTCCTGATCTGGCTGATTGCATACCAAAACAACTTTCGCTACGTTGCTGGCTCGTTTTAACACGGAGTAAGTGATGTACCGTTATTTGTCTATTGCTGCGGTGGTACTGAGCGCAGCATTTTCCGGCCCGACGTTGGCCGAAGGTATCAATAGTTTTTCTCAGGCGAAAGCCGCGGCGGTAAAAATCCACGCTGACGCGCCGGGTACGTTTTACTGCGGATGTAAAATTGACTGGCAGGGCAAAAAAGGCGTTGTCGATCTGCAATCGTGCGGCTATCAGGTGCGCAAAAATGAAAACCGCGCCAACCGCGTAGAGTGGGAACACGTTGTTCCCGCCTGGCAGTTCGGTCACCAGCGCCAGTGCTGGCAGGACGGTGGACGTAAAAACTGTGCCAAAGATCCGGTCTATCGCAAGATGGAAAGCGATATGCATAACCTGCAACCGTCAGTCGGCGAGGTGAATGGCGATCGCGGCAACTTTATGTACAGCCAGTGGAATGGCGGCGAAGGCCAGTACGGTCAATGCGCTATGAAGGTCGATTTCAAAGAAAAAGTCGCCGAGCCACCAGCACGTGCACGCGGTGCCATTGCGCGCACCTACTTCTATATGCGTGACCAATACAACCTGACACTCTCTCGCCAGCAAACGCAGCTGTTTAACGCATGGAACAAGATGTATCCGGTTACCGACTGGGAGTGCGAGCGCGATGAACGCATCGCGAAGGTGCAGGGCAATCATAACCCGTATGTGCAACGCGCTTGCCAGGCGCGAAAGAGCTAACCTACACTAGCGGGATTCTTTTTGTTAACCCCTACCCCACGCGTACAACCGCGTGGGGAGACGACGCGGATTTTTAACTATGCGTATCCCCCGCATTTATCATCCTGAACCACTGACCAGCCATTCTCACATCGCGCTTTGCGAAGATGCCGCCAACCATATCGGGCGCGTACTGCGTATGGGGCCGGGGCAGGCGTTGCAATTATTTGACGGCAGCAACCAGGTCTTTGACGCCGAAATTACCAGCGCCAGCAAAAAAAGCGTGGAAGTGAAAGTGCTGGAAGGCCAACTCGACGATCGTGAATCTCCGCTGCATATTCACCTCGGTCAGGTGATGTCGCGTGGCGAAAAAATGGAATTTACGATCCAGAAATCGATCGAACTCGGTGTAAGCCTCATTACGCCACTTTTTTCTGAGCGTTGCGGCGTTAAACTGGATAGTGAACGTCTGAACAAGAAGCTCCAGCAGTGGCAGAAGATTGCAATTGCTGCCTGTGAGCAGTGTGGTCGTAACCGGGTGCCGGAAATCCGTCCAGCGATGGATCTGGAAGCCTGGTGTGCAGAGCAGGATGAAGGACTGAAACTGAATCTTCACCCGCGCGCCAGTAACAGCATCAATACGTTGCCGTTACCGGTTGAACGCGTCCGCCTGCTAATTGGCCCGGAAGGCGGTTTATCGGCAGATGAAATTGCCATGACTGCCCGCTATCAATTTACTGATATCCTGTTGGGACCTCGCGTTTTGCGTACTGAGACAACTGCACTCACCGCCATTACCGCGCTACAAGTGCGTTTTGGCGATTTGGGCTAACGGAGAAGAATAATGATCAAGCTCGGCATCGTGATGGACCCCATCGCAAGCATCAACATCAAGAAAGATTCCAGTTTCGCTATGTTGCTGGAAGCACAACGTCGTGGTTACGAACTTCACTATATGGAGATGGGCGATCTGTATTTGATCAATGGCGAAGCCCGCGCCCATACCCGCACGCTGAACGTGAAGCAGAACTACGAAGAGTGGTTTTCGTTCGTCGGTGAACAGGATCTGCCGCTGGCCGATCTCGATGTGATCCTGATGCGTAAAGACCCGCCGTTTGATACCGAGTTTATCTACGCGACCTATATTCTGGAACGTGCCGAAGAGAAAGGGACGCTGATCGTTAACAAGCCGCAAAGCCTGCGCGACTGTAACGAGAAACTGTTTACCGCCTGGTTCTCTGACTTAACGCCAGAAACGCTGGTTACGCGCAATAAAGCACAGCTGAAAGCGTTCTGGGAGAAACACAGCGACATCATTCTCAAACCGCTTGACGGTATGGGCGGCGCGTCGATTTTCCGCGTGAAAGAAGGCGATCCAAACCTCGGCGTGATTGCCGAAACCCTGACTGAGCATGGCACTCGCTACTGCATGGCGCAAAATTACCTGCCAGCCATTAAAGATGGCGACAAACGCGTGTTGGTGGTGGATGGCGAACCTGTACCGTACTGCCTGGCACGTATTCCACAAGGCGGCGAAACCCGTGGTAACCTGGCTGCCGGTGGTCGCGGGGAACCTCGTCCGTTGACGGAAAGTGACTGGAAAATCGCCCGTCAGATCGGACCGACGCTGAAAGAAAAAGGGCTGATTTTTGTTGGTCTGGATATCATCGGCGACCGTCTGACTGAAATTAACGTCACCAGCCCAACCTGTATTCGTGAGATTGAAGCAGAGTTTCCGGTGTCGATCACCGGAATGTTAATGGATGCCATCGAAGCACGTTTACAGCAGCAGTAACCCACCTTAGCGAGAAGGATCTCGTTGAGACTCTGAGTGACAGCGCCCTTCTTTCCACGCATACTGGGCGCTGTTGCTTTTTTGAACCAGGAAACAGAACCTCTGACAATGAATTTACAGCATCACTTTCTTATTGCCATGCCTGCTCTCCAGGATCCGATTTTCCGTCGTTCCGTGGTCTACATTTGCGAACATAATGCCAATGGTGCAATGGGGATCATCGTCAACAAGCCACTGGAAAATCTCAAAATTGAAGGGATTCTGGAAAAGCTGAAGATCACGCCGGAGCCGCGTGATGAATCAATCCGTCTGGATAAACCGGTTATGCTCGGCGGCCCGCTGGCGGAAGATCGTGGGTTTATTTTGCATACTCCACCCTCCAATTTTGCTTCCAGCATTCGCATTTCAGACAACACGGTGATGACCACTTCCCGCGATGTGCTGGAAACGCTCGGCACCGATAAACAACCGTCTGACGTATTGGTGGCTCTGGGCTATGCCTCCTGGGAGAAAGGTCAACTGGAACAAGAAATTCTCGATAACGCGTGGCTAACGGCCCCGGCAGATCTGAATATTCTGTTCAAAACGCCGATTGCCGACCGCTGGCGCGATGCGGCAAAACTGATTGGTGTGGATATTCTCACCATGCCTGGTGTGGCAGGGCATGCCTGATGAGTGGAACCTTACTCGCCTTCGATTTCGGCACTAAAAGCATTGGCGTAGCGGTCGGACAACGCATTACCGGCACCGCTCGCCCACTGCCCGCAATTAAAGCGCAGGACGGTACACCGGACTGGAATCTCATCGAACGTTTACTGAAAGAGTGGCAACCTGACGAAATTATCGTCGGTTTGCCGCTGAATATGGACGGTACCGAGCAACCGTTGACTGCCCGGGCGCGTAAATTCGCCAATCGTATTCATGGCCGTTTTGGTGTTGAAGTTAAGCTCCATGATGAACGGCTTAGCACCGTGGAAGCGCGCTCCGGTCTGTTCGAACAGGGCGGCTATCGGGCGCTCAACAAAGGTAAAGTCGACTCTGCCTCTGCGGTTATTATTCTCGAAAGTTACTTCGAGCAGGGATATTAAGGCGATTTACTAGCGCACAGATTTCTGACAATGTGCGCGTTGTTTCATGTTGGATGCGGCGTAAACGCCTTATCCAACCTACGGTGAGTGCGAATTCAAAGTTACGCTTCCCTTGTAGGCCCGATAAGCTTGCGCATCGGGCATGTTTACAATTCGTATCAGACACAGCAACGTCACAAGCGCCCTTCTTTCACCCGCTGCTGATAACTCTGCTGAAACGTTAACATCCCCACTTGTTGCCCAGTTTGAATAACATGTGGTAACTGGTGGGTTTTCCCTTCGCGAATCAAATTCCCCACCGCGGGTGTGTTAACCAGCAATTCAAACAGCGCCACGCGTCCTTCCTGTTTATCCACTTCCAGCTTTTGTGACAACACTGCCCGCAAGCTCCCGGCCAGTTGATTACGCACGGGATCTTTTTCCTGCGCAGGAAATGAATCCACCAGTCGCTCAACTGCCTGCGCGGCACCACGCGTATGTAAAGTTGCCAGCACCAGGTGCCCGGTTTCTGCCGCCGTCAGCGCCAGACGGATTGTCTCGCTGTCACGCAGCTCTCCGAGCAATATCACATCGGGATCTTCCCGCAATGCAGCCCGCAACCCCGATGCGAACGTCATACAGTGCAAACCAATCTCCCGCTGCTGGATCAAACATCGCTGGCTGGCATAGAGATATTCCACAGGATCTTCCAGCGTCAGAATATGCGCATCGGCATGTTGATTGAGATAGCCAACCATCGCCGCCAGCGTGGTAGATTTGCCGCTCCCCGTCGCCCCCGTCACCAGAATCAGGCCATTCTCGCTCTTGAGTAATTCCGGCAATAACGGTGGTGCACCAAGCTGTTCGAGCTGTGGACAGTGCGAAGGTAACAACCGTAATGCCAGAGACATACCTTGCCGTTGCGCGAACGCACTGCCGCGCAATCGCTGGTTTTCCGCCAGCGACACGGCAAAATCTAACTGACCATTCTCCAGCAATATTGCCCGCTGATCGTCATCCAGCCACTCCCGCAATAGCTCTTCCACGTCCGGCGCATCAAACGGCGCAGCTTCCATCCTCCCGCGAATACGCCATCGTGCGGGCCAGGCGCTGCACAGGTGTAGATCCGAGACGTTATGCTTTACACTAAGGGCCACAATTTCTTCCATATTCATACTAAGATCCTCGGAAAATGAACGATATTGCGCATAACCTGGCACAGGTCCGGGACAAAATCTCAGCGGCTGCAACGCGTTGCGGTCGTTCTCCAGAAGAAATAACGCTGCTTGCAGTCAGTAAAACAAAACCTGCGAGCGCCATCGCAGAAGCCATTGATGCCGGGCAGCGTCAATTTGGTGAAAACTATGTTCAGGAAGGGGTAGATAAAATTCGCCACTTTCAGGAACTGGGCGTAACAGGATTAGAATGGCATTTTATTGGCCCGTTGCAGTCTAATAAAAGCCGCCTGGTGGCAGAGCATTTCGACTGGTGTCATACCATCGACCGTTTGCGCATCGCTACCCGTCTGAACGACCAGCGCCCGGCAGAACTTCCCCATCTTAACGTACTGATTCAAATTAATATTAGTGATGAAAACAGTAAGTCCGGGATTCAACTGGCTGAACTGGACGAACTGGCAGCTGCGGTCGCTGAACTACCGCGTTTACGTCTGCGCGGGCTGATGGCGATCCCTGCGCCTGAGTCAGAATATGTAAGGCAGTTTGAAGTTGCACGCCAAATGGCTGTAGCATTTGCCGGACTGAAAACGCGCTACCCGCATATCGACACGCTCTCTCTGGGAATGTCGGACGATATGGAAGCCGCCATTGCGGCAGGTAGCACGATGGTTCGTATCGGCACTGCAATTTTTGGTGCGCGTGATTACTCTAAAAAATAAGGAATTAAAGGAACGCCATGAATACGTTGACTTTCCTGCTTTCAACGGTCATTGAGCTGTATACCATGGTGCTGTTATTACGCATCTGGATGCAGTGGGCTCATTGCGATTTTTACAACCCCTTCTCACAGTTTGTGGTGAAGGTGACGCAGCCGATTATCGGACCACTGCGCCGCGTTATTCCGGCAATGGGACCGATTGACAGCGCCTCGCTGCTGGTTGCCTATATTCTCAGTTTTATCAAAGCCATCGTGCTGTTTAAAGTCGTGACTTTCCTGCCGATCATTTGGATTGCTGGTTTACTGATTTTGCTGAAAACCATCGGCCTGCTGATATTCTGGGTCCTGCTGGTGATGGCGATTATGAGCTGGGTAAGCCAGGGTCGTAGCCCGATTGAATACGTGCTGATCCAGCTTGCCGATCCGCTGCTGCGCCCGATTCGCCGCCTGCTGCCAGCAATGGGGGGGATTGATTTCTCGCCGATGATCCTCGTTCTGCTGCTGTATGTCATTAATATGGGTGTCGCAGAAGTACTGCAGGCGACCGGAAATATGCTACTACCGGGGCTGTGGATGGCGTTATGAGTGCCGTAACAGTTAATGATGACGGTCTGGTTTTACGGCTTTATATTCAGCCGAAAGCCAGCCGTGATTCTATTGTCGGTTTACATGGCGACGAAGTAAAAGTCGCCATTACCGCGCCGCCGGTTGACGGCCAGGCCAACAGCCATCTGGTGAAGTTTCTCGGCAAGCAATTCCGGGTAGCCAAAAGCCAGGTGGTAATTGAGAAAGGCGAACTTGGCCGCCACAAACAAATTAAAATCATTAATCCGCAACAAATCCCGCCAGAAATCGCGGCGTTAATTAATTAGGTATCCTATGCAAAAAGTTGTCCTCGCAACCGGCAATGCCGGTAAAGTGCGTGAGCTGGCGTCGCTGCTTAGCGACTTCGGTCTTGATATCGTGGCCCAAACAGACCTCGGCGTAGATTCCGCTGAAGAAACCGGCCTGACCTTTATCGAAAACGCGATTCTGAAAGCACGCCACGCGGCAAAAGTAACCGGTTTACCGGCAATTGCCGACGACTCTGGTCTGGCGGTAGATGTGCTTGGCGGTGCGCCTGGGATTTACTCCGCACGTTATTCCGGTGAAGACGCGACCGATCAAAAAAATCTGCAAAAACTGCTGGAAACTCTAAAAGACGTACCGGACAACCAACGTCAAGCGCGTTTCCACTGCGTGCTGGTATATCTGCGCCACGCGGAAGATCCGACTCCGCTGGTGTGCCACGGTAGCTGGCCGGGCGTGATTACTCGTGAACCGGTGGGTACTGGCGGCTTTGGTTATGATCCAATCTTCTTCGTGCCTTCCGAAGGTAAAACTGCTGCCGAACTGACCCGCGAAGAAAAGAGCGCCATTTCCCACCGTGGTCAGGCATTGAAACTGCTGTTGGACGCTTTACGAAATGGTTAAATTACCGCCGCTGAGTCTCTACATTCACATCCCGTGGTGCGTGCAGAAATGTCCGTACTGCGATTTCAACTCTCACGCGTTGAAAGGAGAAGTGCCGCACGACGATTATGTTCAGCACCTGCTTAACGATCTGGACAACGATGTGGCTTACGCTCAGGGCCGTGAAGTGCAGACAATCTTTATTGGCGGCGGTACGCCGAGCCTGCTTTCTGGCCCGGCGATGCAAACGCTGCTGGACGGCGTGCGTGCGCGTTTGCCGCTGGCAGCAGATGCAGAAATCACCATGGAAGCGAACCCAGGCACGGTAGAAGCCGATCGCTTTGTTGATTATCAGCGTGCTGGCGTGAATCGCATCTCTATTGGTGTGCAGAGTTTTAGCGAAGAAAAGCTGAAACGACTTGGGCGCATTCATGGCCCGCAAGAAGCGAAACGAGCTGCGAAGCTGGCGAGCGGTTTAGGGTTACGTAGCTTTAACCTCGATTTGATGCATGGGCTACCGGATCAATCACTGGAAGAGGCGCTTGGCGATCTACGCCAGGCTATTGAACTGAATCCGCCGCATCTTTCCTGGTATCAGCTAACCATCGAACCTAATACGCTGTTTGGCTCGCGCCCTCCTGTACTGCCGGACGATGACGCGCTGTGGGATATTTTCGAACAGGGGCATCAGTTATTAACCGCAGCGGGCTATCAGCAGTATGAAACATCCGCTTACGCCAAACCAGGTTATCAGTGCCAGCACAATCTCAACTACTGGCGATTTGGTGACTACATCGGTATTGGCTGCGGCGCGCACGGCAAAGTCACCTTCCCGGATGGGCGCATTCTGCGTACCACCAAAACGCGTCATCCGCGTGGTTTTATGCAGGGGCGGTATCTGGAAAGCCAGCGCGATGTTGAAACCGCAGATAAGCCGTTTGAGTTCTTTATGAATCGCTTCCGTCTGCTGGAAGCCGCGCCGCGCGTGGAGTTTAGCCAGTATACTGGCCTTTCAGAAGAGGTTATTCGCCCTCAGTTAGACGAGGCTATTGCTCAGGGTTATCTCACAGAATGTGCGGATTACTGGCAGATAACGGAACATGGGAAGTTGTTTTTAAATTCGCTGCTGGAGCTTTTTCTGGCTGAGTAAATTTGTATTGCCGGATGCGGCATGTACGCAACATCCGGCTACAACTCTTGCGTCATCGCAAAAATTACTTAATCACCCCATTGCGCCGCAATTGTTCGGTATCTTTTTTCCAGCGTTCATTAGCCTGGTTGATATCGTCAATTTTCATCAAAATCGCGACTTTTTTACTGTTTATTTCTGAAACTTTCATCGTTAACGGATATTGCCCTTTTTCGAGCGTTATCCAGTCATCCTGCAATTTACGGCTAAGTTTTTGTGATTGCAGAAAAGTCTGTCGCCGTTGTTCGTTGATATCGAAATCTCGCTTCTGCTGAATCGGCACTTCATAACACTCTGCACTCTGTTTATGACATGCCGCAATCGCCGGTTGATAAACCTCTTTGTCATATTTAACCGCGAACGCCTCGCTATCGTTCTGTTTATTAAACTCATCACGCTGTTGGTGAATTTTTTTAAATGCGTCTTCGCGGGTCATTTGCTTACCGTTTGCATCTTTTCCCCAATATGCATCCGCTGCTTTCTGCGCCGCCACCATTTGCTTATCAAGCGCTTTCACTTCCTTTTCCAGCGCAGGAATCGAGTTCTTCTGGGTATTCAACGCTGATTCAAGCTGACTAAAGCGATAATTGAAATCTTCGCTATTCACGATCAGATATTTATTATTCGTTTTGATATCGTCGACCACCCGCCCACGATCGCTGGCTGCCGCCTGAAAAGAGTAAAAGTTCACCGACCAGCCAGACGCGGGCGTTCCTTTACTGGTTAACATCGCCGAGAATTTTACCGGTTTATCTTTCGTCCAGGTCTGTTCGAGCAGTTCGTAATCTGCCAACTGACCGACCCAGGTATAGAGATCGTCACTGGAAGAGACATCGCCTTCCGCTGACCAGGTGGCCTGATTACCCTTAGCATCAAGATTTTTTAAGCTGATGGCATCAAGCTTGAGAATGCCGTGATACTGCTTTTTGAATTGATCTTTTAAGATATTTTCAGTTGGCGGTTCGCCATCTGCCCAGGCATTACCAGTTATCAACATAAGCAGCGCCGTGCCAACAATCCATTGCTTTTTCACCCGAAAACCCTCGCGCGGAATAATTTATTCCGGTGATTATCATTAGGGTGATGAAAATTGGCAATGGACGTGAGTCTGAAGTGAAAAACCCCGGCACGATACCGGGGCGAGGTGATTAGTACTGATTGAAGAGCTGCTGGATCTGCTGCGGATCTTTGGTTTGCGTCAGAGCCAGTTGCAGCAGAACGCGCGCTTTTTGCGGGTTCAGCGTGCCAGAGGCCACGAAGCCATATTTCGCATCATCCACTTCGGCATCCTGAGTGGTAGCGCCCGTCGGTACGCGGGAAGAACGCACTACTGCAGTGCCGTTTTTCGCGGCGGTCGCCAGAGTGTCGAACACGGATTTATACAGGTTACCGTTACCCACACCAGCGCTGACGATGCCATCATAGCCCGCATCTACCAGTGCTTTAGCCGGAAGATCGGATGCGTTAGCGTAGTTATAAACGATGCCGACTTTCGGCAGTTCATTCAGCTTAGAGACATCGAACGGCGTGTCGCTGGTATGCTTACGTGCCGGGGTACGTTGGTAGTCAATCTTACCGTTGTGAATGTAACCCAGAGGACCGTAGTTAACAGACTTGAAGGTCGCTACGTCGGTGGTGTTGGTTTTGGTGACATCGCGACCGTCCAGTACGGTGTCGTTCATCACCACCAGCACGCCACGATTAGCGGAGGCTTTATCAGCTGCGGTCACTACCGCGTTATACAGGTTGAATGGACCGTCTGCGCTCATGGACGTGGACGGGCGCATTGCGCCGACCATCACCACCGGTTTGTCGCATTTCACCGTCAGGTCGAGGAAGTAAGCGGTTTCTTCCATCGTGTCGGTACCGTGAGTAATGACGAAGCCGTCGGTTTTATCGCAGTCGGTGTTAATTTTTTTCGCCAGTGTCAGCCAGACATTATCGTTCATGTCCTGGGAGCCGATATTCACTACCTGCTCGCCTTTAACGTTCGCAATGTCCTTCAGTTGCGGCACCGCATTAACCAGATTTTCTACGCCAACTTTACCCGCTGTGTAGTTAGATTTGGTTGCGGAGTCACCACCACCGGCAATGGTCCCGCCGGTTGCTAAAATGGTGATATTGGGTAATGCCAATGCTGCACCACTAAAACCCATAACCAGTGCGGCAAGTGCCGTCTTTTTGAAAAACTCCATTTCATTCCTCCAGTTACGTGAACGCTACGCATTATCCCTTAGCTTTGTATGGGAAATTTGACGTTAAACAATTTACAACGTGAATATATTTTGGAGATCTACAAAGTTAGAGGCAGGTAACAAAACGAAGAATTAAACGGCATAAAAAAGTATTATGCCGTCTTAAAATAGAGGATTATTTTAAATTCCCGACCAGGGCTTTGCGGCTATCTTCCAGAGTCACAACGCGGCTACAGACATCTTTGCCAAACTGCTGGAAGTCTTTTTCCTGCTTTTTCCATTCGGTCTGGATTGAGGATTGCAGACCGCCCAGGCTTCCCAGCACATTCTGTAATGGGTTACCACCGCTTTTCAGCACCGCTTTCGCGCCCATTTCATTAATGCTGTCCTGTAAAATTCCGCCCATTGCCTGATTCACTAATTGCTGGCCTTCGGCGCGAACCTGATCAATGGCTTTATAGTGGAACGTCAGGCCATCGCTGCGCGTTTCGATAATGCGGTTCATCTGCTCTTTCAGCTGCGCATCAAGTTTGGTCAGACGGCTGCGCATTTTGCTGCTTTCGCCCATCTCCTGAACGATAATTTTATCCAGCGCAATACGGGCTTTCTCGACGCGGCTTTTCGCGCCTTCATCAATCCACGGCAGCGTGCTACGCAGTTCAGCCTGATAATCCTTCGCCTGCTCGCGCTGGGCGGCGTTCAGGGCATATTGCTTACCGTTATACATCACGTTGCCGTCTGGCGTGATCACCAGATTGCCGTTTTCGCCCTTCACCTGCACGGTTTGCGGGCTGACAATCACATCGTCACGCGGCGTGACGCTGCACTGGTAGTCGGCGTGAGCGGTCATCGCCGTCACTGAAAGTGCTGCCGCCAGCAGCATTTTGCGCATCATAGTCTTCCCTCAAGAACAAATCAGGCCAGCATTTGCTGGCCCCAGATTGATAACAAAGTACATGTCATCCATGCCGGATGCGGCGTAAACGCCTTATCCGGCCTACTCGATTGTGCATCTTTCCAGGCCTGATAAGCGTAGCGCATCAGACAGTTTTGCATTTGTCATCGCCCGTATGCTTTCTTAGTCCCACCAAACGTCGAAAAGTTCGCTGGTGCGTACCTCATCCAGTTTGCGCTCTTCCAGCCACTTACGCACAATCGCCTGATGTTCTTCGGTGCATTTGCCGATTTCCTGCATGCAGATCAGACCTTCCCAGGCCAGATAACCGCTGCCGTCAAAGGCCAGTTTGTTCGGTTCGATAACCTCGTTAATAAAGTCATCAACGGTTTTATCAATCTGTTCTTCCGATGTACCTTCCGGGAATCGCCATGCCACCGAAAATCCTAATTCCTGGAATTCGTCGATGTGCATTTTTTTACGCAGACGACGGCTACGGTTCTTTGCCATTATTTCACCCTCTCGAACATTAAGTCCCATACTCCGTGACCAAGACGATGACCACGTTGTTCAAATTTCGTCACCGGACGTGATGCCGGACGCGGTACGTAATCATTGCTCTCTGACAGGTTTTTATAACCGTCAATAGAAGACATCACTTCAAGCATATGTTCCGCATAAGGTTCCCAGTCGGTCGCCATATGGAATACGCCACCCAGTTGCAGTTTGCTTTTTACCAGTTCGGCAAACGGCACCTGAACGATACGGCGTTTATTATGGCGCGCTTTGTGCCACGGGTCAGGGAAAAAGAGCTGCACCATGCGCAATGAATTGTCAGGAATCATTTTGTGTAGCACTTCAACCGCATCATGACACATCACGCGCAGGTTGCTTAAGCCTTCTTCATGCGCAGAAGCCAGGCACGCACCAACGCCTGGTGAATGCACTTCAATGCCGAGGAAGTCCTGCTCAGGGCGATCTTTAGCCATTGCCACCAGCGACGCCCCCATGCCAAAACCAATCTCAAGCGTCACCGGCGCTTCACGGCCAAAAAGCGCAGGGAAATCCAGCATATCTTCGCTGAACTCAACGCCCATCACCGGCCAGTAGTTTTCCAGCGCATGTTCCTGGCCTTTGGTCAGTCGCCCCTGGCGGCGCACAAAACTACGGATACGGCGCAGTGGGCGGCCGTTTTCATCAAATTCCGGTGAGATGACGTCGTTTTTCATAAAGATTTAGTCGCTTGTGAAAGTGTTCTGAAAACGGGCATTATCCAAAGTTAGTTGCCGGATGCAAGCATGATAAGGCCGTGGCTGCGGAAAGTTCCGGTTTACACCCTGCCGTCGCTGTGCTGCAATCTTGCCCCCAACAACAGTGAATTCGGTGACCATGCAAGCGTCGCAATTTTCAGCCCAGGTTCTGGACTGGTACGATAAATACGGGCGAAAATCTCTGCCCTGGCAAATTGACAAGACGCCCTACAAAGTATGGCTCTCAGAAGTGATGTTGCAACAAACTCAGGTTGCGACCGTTATCCCCTATTTTGAACGCTTTATGGCGCGCTTCCCGACGGTGACCGATCTCGCCAATGCGCCGCTGGACGAAGTTCTCCACTTGTGGACCGGGCTTGGCTATTACGCCCGCGCGCGCAACCTACATAAAGCGGCACAACAAGTGGCGGCCTTACACGGCGGTAAATTCCCGGAAACCTTTGAGGAAGTTGCAGCACTGCCGGGCGTCGGGCGTTCCACCGCAGGCGCGATTCTCTCGCTTTCTCTGGGTAAGCACTTTCCGATTCTCGACGGTAACGTCAAACGGGTGCTGGCGCGCTGCTATGCTGTAAGCGGCTGGCCTGGGAAAAAAGAGGTCGAGAACAAACTATGGAGTTTAAGCGAGCAGGTGACGCCCGCGGTTGGCGTGGAACGGTTTAACCAGGCGATGATGGATTTGGGCGCGATGATTTGTACGCGTTCGAAACCGAAATGTTCGCTCTGTCCGCTACAAAACGGATGTATTGCCGCCGCCAACAATAGCTGGTCGCTTTATCCGGGCAAAAAACCGAAACAGACGCTACCGGAGCGCACCGGCTACTTTCTGCTGTTACAGCACAAAGATGAAGTATTTCTGGCGCAGCGTCCGCCGAGCGGATTGTGGGGCGGTTTATACTGTTTCCCGCAGTTTGCCGATGAAGAAAGTTTGCGGCAATGGCTGGCGCAACGGCAGATTGCTGCCGATAACCTGACGCAGCTGACCGCGTTTCGCCATACCTTCAGCCATTTCCACTTAGATATTGTGCCTATGTGGCTTCCCGTGTCGTCATTCACCGGCTGCATGGATGAAGGCAATGCGCTCTGGTATAACTTAGCGCAACCGCCGTCAGTTGGCCTGGCGGCTCCCGTGGAGCGTTTGTTACAGCAGTTACGCACTGGCGCGCCGGTTTAGCGCGTGAGTCGATAAAGAGGATGATTTATGAGCAGAACGATTTTTTGTACTTTCCTGCAACGTGAAGCAGAAGGCCAGGATTTTCAGCTGTACCCCGGCGAGCTGGGAAAACGCATCTATAACGAGATCTCCAAAGAAGCCTGGGCGCAGTGGCAGCACAAACAAACCATGCTGATTAATGAAAAGAAACTCAACATGATGAATGCCGAGCACCGCAAGCTGCTGGAGCAGGAGATGGTCAACTTCCTGTTCGAGGGTAAAGAGGTACATATCGAGGGCTATACGCCGGAAGATAAAAAATAAAAACAGTGCCGGAGCACGTCTCCGGCAACTTGCATAAAAACAAACACAACACGCACCCGGAATGATGAAAAAATATCTCGCGCTGGCTTTGATTGCGCCGTTGCTCATCTCCTGTTCGACGACCAAAAAAGGCGATACCTATAACGAAGCCTGGGTCAAAGATACCAACGGTTTTGATATTCTGATGGGGCAATTTGCCCACAATATTGAGAACATCTGGGGATTCAAAGAGGTGGTGATCGCCGGTCCTAAGGACTATGTGAAATACACCGATCAATATCAGACCCGCAGCCACATCAACTTCGATGACGGTACGATCACTATCGAAACCATCGCCGGGACAGAACCTGCCGCACACTTGCGCCGGGCAATTATCAAAACGTTGCTGATGGGTGACGATCCAAGTTCGGTCGATCTCTATTCCGACGTTGATGATATTACGATTTCGAAAGAACCTTTCCTTTACGGTCAGGTGGTGGACAACACCGGGCAGCCGATTCGCTGGGAAGGTCGCGCGAGCAACTTCGCGGATTATCTGCTGAAAAACCGTCTGAAGAGCCGCAGCAACGGGCTGCGTATCATCTACAGCGTCACCATTAACATGGTGCCGAACCACCTTGATAAACGTGCGCACAAATATCTCGGTATGGTCCGCCAGGCATCACGGAAATATGGCGTTGATGAGTCGCTGATTCTCGCTATTATGCAGACCGAATCTTCCTTTAACCCGTATGCGGTTAGCCGTTCCGACGCGCTGGGATTAATGCAGGTGGTACAACATACTGCCGGGAAAGATGTGTTCCGCTCGCAGGGGAAATCCGGCACGCCGAGCCGCAGTTTCTTGTTTGATCCTGCCAGCAATATTGATACCGGCACCGCGTATCTGGCGATGCTGAATAATGTTTATCTTGGCGGAATTGATAACCCAACGTCGCGGCGTTATGCCGTCATCACCGCCTATAACGGCGGCGCAGGCAGCGTGCTGCGAGTCTTTTCGAATGATAAGATTCAGGCGGCTAATATTATTAACACCATGACGCCGGGCGATGTTTATCAGACGCTGACGACCCGCCATCCCTCTGCGGAATCTCGCCGTTATCTTTATAAAGTGAACACGGCGCAAAAATCTTACCGCCGCCGATAATTCCACTTACCGCCCCTGACGATGCTCAGGGGCAAAAATGCTATCCACATCACAATTTCGTTTTGCAAATTGGGAATGTTTGCAATTATTTGCCACAGGTAACAAAAAACCAGTCTGCGAAGTTGATAGAATCGCATCATCTCGCACGGTCAAATGTGCTTTTTCAAACACTCATCCGCATCACGATGTGAGGAAATTAACATGAATCTTAAGCTGCAGCTGAAAATCCTCTCTTTTCTGCAGTTCTGTCTGTGGGGAAGTTGGCTGACGACCCTCGGTTCCTATATGTTTGTTACCCTGAAGTTTGACGGTGCTTCTATTGGCGCAGTTTATAGCTCACTGGGTATCGCCGCGGTCTTTATGCCTGCGCTGCTGGGGATTGTGGCCGACAAATGGTTAAGTGCGAAATGGGTATATGCCATTTGCCACACCATTGGCGCTATCACGCTGTTCATGGCAGCACAGGTCACGACGCCGGAAGCGATGTTCCTTGTGATATTGATTAACTCGTTTGCTTATATGCCAACGCTTGGGTTAATCAACACCATCTCTTACTATCGCCTGCAAAATGCCGGGATGGATATCGTTACTGACTTCCCGCCAATCCGTATCTGGGGCACCATCGGCTTTATCATGGCAATGTGGGTGGTGAGCCTGTCCGGCTTCGAATTAAGCCACATGCAGCTATATATTGGCGCAGCCCTTTCCGCCATTCTGGTTCTGTTTACCCTGACTCTGCCGCATATTCCGGTTGCTAAACAGCAAGCGAATCAGAGCTGGACAACCCTGCTGGGCCTCGACGCATTCGCGCTGTTTAAAAACAAGCGTATGGCAATCTTCTTCATCTTCTCAATGCTGCTGGGCGCGGAACTGCAGATTACCAACATGTTCGGTAATACCTTCCTGCACAGCTTCGACAAAGATCCGATGTTTGCCAGCAGCTTCATCGTGCAGCATGCGTCAATCATCATGTCGATTTCGCAGATCTCTGAAACCCTGTTCATTCTGACCATCCCGTTCTTCTTAAGCCGCTACGGTATTAAGAACGTAATGATGATCAGTATCGTGGCGTGGATCCTGCGTTTTGCGCTGTTTGCTTACGGCGACCCGACTCCGTTCGGTACCGTGCTGCTGGTACTGTCGATGATCGTTTACGGTTGCGCATTCGACTTCTTCAACATCTCTGGTTCGGTGTTTGTCGAAAAAGAAGTTAGCCCGGCAATTCGCGCCAGTGCGCAGGGGATGTTCCTGATGATGACTAACGGCTTCGGCTGTATCCTCGGCGGCATCGTGAGCGGTAAAGTGGTTGAGATGTACACCCAAAACGGCATTACCGACTGGCAGACCGTATGGCTGATTTTCGCAGGTTACTCCGTGATTCTGGCCTTCGCGTTCATGGCGATGTTCAAATATAAACACGTTCGTGTCCCGACAGGCACACAGACGGTTAGCCACTAATTACGCAAAGAAAAACGGGTCGCCAGAAGGTGACCCGTTTTTTTATTCTTACTTCAACACATACCCGTACAACCGTTTCATACCATCCGAATCGGTTTCGCTATAGACACCTTGCAGCTCCGGTGAAAAACCTGGCAGCAAATTCACCCCTTCTTCCAGCGCAAGGAAATAACGCTGGACAGCCCCGCCCCAGACTTCCCCAGGCACCACGCAAAGCACGCCAGGGGGATAAGGCAAAGCCCCTTCTGCCGCAATTCGCCCTTCGGCATCACGAATCCGCACCAACTCCACTTCACCGCGAATATAAGCGCTATGCGCATCCTGGGGATTCATCACCACTGACGGGAAACTCTGCTGGCGGAACATCGCTTTTTGTAGGTCTTTGACGTCGAAACTGACATACAGATCATGCATCTCCTGACACAACTGGCGCAAAGTGTAGTCGCGATAGCGCACCGGATATTTGTTATAAACGCTCGGCAACACCTCCGCCAGCGGTGAGTCATCCTCAATATGCTGTTCAAACTGCGCCAGCATCGCCACCAGTTGTGCCAGCTTCTCGTGGCTTTCCGCCGGCGTTAATAAGAACAGAATGGAGTTGAGATCGCACTTCTCCGGCACAATACCGTTCTCACGCAGATAATGCGCCAGAATCGTCGCCGGAACGCCAAAGTCGCTATATTCACCGGTTTCAGCATCAATACCTGGTGTGGTCAGTAACAGCTTACACGGATCGACAAAATACTGCTCCGCGGCATATCCTTCAAAGCCGTGCCACTTCGCCCCCGGCTCAAAACTGAAAAAACGACGGTCGCTGGCTAACACTGACGTCGGATAATCCTGCCACAATTTGCCATCAACAACGGGTGGAATAAACGGGCGGAACAGCTTACAGCGCGCAAGAATCGCCTTGCGCGCTTCAATCCCCAACGCAACGCACTCCGCCCACAGCCGACGCCCACTCTCCCCTTCATGAATTTTGGCGTTAACGTCCAGCGCGGCAAACAGCGGATAGAACGGGCTGGTAGAAGCATGGAGCATAAAGGCATTATTTAACCGCTTATGCGGGCAAAAACGCGCCTGCCCGCGAATATGGTTATCTTTTTTATGGATCTGCGATGTCTGCGAGAAGCCCGCCTGCTGTTTATGCACCGACTGCGTCACAAAGATCCCCGGATCGTTTTCGTTAAGCTCTAACAGCAGCGGCGAGCTATCTGCCATCATCGGGATAAACTGTTCGTAACCGACCCACGCGGAATCAAACAGAATGTAATCACACAGATGCCCAACGGTATCGACCACCTGTCGGGCGTTATAGACAGTGCCGTCATAGGTTCCCAGCTGAATAATCGCCAGGCGAAACGGACGCGGCAGGTCTGCTTTTTCTGGCGCAACGTCGCGAATTTGCTGGCGCAGATACTCTTCATTAAAACAGTGCGCATCAATACCGCCAATGAAACCAAACGGGTTACGTGAAGCTTCCAGATAGACCGGCGTCGCCCCCGCCTGAATCAACGCACCATGATGATTCGACTTATGGTTGTTACGGTCGAAGAGCACCAGATCGCCACGCGTTAATAGCGCATTCGTCACCACTTTATTCGCTGCCGATGTGCCGTTCAGCACAAAATAGGTTTTATCGGCATGAAAGACTTTGGCTGCGAATTTCTGTGCATCCTTCGCCGAACCTTCATGAATAAGCAAATCGCCCAGTTTCACGTCGGCGTTACACATATCGGCACGAAAGACGTTCTCGCCAAAGAAATCATAAAAATGACGACCAGCAGGATGCTTTTTAAAGAACGCACCATGTTGATGCCCAGGGCAAGCAAAGGTGCTGTTGCCCATCTCAACGTACTGCGTCAGCGTGTCATAAAACGGTGGCAGCAAATTCTCTTCATACTGACAGGCTGCGGATTCCAGCTCCAGCCACTGCTGCTCGTTGCCGTTGATTACCGCCGTAACGCCCGCGGGTAATTCAACAACATGTTCGGAATACAAAAACACCGGTAGATGAAAACCGGTGCGCTTAAGCAACGCAAGAATGCCACTGCGGCTATCCGCAGCGGTAATGACGACTGCCGCGACGTCCGTAAAATCAGTATCTCCCAACGCCACCACGCGGCGATGAGTAGAAAGTCGGGATACCAGTTCACTACTGGCGGCAATATTCATTGATTTCATAAGTGCAAAACCCGTTTCGGGGAAGTAAGAATACCGGACAAGGTGAAAAACCCTGCCCCACGAGATATGGGTCAAACTGGTCACCAGCTCCGACCGCCAGACATCAGTAAAAGCAGAAACGCTCTGATTTTACTGTTGTCCTGCAGTGAGCGTGCGTTAACTTCACCGCATGAGCAGAAAAAGGGAGGAGTTTCGCGCGAAACGGCGATAAGCGAGAGAATGTAAGGAGGTGGCGTGCATCGGGCAAACTCCGTACAGAGAGGAGAAAATTCGCGCAATCATGGCACCTTTCGCTAAAGCGTGCAAGCCAGGACTTTGCGACCAAACAAGCCATCAACAAGGCAAAAAGTTCATAATAAGAAAATCAAACAATACAGTTAACAGGAACTCTTGTGGTCATCGGCCCTTTTATCAACGCGAGTGCAGTCTTACTGGGTGGCGTTATCGGCGCTCTGCTCAGCCAACGTTTACCGGAACGTATCCGCGTCTCCATGACATCTATTTTTGGTCTGGCATCGCTGGGGATTGGTATTTTACTGGTGGTGAAATGCGCCAACCTTCCAGCGATGGTTTTAGCTACGCTACTTGGCGCTCTAATTGGCGAAATTTGTTTGCTGGAGAAAGGTGTCAATACAGCAGTCGCCAAAGCACAAAATCTGTTTCGTCACTCACGTAAGAAGCCAGCGCATGAATCTTTTATTCAGAATTTTGTCGCGATTATTGTCCTGTTTTGCGCCAGCGGCACCGGGATCTTCGGTGCGATGAACGAAGGTATGACCGGCGATCCGAGTATTTTAATCGCCAAGTCATTTCTTGATTTTTTTACGGCAATGATCTTCGCCTGCTCACTGGGCATCGCGGTATCGGTGATTAGCATTCCATTACTGATCATCCAGTTAACGCTGGCGTGGGCTGCCGCACTGATATTACCGCTGACCACACCGTCGATGATGGCAGACTTCAGCGCCGTGGGCGGTTTATTGCTGCTGGCAACCGGCTTACGCATCTGTGGCATTAAAATGTTCCCGGTGGTCAACATGCTTCCAGCACTCCTTCTGGCAATGCCGCTTTCCGCAGCCTGGACCGCCTGGTTTGCCTGACAGTGCGTGCAATAGCGACAAAGTGATGATAGATTGTGCAGTCTGCAGTAAATTGAAGAAATTTGATTGACGAGACGAGGCGAATCAGGTTTAATGCGCCCCGTTGCCCGGATAGCTCAGTCGGTAGAGCAGGGGATTGAAAATCCCCGTGTCCTTGGTTCGATTCCGAGTCCGGGCACCAAAATTCATATCAACGGACCTCCACGGAGGTCCGTTTTTCGTTTCAGAACGCCACAATTTAAGCGTTCTGCCTCCAAATCAATTCTACCGAACTCAACCAGATTCCCCCCACATCAACCCCATTGTGTGGGTATAATTGCGGGTATACCCCAGTTCGACAGAATTTTGTAGTGGCACAGTAAATTTGGCCACCTGATTAAAGGTGATATTCTCACCTCAACACAAAACAGGTGACTTAATG